>NZ_LT963430.1:348850-697701 GCF_900199405.1 Beduinella massiliensis
AACGCAACGCCCCAGATTATTCGGGAGAGCATCGGGCAGTTGGCCCAGTTGGGCATAGACGGCTTCTCGCTGGGGCATTACGATGGCTCGACCCGGCCGCTGCTGCGCGCGGTGCGCGAGGCGATGGAAGAGTACGACATTACGTTGAAGGCGGGGGAGTGACATGGCTCAGGTAAAGCTTTGTGCTTTGCAGAACTGGATAGAAGGTTGCCTGCGGGCACTCGGCATGACGGAGGAAAACGTTGGGTGCGTATCGGATACGGTGATGCGCGCCACGTTGCGGGACGTAGGGCATCACGATATCTACGACTTCCCGGGTCATCTGCAGGCGATGCTGGACGGTGACGTTGTGATCAACCCGAGCTTTCGCCAACTCGCTGCCTGTGGCGCGCTCGAAAGCTGGGACGGCGGAAACGGGCTTGGCGAATTGGTCTGTTCTTTCGCGATGGAGCGCGCGATGGATGCGGCGCGAATCCATGGCATCGGGCTATGTGCCGTGCGCGGCAGCAATCACTATCTGGCTGCCGCGCCGTACGTACAGCGGGCGAGTGAGCAGGGCTTTATTGCGCTGCTGCTGTGCAAGGGTGCGCCGACAATGGGCGCACCCAACCGAACGGAGAAGGTCATCGGAACGCTTCCGATGGGTTATGCGTTCCCGACGGATCGCGGCTATCCGGTGCTCTTCGACGCCTGCATGGCCTACGCGTCGTTCGGGGCGCTCAAAGAGAAGATGGATCGGGGGGAGCCGGTCCCTGCGTACTGGGGCTTCGACAGCGAGGGAAAGCCTACGACGGATCCAGAGGCACTGGCGAAGGGCACCCGCTTGCCGATCGGAAGCCATAAGGGCTTTGGCCTGGCTGTGCTTGGAGAGGCGCTGACGGCCATTTTATCGGAAGGTTGCGTTGTAGACGAGCCGGACCAGCTGCACGGCCAGAAGAGCCCGACCTCGCATACGGCGATCGCCATCAAGGCGGATGCGCTGATGGACCTTACTCGATTTGAAACCCGGGCGGGCGAGCTGCTTACACGCATGCAGGCGCGTGCGCCAGGCCTGCACGTGCCCGGCGAGGGGGCGCATGCGAAGAAGAGACGTCTTATGGAGATGGAAACAATCGAGCTGGACGGCGCGCTTTTGGAAAAACTGGATGCGCTCAGCGCACGTATCCCTACGGCAAGCCTTGAACGGGATGGATGATTCAAATGATAAGGCGGACAGGCGGCCATACCTGTCCGCCCTCTGGGTTGACAAATCCTCCGGAGCGTGCTAAACTTCATACATAGAAATATGATTTCATTAAGTGAAATAATAAATGCGGGAGGATTTCATGAAAGCGGCAGAAGCGTTGGTTCAAATCATGGTAAAAGAGGGAATACAGGATGCATTCGGCATCCCCGGCGCGGGTATCAACGCGGTGTATCAGTACCTGAAGGATGCGCCCATCTCACACTATTGCATGCGCCATGAGGAGGCATGCACGCACGCGGCCGACGCTTATTACCGCGCGTCGCACCGCATTGCACTGGCGATCTGCACCTCCGGCCCCGGCGCGACGAATTTCGTGACGGGCATGTACACGGCCTATATCGATTCCATCCCGCTGCTGGCCATCACCGGACAGGCGAACTCGTGGCAGCTGGGGATGGATCCGTTCCAGTGCGTGGACATCGCGAAGATCTGCGCGCCGGTCGCGAAGAAGACGTACTGTGTGACCGACCCCAGGACGATTCCGCAGGTGCTGCGCGAGGCGTTTTACCTCATGCGGAGCGGCCGCCCCGGGCCGGTGCTCATCGACCTGCCGCTGGACGTGCAGCAGGCGCAGATTGAATTTGACATCGACGGCTACGAGCCGCTGCCGATAAAGAAGCAGGCGCCGGACATGCGGCGGATCGAGGAAGCGGCCGATCTGCTCTCGGCGGCGAAAGCGCCGGTCATCGTCATGGGCGGCGGCGTGACGCTGTCCGAGTCGGAGGAGGACGTCATCGAGCTGGCGGAGCTGTTGCAGATTCCGGTCATCACGACCTACATGGCCAAGGGCGGCATCCCGGTGGAGCATCCGCTGAACGCCGGGCACGCGGGCATTCAGGTGGGCCAGCCGGTGGGCAACAAGGTCTTCCTGGATTCAGACGTCGTGCTGGGCGTCGGCTGCCGCTTCAGCGACCGCCATACGGGCGACCTCAAGGTCTACCGCGGGGAAAGGAAGTTCATCCACGTCGACGTCTCCGAAGAGCAGATCGGCAAGGTGTTCCAGCCGGACCTGGCCATCGTCGCGGATGCGAAGCTGGCGGTGCGCGCGCTGATCGACACGGCCAAGGCCCGCGGCATGAAACCCGTAAACCCGGAGCGGGCGCGGTCGGTGGCCCCGCTGCGCGAGAAGCTCGCGCGCAAAACGCACTACGATACCTGCCCGATCATGCCGCACCGCGTGCTGGAAGAGGTGGACAGGGCGTTTGACGCGGATACGATGTTCACGACGGGCTGCGGCATCACGCAGATCTGGTCCGGCCAGCTGCAGAAGATCGACAAGCCGCGCCGTTACCTGCCCTCCGGCGGAGCCGGCACGCTGGGCTACGAGGTGCCCGCGGCCTTCGGGGCGAAGGTGGCGGACCCGGCGCACTACAGCGTCACGGTCGTGGGGGACTTCGGCTTTACGTTCATGGGCGAGGAGATCGCCGTCAGCGCGGCCTTTCAAAAGCCGATCATCGTGGTGATCCTCAACAACGCTTATCTGGGCCTGATCCGCCAGAACCAACGGGGCGCGTACGGCTATGAGTACGCGGTGGACATGCCCTATAACCAGGACGGCACCATCGATTACGTCAAGGTGGCGGAGGGCTACGGCTGCGTCGCGGAGCGCGTGTTCACCCCGGAGGACCTCGCCGCCGCGCTGCGCCGCGCGAAGGGAAGCGGGCGTACATACGTGATCGACGCGGTCTGCGTCAAGGAACAGCTCTGCGACATGGGCGGGAGCCTCGCAAACGTGAAGAGCTTCGCGCCGCAGGACGCATAAGGAAAGGGGTTTGGCATGCAGGAATCGATCAGGAAGTACATGAAGGTCGGGCTCGTCCACTTTATGGCCTATCCGTCCGCGATGACGGGCGAGGGGGAGATCACGCGAACCGTGCGCCGCGTGCTCGAAGACGACTACTTTGACGCGATCGAGCTGACGCGCATCAACGACCCGGCCGTGCGCGGCGAGGTGGCCTCGTTGGTGCGCCAGAGCGGCGTGGCGCTGGGTTACGGCGCGCAGCCGCAGCTCATGCGCAACGGGGAGAACGTCAACAGCCTCGACGAAACCCTGCGCCTGCGCGCGCTCGACCGCATGAAGGCTTGCGTGGACGAGGCCTGCGAGCTGGGCGCGCAGGGCATCGCGTTTCTCGCGGGCAAGTTCGAGGCGGCGCGCAGGGAGGAAGCCTATCAGGCGCTCGTCAAGAGCACTCGCGAAATCTGCGCGTACGCGCAGGAGAAGGGGAACCTGCAGGTAAATCTGGAGGTCTTCGACTACGACGTGGAAAAGTGCTCGCTGATCGGCCCCGCGACGCTGGCCGCGCGCTTTGCCAGGGAGATCGCGGCGGAGTTTCAAAACTTCGGCCTGATGGTCGACCTGAGCCACATGACGCAGCTGCACGAGACGATGGACGAAAGCATCGACCCGGTGGCGCGCTTCATACGCCATGTGCACATCGCGAACGCCGTGCTGGTGCCGGGCGCTCCCGCCTATGGCGACCAGCACCCGCGCTTCGGCTTTCCGAACAGCGAGGTGGACGTAAGGCTGCTCGTCCGCTTTCTGCGCAAGCTCTTCGAGGTGGGCTATCTGGGCGAAGGCAAACGGCCTGTGGTGGCCTTCGAGGTCAAGCCCTGGGAAGGGGAGGACAGCGAAATGGTGCTCGCCAACGCCAAGCGCTTCCTGAACGAGGCATGGGCGCTGATATAAAAAGAGGGCCGCTCCGCAAACGCGCCGGGGGTATTCCCGGCGCGAAGGGCGGCGGCCCCCGGCTGATTTTCCGGCATTATTCGGGGCAGGCCAGCGCCGTGCTGATCCTGCGCGCGGCATCGGTGACGAGCGGAACGAGCTCCAAAATACGCGCGCGCGTCATGCGCGAGACGGGCCCGGAGACGCTGATGGCGGCGGTGATCCGTCCTTCGTAATCGCGAATGGGGGCGGCGATGCAGCGCGCGCCGAGCTCGCATTCCTCGTCGTCGAGCGCGTAACCCTGCGCGCGCACGGCGTCCAGCTCCTTTGTGAGCTCCTCGAGGGTGGACTTGGTGTGCGGGGTCAGGCGAAGCAGCCCCTTTTTTTCCACGAGCGCCTGAAGGCGGGCAGGCGAATACTGGGTCAGCATCAGCTTGCCGACGCCCGTGGAGTGCATGGGCGCGCGCTTGCCGATGCGCTGCGTGATTTTGAGCATGCCGTCCGGCCCGTCCACGACGTCCAGATAGATGACCTCCATGTCCTCCTCGATGGCCAGGCAGCTGGACTCGTCGCAGCGGCGCGAAAGCTCGACCAGGGTGGGGCGGGCGATGTCGCGGATGCTGAAGCGCGCGCTCACCATCGCGCCGATTTGGGCAAACTTCATCGTCAGGGCATAGCGCAGCGTCACGGGATCCTGATAGGCATACCGATGCTCGACGAGCGTGCCCACCATGCGCAGCGTCGTGCTGGCGGGCATGTCCACCTCGCGCGCCAGATCTCCCAGGCGGACGGGCTCGCGCGCGTTTGCCATCGCCTCGATGATTTGCAGGGTCTTTTCAACCGACTGGTTCAAGCGGGTCTGCTTTTCCATGCGGGCCTCCTATGTTGTGCGAACTGCATTCATCGTACCATCTTCAAAACAAAAAGACAAGCCGAAACGAGGGGAGAGTGCAAAATGAAAATTGTCGTTCTGGACGGCTACACGGAAAACCCCGGCGACCTGAGCTGGGCGGGGCTGGAGGCATTGGGCGATCTCACGGTTTACGACTACACGGCCCCGGAACAGATCGCGGAGCGCGTGCGGGGCGCGCAGGCGGTGTACACGAACAAGACGCCGCTGACGCGCGAGACGATCGGGGACGCGAAGGAGCTGCGCTTCATCGGCGTTCTGGCGACGGGCTACAACGTCGTAGACGTAGAGGCCGCGCGGGAACGCGGCATCCCCGTCTGCAACGTTCCGACCTACGGCACCAGCGCGGTCGCCCAATACGTTTTCGCGCTGCTGCTGGAAATCTGCCACCACGTCGCCCACCACGCGCAGGCGGTGCAGGAGGGAAGGTGGACGGCCTGCCGCGACTTCTGCTTCTGGGATTACCCGATGATGGAGCTCGCGGGCAAGACGATCGGCATCATCGGCTTTGGGCGCATCGGACAGGCGACGGCGCAGGTCGCCCGCGGTTTCGGCATGCGCGTGCTGGCCTTTGACGCCCACGTCCAGGCGCCCGAGTGCGTGCCGCTGGACGAATTGCTCGCGCAAAGCGACGTCATCTCGCTGCACTGTCCGCTCTTCCCGCAGACGGAGGGCATGATCAACCGGGAGACGATCGCCAGGATGAAGGACGGGGTCATCCTGATCAACACGTCCCGCGGACCGCTGATCCGCGAGGCGGACCTGCGCGAGGCGCTGCTGTCGGGAAAGGTCTATGCCGCAGCGGTGGACGTGGTGTCGGCCGAGCCCGTACGTCCGGACAATCCGCTGCTGGGCCTTCCCAACTGCCTGATTACCCCCCACATCGCCTGGGCCCCGAAGGAGAGCCGCCAGCGGCTGATGGACATTGCGGTCGGAAACCTTCGCGCATTTGTCGAGGGAAAGCCGGAAAACGTCGTCAACAAATAAGCGGCGGCTGAAAAGCGCCCCATAGCATCCGCGAGCATGCGCAGGAAAAATGAGGTGAATTCCTCTTTTTCTTGTGCATTTTTCGTTTATAATGTACAATTTGAATGGGGTGGAAAGGGGGAGAAGTGCATGCAGCGCAGGGTGAAGCGCGGAGGCATTCAACGGCTGCTCCTGATCGTGATGCTGCTGGTTTTCATCTCGCTGCTAGCGGTGGAGCGGATTTTTCTTTTGTATTACCACGAATCGATCAAGGAGAGCGCGCGCACGCTGACCAATACCCGCGCGGACGAGCTGTTCGACGACATCAACGAAATGTGGTACCAGCTCAACCTGATCTCGGCCACGTTTTCCAGAAGCGACGCCATGCGCGCGTATGTGCGATCGACGAACGACGATACGCAGATGATGCAGGTGCTGCGCTCCGCGGTGTACATGACGCAGCTTGCCGCCAGCAATATCGACTCGATCATCGTGACCGATTTTGCGGACGTAGAGCTGTTCGCCTATGGGGAAATGGACCGGCAGGTGCTTAAGAGCGCGGAGCGCGCGATGCAAAACGGGCTGGTCGTCAAGAACCCCGTGCACATGCAGCTGGGGACGGGGAGCGCCGCGCGCATGTACTGTATCAACCGAACCGACGCGCGGACGGACGGGACGTTCCTGTACACGATCATCGTCTACAATATCGACAGCCTGCGCCAGAAGCTGGAGGCGGTGACGGGCGAGGATTACGGAACGAACCTGCTGCTGCTGGACGGAAACGGCATTCCCCTGATCGAAAGCGTGACGCTGGAAGGGCGGGAGCGGGCACAGGCCATGTCCGACCTTCGCGCGGGCGAGACGCCGGTGGATACCCTGTTTTTACAAAAGCGCGGTTTCTCCCTCATGCGCTGGCAGCTGATCGCGTTCGTGCAGGAGGAGGCCCTGCTCCGGCGCATGGCGATGGCCGTACGCTTTGCTTATGTCATGGGAATCAGCGTGTTTTTGCTGCTGAGCGTGTTCTTCTTCGTGCTGCGCAAGCAGGTCAACGAGCCGATCGGTCAGATTCTGGACTTTATGCGCAGCCAGACGCGGGATTTTCCGCAGGCCACGCTTGAATTGAAGACCAAGAACGAATTGGACCAGATCGCCCAGGGCCTGAACGCGATGCTCAAGCGGCAGCGGGAGATGGTGAGGGAAAACCTTGAGAGCAAGGAACGCCTGTACGAGACGGAGCTTTCGCAGAAGCAATCGGAGATTGCCGCGCTGACGAACCAGATCAACCCCCATTTTCTGTACAATACGCTGGACTGCATGCACGGCATGGCGCTCGCCGGCGGCATGAGCGACCTGGAGGAGATCATCTCCTCCATGGCCTATATCTTTCGCTACGCCACGCGATCGAGCGCCTACGTTCGCGTGGAGGAGGAGATTGAGAGCATCGTCCGCTACATGAACATCGTGCGCATCCGCCATGGCGGGCGCATTG
Organism: Beduinella massiliensis; assembly: GCF_900199405.1. Taxonomy (NCBI): domain Bacteria; kingdom Bacillati; phylum Bacillota; class Clostridia; order Eubacteriales; family Beduinellaceae; genus Beduinella; species Beduinella massiliensis. The sequence goes on from NZ_LT963430.1 coordinate 356,127, forward strand.
GCGCCTGCTACGAAATAGACCGCGAGACGCTGGGTTTGCTGATTCCGAAGATGATCTTGCAGCCCATCGTCGAAAACGCCGTGTCGCACGGCCTGGAGACCGTCAACCGTCCGGGGGCGCTGTGCATCCACGTGTGGCGGGAAGCGGACGGGCTATACCTGACCGTACGCGACGACGGCAAAGGGATGGACAAGGAGACGCTGGACTGCCTGCGCGCGGGGCTGATCCTGGACCGGGCGGATACGGCGGACCGTTCAACCCACATCGGACTGACGAACATCCACCGCAGGATACGGCTGCTGCACGGGCCCTCCTGTGGCGTGACGGTCGAATCGGAGTTGGGACAGGGCACGACCGTGACGCTCCGGTTGCAGGCGAGGCGACAGGCGTGAGGATGCCCCCCTGCGGGCGGCGCGCCGGAATAGGAGGAAGCGATGTATACTGTCATGCTGCTGGACGACGAGCCGTGGGCGCTGGAAAGCCTGTCTCGCGTCTTTCCATGGGAACAGAACGGGTTCGCGGTAACCGGCCGGTTCACCGACCCCGTCGCAGGCTGGGATGCCGTTTCGGCGGAGCAGCCGGACGTCGTCTTTATCGACATCCGCATGCCGGTGATGAGCGGCCTGGAGATGGCCGCCCGCGCGCAGGAGCTGCCCCAGCCGCCGCTCTTCGTCGTGGTCAGCGGGTATGGAAGCTTTGAATACGCGCAGCGGGCGCTGCGCCTGGGCGTGTTCGATTATTGCCTCAAGCCGGTGGAACGGGGCGACGCGCAGGCGCTGCTCGTCAAGATCCGGGCGGAGCTGGAGCGACGGGATACGCGCAAGAGCGCCGCGCTGCTGGAGGCGATTCAAAGCGGGATGAGCGCGGAGGAGCTCTTTTTACAGGCGGGCCGAAGCATGGAGGGGGAATGGTGGCGGGTCGCGGTGCTTCGCTTCGTGGACGGTGCGGCGGCCGAGGAGCTGGCCCCCACGCTTCGGGGGCTCAACGCGCGGCTCGTCTGGCTGGGCGCGACCAAGGCGATGGTCGTCGCCAACGGGGATGAGCGCGTGGGCGAGGCGCTGGAGCGGGCGATGGACAGCCTGAGCGGGCACGAGCGCCTCTTCATCGGGCTGAGCCGCGTCAGCCGCCATGCGCATCACCTTGCCCGCCGCGTGTCCGAGGCGCTGAGCTGCGCCTACACGGATTTTGTGAACCCGCACGTGCGCAAGGTCGTCTACCACGCCGGGGAAAGCCCGGCCGTGGAGGCGCGCGTAAGCGCGCTGATCGACGCGGTCAGACACAAGGACCTCACGCTGTGGGACGCGCAGATCGGGGATTATGCCGGGATGATGGCGCGCGAGGGCGTGCAGATGCACAGTATCTGCCGCTACTGGAACCGGCTGATGGATGCGTTTAACGAAGAAGGCGGCGAGCGGCTGCGGGGCGAGCTGGAATGGGTGATGGATCCGGAAGGAATGCGCGCTTTTCTGGGCGGGCCGGAGGAGATGGCGTCCTATCTCGATACGCTCATGCGGGACATCGTCGAACGAAATGGGAGCCAGGGGGCAAACCGCAGCTTTTCCGAGATGATGGAATACGTCCGGGCGCACTACACGGAACGGATGCGCCTCAGCGATTTGGCGGCGCGCTTTCACCTGAATACGGCCTACTGCAGCGAGGTGTTTCGCAAGAGCGCGGGCGAGACGTTCACCGATTTTGTGACGCGGCTGCGCATGGAGCATGCGCAGCGCGCGATCCTCGCCGGAGAATGCAACCTTCAGGCGCTCGCGCTGGAGCTGGGCTACGGCGATTACTTTACGTTCAGCAAGCGCTTTAAGCAATACTTCGGGCAATCGCCCTCGCACATGACCGGCACAAAAAAATCGTAAAATATTCTGATGATTTGACAAGAAGAACTGAAAGCGCGACATGGATTCATACAATTCGCTCTGTTAAAATGAGGACAACAAAATTCTTACGGGCGAAACCCGAAAAAAGGAGGAAGAAACATGAACCACCAGCACAAGCTGGTCGCCGCGCTTCTCGCGATCCTGATGGCGGTCGGCGCCGTGGCCGCGTCGGCCGAGGGACCGGTCAAGTACGACACGCAACAGACCTTCACGCTGTGGACTCCGATGGACAAGGCTGCCGGAGCGGTAGCGGATTGGTCCGAAAACCTCGTCTATCAGACGATGGCCGAGCTGACGAACGTTTCCGTCGAATTCCTGCATCCGCCGGTCGGCGGGGAGAAGGACGCCTTCAACCTGATGTGTGCGTCCGGAGACCTGCCGGATGCCATTCAGTACGGATGGCTTACCGTTCCCGGCGGCCCGGCGAACTACATCAACGACGGCATCATCATCCCACTGAACGACCTGATCGACGAGTACGCGCCGAATCTGAAGGCGTACCTCGAATCGCGCCCCGACCTCAAGCGCCAGTGCATCCTGGACGACGGCACGTTCTACACGCTGCCCGCCTTCTACGCGGATCGCGAGCTGGCGGTCAGCCAGGGCCCGGTCGTGCGCGCGGACTTCCTGGACGACATCGGCATGACGCCGGAGGAGTTCCCCACCACCGTCGCGGGCTGGGAAGAAATGCTCATCAAGGTGACGGAGAGCGAATCGCTGACGGGCGTGATCCCCTTCCTGTTTGCGAAGATGGAGGAAATCACCGCCTGCCCCGTGGTGCTGGGCGCCTACGGCATCAGCCAGGAATTTTACAACGACAACGGCACCGTGAAGTTCGGCGTCTTGCAGCCGGAGTACAAGGAATACCTCAAGACCATGCGCCGCTGGTTTGAGCTCGGCCTGCTGGACGTGGAGTTTGCGGCGAACACCGCCAAGCTGCGCGACGAGAAGGTCACCAGCGACCGCGTGTTCTGCTTCATCGGCTCCATGGGCAACAGCATCACCCGTTACACGGCCATGTGCCGCGACGCAAACCCCGAATTCCAGCTCCTGCCCGAGCCGTTCCCCACGCTGAACGAGGGCGAGACCCCGATCGTCGGCCAGGAGGGCCCGGCGTACAGCGGCGGCCTGGCGATCACCAGCACCTGCAAGAACCCGGAGCTGATCGTGAAGTTCTACGATTACTTCTACAGCGAAGAGGGCCACATGCTCTCCAACTGGGGCGTACAGGGCCTGACCTACGACTACGACGAGAACGGCAAGCCCTACTTCCTGCCGCTGGTCGCGGAGAACCCGGACGGTCTGAGCCGCGAGCAGGCGATGGCCAAGTACACCATCTGGCAGTCCACCTCTCCTGTCTACAAGCAGAAGGACGTGCTGGAGCAGCGCGACCGTCTGCCCGAGCAGATCGAGGGCCGCAAGAACTGGCTGGCCTGTAAGAACGAGATCATCATCCCCGCCGTCACGCCGACCATGGAGGAATCCAGCGAATTTGCCACCATCATGAACGACGTGCAGACGTACTACTGGGAGCAGGCGACGAAGATCATCATGGGCGAGGTAGACCTCGACGAGGGCTACGACGCGATGGTCGCCACGCTCAAGGGCATGGGAATCGACCGCGCGACCGAGCTGCGCCAGGCCGCCCTGGACCGCTTCCTGGCCCGTCCGTAAAAATGACGCTGTCATAGCCGCGAATCCGGGACGTCACGTCCGGCGTCCCGGATTTTTGCACCCGAAAACGCCGAAACGGGCACGCCGTGCCGAACGCCAGCTTGGCCGCCGGAGCCGTCAAAGCTGCAAAAGGGGGAAAAAAGATGGTATCCGCATCCAATCAGCGCGTGGAATTGGGCAAAAAAAGCCTGGGACAGCGCATCGTCAAAGACTTTAAGCGGTATAAGTACGTATACTTCATGCTGGTTCCGGTCGTCGTCTGGTATCTGCTGTTCTGCTACTGGCCGCTGCTGGGAAACGTCATCGCCTTTAAGGACTTTAAGCCCATGAAGGGCATCTGGGGCAGTCCCTGGGTCGGATTGAAGCATTTTCAGGCGTTCTTTTCTAGCTATTATTTTGGCAAGCTCCTGCGCAACACGCTGCTCATCAGCCTGTACGGCATCCTCTTCTCGTTCCCGGCGCCCATTCTGCTGGCGCTGCTCATCAACGAGCTGCGACAGCCGCGCTACAAGCGGGTGATACAGACGGTCACCTACATGCCCTATTTCATCTCGATGATCGTCATCTGCGGCATGCTGCTGGACTTCCTCAAAAAGGACGGCGTCATCACCTCGCTGTTGGCGGCCGTGGGCCTGCCAAACGAGAACTACCTGATGAAGCCGGACGCGTTCCGAACGATCTACGTCGCTTCGGACATCTGGCAGAACTGCGGGTGGAACTCGATCATCTACCTGGCGGCGCTCAGCTCCATCGACCAGGAGCTCTACGAGGCGGCGCGCATCGACGGCGCGGGCCGCCTGCGCCAGACCTGGCACGTGACGCTGCCGGGCCTGCTGCCGACGATCATGATCCTGCTCATCATGCGCGTGGGCGCGGTGCTCAACGTCGGGTATGAAAAGATCATCCTGCTGTACAACGCGGCCAACGCGGAGACGTCGGATGTCATTTCGTCCTTCGTGTACAGGCGCGGCATTCTGGAGGCGAACTTCAGCTACACCACGGCGGTGGACTTCTTCAACGCCTTCATCTCCTTCGGGCTGGTGATGGGCACCAACTATCTGAGCAAGCGCAAGACCGAATACGGACTGTGGTAAGGAGGAGAGGGCATGATTCGCGAATCCAGGGCGGAAAGAAGTTTTCAGGTTGCCAACGTAGTGCTGCTCGGCCTCATTGCGGTCGTCACGCTGTACCCGATCCTCTACGTGCTCTTCGCCTCCGTTTCGGACCCAAACCAGCTGATCCGTCACAGCGGCGCGCTGTTCAAGCCCCTGGGCTTTGAGCTGGAGGCGTACAAGATCGTCTTTAAAAACCCGGATATCGGCAGCGGCTACGTCAACACGCTCCTCTACATGGGCGTGGGAACGGCGATCAGCATGGTGCTGACGATCATGGGCGCGTACGCCCTTTCCAGGACGCACGCGATGTTCGTCAAATACGTCATGTTCTTCGCGGCTTTCACCATGTGGTTCAAGCCGAGCATGATTCCGTTTTTTCTGACGGTCGGCACCGACATGCACATGAAGAACACGTTCTGGGCGATGGTGCTCCCCCGCGCGATCGTGACCTATAACCTGATCGTGCTGCGCACGGGCTTCGCCGCCGTGCCCGAGAGCCTGGAGGAGTCGGCGCGCATCGACGGCGCGAAGGATTTCACGATCCTCTTCCGCGTCTTCGTGCCGCTGTGCATGGCCAATATCGCCGTCGTGACGCTGTTTTACATGGTTTCCAAGTGGAACTCGTGGTTCGACGCGATGCTTTTCATCAACAAGCGGAACATGTTCCCGCTGCAGCTTCTGCTGCGCGAGATCCTGATCCTCAACAGCACGGACAGCATGCTCGCGGCGTCCGCCGTGAGCCAGGGCGACCAGATTTCCGTGGGCGAGACGATCAAGTACGCGACCATCGTCGTCGCGACGCTGCCGATCCTGTGCGTGTATCCGTTCGTTCAGAAGTACTTCGTCAAGGGCGTCATGATCGGCGCCATCAAAGGATAATGGAGGGTTGCACATGCGAACCATTTACGAAAAAGCGCGGGAGCTTCCCGTGTACGGCGAATACGACGTCGTCGTCGTGGGCGGAGGCTGCGCGGGCTTCCCGGCGGCGATCGCGGCGGCGCGAAACGGCGCGCGCACGCTGATCGTCGAACAGTTTCCCTTCTTCGGCGGCACGGCCACGGCGTCGCTGATGGCCAACATCGTGGGCTTCCGCAACCAGGTGGAGCCGGATGCCCTGCAGACGACCAAGGGCATCGGGGAAGAGCTGATGCTGCGCCTGATCGCGGAGGGCGGCGCGGTGCACTCGCGCAACGCCTACCCCTCCGCCATCCGCTCGGACAGGAAGGGCGACCTTTCGTACAACTACGCCTTCGACACGGAGAAGTTCAAGTACGTCGCCCTGAAGATGGTGAAGGAAGCGGGCGTGGACATCCTGTTCCATACCTACTTTTGCGACGCGGTCATGGACGGCGACGCGGTGGTCGGCATCATCGTCGAGAACAAGTCGGGCCGCCAGGCGATTCTGGCCGGAACCGTCATCGACGCCTCCGGAGACGGCGACGTGGCGCTGCGCGCGGGCGTTCCCTACTGGCAGACGAAGAAGGACGAGGCCAAGCGCCTGAACGACTGCCTGATGTACAAGATCAAGGGCTTTCCGGCGGATACGAAGGCACCCGGCTGCCTGTTTGAGGACACGATGGTCGTATGGGGCCCGTCGCCCGGGCCGATGAACTGCGCGGACGGCAAGGAGCTCACGGACAGCGAGATCGACGTGCGCCTGCGCGTTTACGACGACCTGGAAAAGAAGAAGGCGGAGCACGCGGACCTCGCGGGCGCGGAAATCGTCGATACGGGCACGCTCATCGGCGTCAGGCAGACGCGCTTCTTCGAGGGCGAATACAAGCTGACCGGAGACGACGTGCTGGAGGGACGGCGCTTCGACGATTCTATCGCCATGGCCGCCAACCCCGTCATCAACTACTACGGCTACCGCCGCTTCCTCGAGCACGAGGGCTACCAGATTCCCTATCGCTGCATGGTGCCGCTGCGGGCGGAAAATCTGCTCGTCGTGGGACGGTGCATGTCCAGCGACCAGATCGCCTTTGAATCCTGGCGCGCGATGGCGCACGTGCTGGCGCTGGGCGAGGCGGCGGGCGTCGCGGCGGCCGTATGCGCAAAGGACGGCACGAACGCGCGCAATGTAGACGTGAAGACGGTGCAGCGCCTGCTGGTGGAGCAGGGCGCGGAGATCGGACAGGGGCTGAGGAACGAGTGAAAATCACGCATGTGACCACGACGCCGGTCGTACGGGAAGTCAAAAACCCCGCGATGGACGGCATGTGGACCTACGACGCGGGCGGGCTGCTCGTCGTGCGCGTGCACACGGACGAAGGGATCACCGGATACGCGACGTCGAACTTCGGGCGCATCAAGCGGGGCGTATATACCCTGCAGGCGCTGATCGAGGGCGAGCTCGCGCCGGCGGTCGCCGGTCAGGACCCGTTCTTCTGCCGTCAGGCGCGCAAAAAGCTATGGGACGCGGCGCATTACCACGACGTCACGGGCCTGTCGCAGTTCGGCATCGCCGCGCTGGACATCGCCATATGGGATATCGTCGGCAAGAAGCTGGGGCTTCCCTGCGCGAAGGTCGCGGGCGCGTGCCGGGACCGCATCCCGGCCTACGCGATGGTGGGCTGGTATTACGACGACGACACCACGTTCATCAAAAACTGCGAGGACGCCGTGGCGGAGGGCTTTAAAGCGCTCAAGATCAAGGTAGGCCGCTACAGCCTGAAGGACGACCTGGAGCGCATCCGCCTCGTGCGCCGCGCGGTGGGGGAAGACGTCTGCCTGATGGTGGATGCCAACCAGGCGCTGGACTTTCCGGAGGCGGTGCGCCGGGGCCGCGCCTATGAAGAGGCGGGCATGTTCTGGTTCGAGGAACCTATGCCCCCCTATATGGTGGAAAACCACGCGCGCCTGTGCCAGACGCTGGATATTCCGGTCGCCATCGGCGAGAACCACTATACCAGCCGTCAGTTTTACGAGGCGATCCGCCAGGGGATGATGGACATCGTGCAGCCGGACAACCGCCGCTCCGGCGGGTTTACGGAGTGGCTGGAAATCGGCGCAATTTCCGACGCGGCGGGCCTGAAGCTCGCCAGCCACGGCGGCGGCCCGGCGAACGTCAACATGCTCTGCACGCTGCCCAACGCGATCTTTTTGGAATCGGGCAGCCTCAAGGGCGAGAACCACTTCCTGCGCCATCAGATGCGCATGGAGGACGGCGACCTGCTTTTGCCGGACGCGCCCGGCATGGGCACGGAGGTGGACGAGGAATACGTAGACTTCTGCGTGCGGCAGATGCAGGGGACAATATAAAAGCGGGGGCGGCGGCACTTATCGTGCCGCCGCCCCCGTCTAGAAAAGAGGCCTATTGCAGAAGGCCGAGCAGCGCCTGCGGGTCATATTCCCTGCTGGGCAGCTCGATACAGCGCCCGGCGGGCAGCAGCGAGGCGACGCGGTCCTCCAGGGCGATGCGCCGCTCGAAGTGGGCGACGACGTCCTCAAAGCCCTTATAGCCGTGCGCGCGGCCATAGGGAGATCGCGCGAGATAGCTCAGCATCAGGGCATACCAGACCTCTTCGCCCTGCGCGTTTACGCGCTCGCGCCGGATGGATTGGATGCTGCCGGCGACGTCCGGCGTGCGCAGGCGCAGCAGGCGAAACGCGGACAGGTCGAGCGAGGCGAGGAGCTCCCCGTAAAAGCGCAGGATTTCGCCGTCGTCGTACTGCCCGAAGAGCATCAGCTCTTCGAGGATGTTTTGAAAAAAGGCGCATTCAAAGAGATTGCCCGCGCCCTGAAACGCGCGGAACCGGCGGAGCGCGATTTCCGTAAACGCGCGAATGCCCTTGCGTCCGCCGTAGATTTCCCAGCGCTCCATGCTTTCGTAAAACCGGGGGTCCTCAGAGCGAACCTTCGTGTAGGCGACGACGCGCAGGCCGTCCTCCTGCATCGTCTTCTCCGCAAGGGCGCAGGCGAGGTCCGGCCAGTCGAGAAGCGCTTTTTGGTAGGCTTCCTCCGGCATGCAGGCGCACCACGCGAGATCGACCGGCGAGAGGTCGCCCTCCGCGTAGGCAGCGTAATCGGGCAGGCGTTCATGCAGCAAGGAGAGCAGGGTGCTCTTTCCGCTGCCGGGTATACCCTCGATGAAGAGGTTGAGGCGTCGCGTCATGTGTCCCTCCCAATATCGTTTTGACGTACGGCGCGCGCTTTCAGCGCTTTTGCCACAGCGTCGCGGTCGCGCGGGGGCGAGAGTGTAATAGAACTGCCGGGACGATCCCGCGAAAACCCGCGCGCAGGCCTTCTGAATAGCCGCGCCCGACGAAGAAGCGGCGCACGCGAAAGGAATCCGGCGTTTGACCAGCCTTAGCGGTGCAATGCCTGAATGAAGCGGCCATAAAGGGCTCTTTTTTTATCGCATCAGCGCCGCGAGCGCTTCCGGCAGCGGGGAGCTGATGTCGAGGCGCGCGCCCGTCAGGGGATGCAGGAGAGAGACGCGCGCGCTGTGCAGCGCAAACCTGCCGGGAAGGCGCGCGTCCTCGCGGCCGTAGAGAAAGTCACCCGCCACCGGGCAGCCGAGGGACGCCATGTGCACGCGGATCTGGTGCGTGCGGCCCGTCTGAAGCCGCAGGCGCAAAAGCGAGAAGTCCCCGTGCGCGTGAAGGAGCGCGTAGTGCGTCCGCGCGGGCTTTCCCTCCGCCGCGACGCAGCGGCGCACGGTCTCACCCGGCGCGCGCGCGATGGGCGCGTCCACCACGCCGCGCTCATGCGGGGGCCTGCCCACGACCACGGCGAGGTATTCGCGCACGAACGCGTCCGTATGCAGCCGTTCTGAAAGCAGCTTCTGCTCGTGCGCGCCGCGCGCACAGACGAGCAGGCCACTGGTGCCCTTGTCCAGACGGCTCACGGGCCGAAAGAGGAAGCCCGGCGGATCGCCGTAATAGGCGCGCACGCGGCTTTCTAGCGTCTCGCCGGACTGATGGACAGAGGGCAGCGTGGGCAGGGGCGCGGGCTTGTCCACGACGAGCAGGTGCGCGTCCTCGTAGCGCACGCAGAGGGCCTCCGGCAGGCGAACGGTCATGCCGGGGTCGTCCCCGGGCAGCAGCAGCGTCACGGTCTGCCCCGCGCGCACGCACCGCGCGACGTGCGCGGGCACGCCGTCGAGCAGGATGCCGTCCTGAAATTTCAGGCGGCGCATCGCTCCCTCCGACAGGCGGACGCGCGAGAGCAGCAGCCGCTTGAGCGTGCGCCCGTCGTCCGCCGCCTCCACGATGAACGTCAGCGGGCGCATGCGTCCATCGCCGCCTCGAGCGCCGCGCGGATGGCGGCCTCGTCCGCGCTTTGAAGCGAGCCCTGTACCAGGTCTCTGGGCCCGCCGCCGCGCCCGCCGAGCGCCGAGAGCAGCGCCTTGCCGATGGGACGAACGTCCGCCTCCGCCGCGCACAGCGCGAAGCGGCAGCCCTCGCCCTCCGGGGAGAAGGCGGCGGCGACGCGGGCGCGCCCGGCGAGCGCCGCCGCGCATCTGCGCACCTGCGCGGGGGCGAGTCCCTCCACAAACGCGGCGTGCAGGGGCGCGCCCGCAGGGACGTCCGCGGCCAAGCGCTCAAAGAGGCGGTCATAGACGCCGTTTAACTGCTCGCGCAGAGCGTCGCGCTCCGAAAGAAGGCGCCGGACGCCCTGCGCCGCCTCCTCGCTCTTCGTGCACAGCAGCGCGCCGATTTCGCGCACGCTCTCCTGTTTCTGGCAGGCATCCTGAAGCGCGCGGGCGCCGCAGAGGATGCTCACGCGCACGCCGCCCTTGTAGCGGATGCAGTCGATGACCTTGATGAGGCCGATTTCCCCCGTGCGGCGCACGTGCGTGCCGCAGCACGCGCAGATGTCGTAGCCCGGCACCTCCACGATGCGGACGGGCCCGTCGATCGGCTTCTTGCTGCGATAGGGCAGCTCTTGCAGCTTTTCTGCGGGCGGGTAGGTCGCGTGAACCGGGAGGTCCTTCCACACCGCCTCGTTTGCCTGCCGCTCGACGCTTCGCAGCTGCTCCGGTGTGAGCTCGCCGTTGAAGTCCAGCGTGACGGCGGCGGAGCCGATGTGAAAGCCTACGTTGTCGTACCCAAACATCCGGTGTACGATGCCCGAGACGATGTGCTCGCCGCTGTGCTGCTGCGTCAGGTCCATGCGGCGCACGCCGTCCACCTCGCCCGCGGCGCGGCTGCCCGGCGCAAGGGGCCTGTCCGTCTCGTGGAGGATGACGCCATCCTGCACGTGAACGTCCAAAACGGCCGCGTCGCCGAGCCTGCCGCGGTCGGCGGCCTGCCCGCCGCCCTCTGGGAAGAAGGAGGTGCGGTCGAGCACGACGCGATAGCGCTCACCGTGGGGGATGCAGGAGAGGACGGTAGCCTCGAACGCGAGCATCGTCACGTCCTGTTCGTACAGCTTTTCCGTCTGCATGGAAAATCGCCTCTTTCTGAACGTTATAGAAAAAGAAAAGCGCGCGGCGCAAACGCCCGTCGGGATATAGCTCCGGCGGGAGATCGCGCCGCGGCGCGCTTGGCTGCTTCAGGGCGCCGTTCCCTGGCTTGCGGTGACCTTCTTTCCGTCGGAAAGCACGGTCACGTCGCCGTCGTCCGTGACGTACACCCCGGCGCCGGCGGCCTTCAGGGCGCTTACGACCGGCGCCTCGGGCAGGCCGTCCTCCGTGCCCCGCTCGCAGGGGATGACGGCGATCTGCGGTGAAACCGCCTGAAAGAAGAGCGGGGAATTGTCCTCCGCGCGGCCGTGATGGGGTACCTTGAGCACGTCGGCCTGGAGCGCGGAGCCGGAGGCGAGCAGCTCGTTTAAAAGCGGCTTTTCCGCGTCCCCGGCGAACAGAAACTTCGTATCGCCGTAGGCGACCTGAAGAACCAGCGAACGGTCGTTTTCGTCCTCATAATCGGTGTAGCGCGGGCCCAGCACGCGCAGCGTCATGCCGCCGAGGGTGAACGCGTCGCCCGCCTTGAGCAGCACGGGGGTGAGGCCCAGCGCCTCAAGCGCTTCGTCGAACTGGTCGACCTGCTTGCTTTCGACCTTAAGGGGGCCTATGTAGACCTGTGAGGCGGGGATCTCCTCCAAAATGACGTCCGCGCCGCCCACGTGATCCTTGTGAGGGTGCGAGATGATCATCGCGTCAAGGCGCGTCACGCCCATCTCCCGCAGGCGCGAAAGCACGTACTTGCCCGCCTTCTGCGTGCCCGTGTCGATCAGGATGGTCTCGTCCCCCGCGCGAAGCAGCGCGCTGTCCGCCTTGCCGCAGTTAAAAAACGTCACCTCGAGCCGGGACGCTTCCTCGACCGGCGCGGGCATGGACGGCAGAACCTGCGCCTGCGCGCAGCCGCACAGCGGCAGCAGGCAGCACAGCGCGGCGAGGAGCAGATGCAAAGCCCTGTTCATGCGCATTCCTCCTTACCTGTCTTTACCTTATAACGATCGGGGAGGGGAAATGCCTGCAAGGTCAATACTTGAGCGCGCTGCGCAGCACCGTGAGCACGCAGCCCTTGAGCGCGCAAAGCCGCTCGCACGCGCCGAAGAGCGCCGGGGCCTGCGCCGTGCCGCGCCGCACCGCGCCCGGGGAGAGCACGCCGTCGTCGCCCGCGCGGAAAAGCAGCTGCTGCACCAGGCGGTTGACGTAGCGCATTACGCGCGCGGGACGCGGCCGGGGCCAGGCCCCGAGCTGGCTGAACAGCCGTTCCGCCTCCTCCTCGATGCGCCCCATGGAGCGCGAGCAGAGGGCGGCGTAGAGCGCTTCCTCGGCCGTGTGCAGGTAGGGGATGTCGGCGGAGGCCGAGGGCAGCAGGTCCTCGAAGAGCGTGATGGAGGTCTGATCCGGCGGCGTAAAGAAGCGGTACGTGAGCGCGCCGTGCGCCTGCTCGGCGGCGGGCGAGAGCTCCCTGGCGATGTCCTCCATCGCCCCGGAGACGCCGACGCTCATCGAGAGCCCCTCGCTGTAGCGCATGTGGGCGGCGGCGGCGTCCAGGCGGTCTCGCACCCATTCCGCCCCCCGCTCGCCCGCGGGGAACAGCAGCGCCCACAGGAGGCCGTGTGCTTCGTCCCTGGCGAGCAGCAGGCAATCGGCCGCTCCCAGATAGGAGGAGAACCACTCGCCCAGGTGTTCGGTATGCTGGGCGCGCTCGCCCGGCAGGCCCTCGCCCTGCGCGCAGAGCAGGAAGGACGGGCCCTGCGGCACGCCGCAGCACAGCTCCTCCAGCGCGGCCTCGGACTGACCGCCCGTGATCCACTCGGCAAAGGAGCGCTCCGCCTCCCGCTGCTCGGGCGAGGGCTCGGGGCGGGCGATCAGCGGCATGGCCGCGCCCGCCTCGCGCAGGGCGTGAATGCGCACGTCGATGTTTTGCAGCACGCGCGAAAGATCGGAAAGCTGCAGGGGCGCGAGGATGAAGTCCACCGCGCCCGCGCGCGTCGCCGCGCTGCGGACGATCTCGAAGTCGTCCACGCCGCAGATGACGACGGAGTTCACCTGCGGACATTGCAGGTGCAGGTCGTCCAGCAGGCGCAGGGTGCTGTGGCGCTGGGTGTCCAGCGTCGTGATGAGCACCTCGGGCCGCACGACGCGCACGAGCTGGGGGATGTCCTCCAGCGTGGCGACCTCGCGGATGTTCGCGTCCGGGCGGACTTCGCGCACCGACTGCACGACAATGCGGCGCTTATGCGGGTCCTTGATGGCAACAAGTATGGTCTGCATGCGCATCCTCGCTTTCGCAACGAAAATAAGCCGTTTCCTATTTTATTGATTGTACCGCAATGGGCGGCAAATTTCAAATAAAACGCGGAATTTGTCGAACAGTGCTCACGCCGGGGGCTCTGGGGCGGAGGCGACTAGGGATAGCGTCGGCCCTTCGGCGCCGGAGGACACGCGGTACAGGCTGTTTTCCCGCATTTCGCCTTCGAAGAGGGCACAGAGCTGCGCGCCTTCCAGGTCGAACGTCACGGCAAAGTCAAACCCCGCAAGCTCTTCGCGGATGACGGCGGCGTCTCGCGTCCATGCGGCCATCCAGTCCTCCCCGACGACGCGTACGTCGTAGTCGGGGGCGAGCTCATAGCGCAGGGCAATCGCGTTGCCCCCGCCGACGCACAGCACGCGATCCCCCGGCGCGGCGCTTGCTCGTACCAGCGAGGCCAGCTCGCCGGGCATATAGCGCTGCCAGTGCATGGGGGTGACGTTCGTGCGCGCGACGAGCGTTTCGTAGAGCAGGCGCGTGTTGCCGAAGACCGCCAGCAGGCAAAGGCAGCAGGCCAAGACGGCGCGGGGGGCCCTGCGCCCCGCCTGCGCGGCGCGCAGACAGAGCGCGCCGCCGGGCAGCGCCGTCATCAGCAGCGCGAGGGTCACGTAGCGCTCGAATTCGCTGAGCTTTTCGGCCTCGTAGGATTTGAAGATCAGCAGGTAGGAGAAGGCGATGAACGCGAGGTAGCCCGCCGTAAGCCCCCACAGCGCGCCCATCGCCCGGCGGGCGCGCGGCCTGTCTCCTGCGGGCAGGGCAGATACACCCAGGACGCAGAGCCCGCCGCTTGCGAGCAGCAGCGGCGCGGGCGGAACGGGCATGGCGTAGGTGCCGAAGATGCCCGCCTGGGTAAAGGAATGGGTGAAGAGCGCCCGAAGGAAGCGCAGCGGCGCGCCGGCGTTCGCGGCGGGTAGGGTGCCTGACAGCAGGGCGGAGAGGTTTTGCGCGATACCGGTGGAAAAGGCGCTGCCCACGCCCGTGGCCGCGCAGTAGAGCGCCCACGAGCCAAAGGCCAGCAGCAGCGTCAGCAGGCAGGGAAGCAGGCGTTCGCGGCGCGCTGCGAGCAGCGCGAGCAGGTAAAACGCGCCGAAGAGGAGGCCTGTGTTCTTGCAAAGCACGAGGAAGGCGAGCAGCACGCAGTCGCGCGGCGCGCAGGGGCGCTCACCCGGGCAGGCGAGCTCATAAAAGAGCAGCCCCGTCAGAAGGCCGATGGCGGGCTCTGAGAAGAGCCGCAGCGTCCACATCGGGAAGACCGCGTTCAGCAAGAGCAGGGGCAGAAGAAGCGAGGCTACGGCACGCAGGGGCTGCCGCCAGCGCGCGCCCTCGGCAAAGGGCAGGAGGAAGGAGACGAGCAACAGCTGGTAGCCAAAGAGCGCCACGCCCTCGCGCGCGCCAAGGAAGCGGCAGACGAGCCATTCGACGAGCGCGAGCGCGGGCGGGTAGTCGTACAGCACGTAGGGCGCGGCGGCGGGGTTGCCGAAGAGGCCGTCCGTCGCGTTCATCAGCTTGACGGCGAGCCCCCAATGGCTGAATTCGTCGAAGGAGATGAACACGCGGTTGACCGCGCCGTAATACAGCAGCGGGCAGAGCAGCAGGAAGAAGAGAAGGCCCGGCGTCAAAAATGCGCGAAGAGCGCCCCGCACGTCCCGCAGGGCATAGAACGCGGCCCCCGCCCAGCAGGCGAGGGAGCAGGACGCCAACGCATAAAACCCATAGGAGAGGGGAAGCGCGAGGCCTACGGCGTACAGAAAGAGCGCCTGCGCGCAGATCGCGGGGGCGAGGCTCTTCGAGGCGCTGATGCTTTGGCGCGCGGCGAGCAGGGCGCTGGGCCCCAGCAGCAGCGCAAGCAGCGCGAGCAGGGAAAGGGCGGTCATTGGAACCCCTCCGTCATGTGGATGTAATGGGGATATTGTACCATACGCGGCACGTCCCGTCCAATTTTCGCTTTGCGGCGTGAAGCGCGTGTGATACAATAAGAAGAAACGGCGCGGGCTTTGTACCGGCCGCATGAACGGCGAGGAGGCTTTTCCATGGCATTTTTACAGGTCGCGTTCTTTTCGGATGTGCTGGGCATGTGCATGAACATGAACGTCATACTGCCCCAGCGGTCCAGCCGGCAGATCGGCATGGCTTCCCGGGATACGGGCGGCAAGCTGCCCACGCTTTACCTGCTGCACGGGCTTTCGGACGACCACAGCATCTGGCACAGGCGCACCTCCATCGAGCGCTACGTGGCGGACATGAACCTGGCGGTCGTCATGCCCACGGTGCACCGCGGCTTTTACACCGACCAGAAGGACGGCTACGACTACTTTACCTTCGTCGCGGAGGAGCTGCCCGCGATCTGCGAGCGCTTCTTCCCCCTGTCCGCCCGGCGCGAGGATCGTTTCGCCGCGGGCCTCTCGATGGGCGGCTACGGCGCGATGAAGCTGGGCCTGCTGCTGCCCGAGCGCTACGCGGCGGTCGCCAGCCTTTCCGGCGCGCTGGACATGACGGCGGAGCGCCAGGACGATTCGCCGCTTCGCAGCGCGGAGCTCGCGCGCACGTTCGGCACGCCGGAGGAGCTGATCGACTCGGACAACGACCTGTTCGCGGCCGCCCAGCGGCTGATCGAATCGGACAGGCCGCGGCCTGAAATCTTCGTCGCCTGCGGCACGGAGGACTTCCTCATCGAAGAGAACCGCGCCTTTAAAAAGTACTTCGGGGACGAGCTGAACATCCATTACGAGGAGAGCCCGGGCGCGCACACCTGGGAATTCTGGGACGACAAGATTCAAAAGGTGCTGAAATGGCTGCCTCTGGAGGAGCGATGAAGAAAAAGGGAAAGCGCCTCCCCGCGTGGGAGCGCATGGTGCAAGAGGGGATGGTGGCGGACCGCGCCGAGGCCGAGCGCTGGATTCTCGCGGGCAAGGTGCACGCGGGCGCGGTGCCGGTGAGGAGCGCGGGCGAATTGGTGGAGCTTTTCAGGCCCCTTACCGTGCAGGGCCTCTTCGACCGCTACATCTCCAAGGGCGGCTACAAGCTGGAGGGGGCGATCCATGCCTTTTCGATGGATCTCACGGGCCGCGTCGCCATCGACGCGGGCGCGTGCACCGGCGGCTTTACGGACTGCCTGGTGCAAAGCGGCTGCGCGCGCGTCTACGCGGTGGACGTGGGCTTCGGCCAGCTGCACGGCAGCCTGCGGCAAAACCCCGCCGTCGTGAACCTGGAGCGCACCAACATTTCGGACGAGAAGCTGCTCTCGCTCGACCCCAGGCCCAATCTGGGCACGGTGGACCTCTCCTACCTGTCGCTGCGCAAGGGCATTCCCGCCTTTTCCGCGATTCTGCACGGGGAGGGCGAGCTGCTCTGCCTGGTGAAGCCGCTGTTTGAGATCGACGACCCCGCCGCCCGGCGGGAAGGGGTCATCGCGCCGGATGCTTACGCGCCGCTACTCGCGGCGCTGTGCGCGGACATCGAGCGGGAGCGCAGCGGTTTCGTCACCGGGATCACGCATTCGCCCGTCACGGGCAACGGCGGCACGGTCGAGTTCTTCCTGCGCGTGAACCTTTCGTGCGGCGACGCGGCGCTTCGGGGCGCGTCGCTCGCCGGAGCCATCGACGCGGCGGTCGCCACCGGGCTGTCGCTGGAACGCTTCCGTAAGGGCGAAAAGCCGCCGGAAACCCGCTAATTGTGCACATTGACAGAAATTTGACGAATTGGTTCCTTTGCCTTGAAAGGCGGCGCGGGTTGTGATATGCTGTTGCGCAGCGAAGCGGGCCTGTCCCCGTTCGCAAATTCGCAGCAAGGGAGAAAACAACATGATGAAGAAGTTGCTTTCCTGTATCCTGACGCTCGCGCTCGTGCTTTGCGGCACGGGGGTGATGGCCGAGGGCTTCACGGCCGGTACCTATACGGGCACGGCGCAGGGATTCGGCGGCGAGATCGCCGCGACCGTCACCCTGTCGGACAGCGAGATCACCGAAATCAGCATCACCGGAGACGGCGAGACCGCCGGCATCGGCAGCGAGGCGATCAAGAGCCTGCCGGGCAAGATGCTGGAGGCGCAGAGCCCGAACGTGGAAGCCATGTCGGGCGCGACCGTGACCTCCGCCGCCATCGTCGAGGCTGTCACCGCGGCGCTGAAGGAGGCGGGCGTGGATGCCGCCGCCCTCACGCCGAAGGCGCCGGAGACGGGCGATAGGACCGAGGAGACGATCGAGGCCGACGTCGTGATCGTGGGCGCAGGCGGCGCGGGCATGTCCGCGGCGATCACCGCCGCGAACGCGGGCAAGACCGTCGTCGTCGTGGAAAAGGCCGCTATCGCGGGCGGAAACACCACCCGTGCGACGGGCGGCATGAACGCGGCCGAGACCTCCGTGCAGAAGGCCGCGGGCGTGGAGGACTCCGTGGAGCTCTTCGTCGAGGACACGATGAAGGGCGGCAAGGAGATCAACGACAAGGCGCTCGTCACCACCCTGGCGGAGAACTCCGCCGCGGCCATCGACTGGCTCGATTCCATCGGCGCGCCCCTGCCGGATCTGACCATGCTGGGCGGCTCCTCCGCCAAGCGCGCGCACCGTCCCGAGGGCGGCGCGGCGGTCGGCAGCTACCTGGTGCCGATCCTGCTCAAGAACTGCGAAAACAGCGACAAGATCACCATCCTTTACGAGACCCCGGCGACCCAGATCGTCATGAAGGACGGCGCGGCGGCCGGCATCAAGGCCTCCAGCGCGGCGGTCGATTACACGATCAACGCGGGCGCGGTCGTGCTGGCCAGCGGCGGCTTTGCGGCCAGCGAGGAGATGTACACCAAGTATCAGCCCAGCCTGAAGGGCTTCGTCACCACGAACGCGCCCGGCATGACCGGCGACGGCATCGTGATGGCGGAGGAAGTCGGCGCGGCGACGGTGGACATGGAGCAGATTCAGATTCACCCGACCGTGGAACAGAGCACCAGCGCGCTCATCACCGAGGGCCTGCGCGGCGACGGCGCGATCCTCGTGAACGCCGAAGGCAAGCGCTTCATCGACGAGCTCGAGACGCGCGACGTGGTTTCCGCGGCGGAGCTTGAGCAGACGGGCGGCTATGCCTTCCTGCTGTTCGATCAGGACCTGCGCGATCGCGTCAGCGCGGTCAACTCCTACGTGAACAAGGGCCTCACCGTGCAGGGCGACACCGTCGAAGAGCTGGCGGCCGCCATGGGCGTGGACGCGGCCGCGCTCAAGGAGACGGTGGACGGCTGGAATGCCGCGATCGAGGCGGGCAAGGACGAGGCCTTCGGCCGCACGAGCCTTGAATACCCGGTCGTCACCGCGCCCTTCTACGCGGTGAAGGTCGCCCCGGGCGTGCACCACACCATGGGCGGCGTGAAGATCGACCCGGAGACCCAGGTCATCGACGTGAACGGAAACGTGATCCCGGGCCTGTACGCGGCGGGCGAGGTCACCGGCGGCGTGCATGGCGCGAACCGACTGGGCGGCAACGCGGTGGCGGACGTCATCGTCTTCGGCCGCATCGCGGGCGAGAACGCGGCGGCGTACGCAAGCAAGTAAAGAACCCGATCCTCAGAGGGGCACCGGCATCCGGCCGGTGCCCCTTTTGGCGTAAAGGCCGGCAGATGTACGCGCTTGAAAAGGCAATGACAGAAAATCGTAAAATATCCATTCAAAAAAGCTGCAAATCCCCAGCTTGTGTCTTATAATAGATACGATGGGGTGAGCATATGCGCTATAAAATTCACGAGGCCGCCAAGATGCTGGGCATCAGCCCGCAGACGCTGAGGTTTTATGAACAATACGGCATCCTGACGCACGAACGCACCGGCGAGGGCGGATACCGGCAGTACACCGACGTGAGCATGGACCTGCTGATGAGCCTGCGCAAGTGCCGCAACTGCGGCTTTACGGTCGCCCAGACCGCGGAGATTCTGCGCGAGGAGGACGGCGGGCGGATCGGCGAGGCGCTGGAGGCGCGCGCGGAGACATTGGAGCGCCAGGCGGAGATGCAGCTTCGCATCGCGAAAAGCCTGCGCGCGACGGCCGTCCTGGCCCGCCGGGGCGACGAGGGAATGGACCGGTATGAAGAGCGTGAACGGCCGGAGAGCTTCGCGATGGTCGTCAAGCGGGCGGGCGCGAAACGCCCGGAGCCGCACGCCATGGATCAGGTGGGCATCTGGGCGGAATGGCTGCCGCTGGTGCGCTGGATGATCCGCTATCAGCCGGACGACCTGGAGGCGGGCGAACGGCCGGACTTGGGGTTCATCGTGGATGCGCAGAATGCCGCATTCCTGGGCGTGGAACGGCTGCCTGGCATCGAGCGCATCCCCGCCTGCCCCTGCCTGTACACCCTGATGCGCTGGCGGACGGGAACGGGGGAATTGCTGGATTGCCTGCGCCGGGGCGCCGGGGAGGCGGCGCGGCGCGGATGGGTGCTTTGCGGCGCGCCGGTCGTCAGCACGCTGTGGAACGCCGGGGCGAAGGAAGAGCCCGTCAGCCGCGGAGAATTTTGGTTTCCTATCGGAAAATGACACAGAATTATCAAAAGCCTGTTGACCCTCATATACCTTTAACCTTTATAATAAGGGAAAAGGGCGGGAACAAGCGCCCGCCCAAAGAGGAGGAATGACAGGATGATGACAAAGAAGACGCTCAGCATGCTGCTGGCGCTGGTGATGACGCTCTGCCTGGGCGTGACGGCCTTTGCAGAGGACTACACGGCGACGGCCAAGGGCTTTGGCGGCGACGTCACCGTGACGCTGACGATTGAGGACGGCAAGCTGACGAACGTGCAGGCAGAGGGCCCGGACGAAACCGCGGGCATCGGCACCATGGCGATCGAGCAGCTGCCCGGCGCGATGGTCGAAAGGAACAGCGTCGAGGTGGACGCCGTCGCGAGCGCGACGGTCACCAGCACGGCGGTGCTGGCCGCTGCGGCGGACGCGCTGGGTCAGTCGGGCGTGACGCTGGAGGCCGCGCAGCAAGCCGCTCCCGCGGAAAAGGAGAGCGTAAAGCCTGCCTTTGAAAACCCGGACGTCATCGTGATCGGCGCGGGCTTTTCGGGCATGAACGCGGCCCTGGAGGCTGCGGAAAACGGCGCGAAGGTCTACCTGATCGACAAGAACAACGCCATGGGCGGCTCCATCCGCTTCGCGGGCGGCACCACCTCCGCGGCGGGCGCCAAGATGCAGATCGCGGCGGGCGTGGAGGATTCACCGGAAAACTTCCAGGCGGACATCGTCCGCATGGGCGGCGGCACCAACGTGGAAGAGCTGACGCGCAAGCACACCGAATGCGCGGCCGCGGCCATCGACTGGCTGGACAGCCTGGGCGCGGACTTCGGTGACCGCGAGCCGAAGATGTCCTCCTCCTACGACGCGTTTAACGTGCCGCGCGAGTACCGCGTGCAGGGCGGCGGAAACGCCATGGTCGAGCTGGTGAAGCCGCTGATCGAGCAGCACGTGGAAAAGGGCGACATCGCCCTGCTGCTGGAGACCGAGGTCGCGGACATCATCGTCGAGGACGGCGCCGTGAAGGGCGTCGTGCTGACGGACGGCAGCGAGTACCGCGCGGCCGCTACGATTCTGGCGACGGGCGGCTACGGCCACAACGAAGAGCTGCTGCACCGCTACAATTACAAGAACGTGCTGACCATGTCGCCCTCCTTCGTGACCGGCGACGGCTATAAGTTCGCCGAGAAGGCGGGCGCGATCTTCAACAACATGGACTACCTGCCCGCTTATCCGGGCGGCGTGCCGGTCGGCGGCTTCGACGTTTCCTGCACGGCCTCCGTGCAGTACCCGGGCGTCATCTGGGTGGACAACACCGGCAGCCGCATGGTCAAGGAGCTGGGCAGCCTGGACAGCGAGCGCAAGGCGGCCTATGCGGGCGCGCCGGAAAACCTCGTGTACATGATCCTCACCCAGCAGATGAAGGACACGCAGGATCCGATCCTGAGCGTCGGCGGCGGCTTCTCCGGCAAGCCGGACGAGGGCTGGGCCTACTTTGACGAGCTGCTCGCCTCCGGCAACTGCGTGTACAAGGGAGAGACGCTGGAAGAGCTGGCCCAGAACGCGGGCATCGACGCGGCGGGCCTCGCCGCGACCGTCGAAGCCTACAACGGCTACGTGCAGGCGGGCGAGGACAAGGAATTCGGCCGCGCGGCGGACACCCTGGCAAAGCTCGAGGGTCCGTTCTACGCCATCAAGACCTGCCCGTACGTGATGCTCACCAAGGGCGGCCCGCTGATGAACCCCGACGCTCAGACGCTGAACGCGGATCACGAGCCCATCCCGGGCCTGTACCAGTGCGGCGAGCTGACCGGCGGCGCCAACGTCGGCGGCAGCGCGAACATCGGCGGCCTGGCGAATACCAGCTGCATCGTGTGGGGCAAGATCGCGGGCGCGAACGCCGCGGCCTACGCGCTGGGGAAGTAACGCAAGCCCCTTCTCATGAAAAAAACCGCCTCTGGAGACGGCGGCCGGCAATCGTCCGGCTGGCCCCCGTCTTCAAGGGGCGGTTTTTGCTGCGCTTCATTCGAGATAGTCGAGAAGGCGCAGCGAGAGCGCCAGGGCAAAGCGCGTCTGTTCGTCCTCCAGGTCGAGCGCGTAGAGCGCCTCGATGCGGGAGAGGCGGTAGAGCACGGTGTTGACGTGCACGAACAGCCTTCCCGCCGTGCGCGACGCCTTGAAAGCGCACTGCGCGTGCGCACGCAGGGTTTCAAAGAACTGCGTACCCTCCCGCTCGTCGTCCGCGCGCATCCTGAGCAGCTGCGGGTGGCAGTAGGAGCGCAGGATTTCAGGCGACAGCCCGGATTCGTAAAAAAGGCCGCACTCGGCGTGATCCTCAAAGAAGACGACGCTGCCCGCCTGCGCGCGGCGGAGCGCGGGCAGGGCCAGCATGCGTTCGTGCTCGCGGGCGCAGCCAAGTAGGTCGCTGAAGACGGGCGAGACGCAGGCGGCGCATTGGCTCTTGCCCAAAAGGGCCGCGAGGCGGCCGTCCAGCAGCACGGCGCCGCGCGCGGGCGTGCGTTCTGCACGCAGCAGCGCGCAGGCGCAGTCCTCCGCGGGCGTCATCCAGCAGCCGGGGTAGAGCGCCTCCAGCGAGCGGCGCAGCAGCGGATAGACGTATTCGAGCACGCCCCCGCGCATCACCACCGTCAGCAGCCGGTAGCGGGCGTGCTCCTCCGGCGCGGGCGCGGCGGATTCGACCATCAGGCGCGTTAACGTCGTGATCTTGCGCCCGAGCAGCGCGCTCAGCAGCTCGTCCGGCGAGAGCATCTGGTGGCTCATGCCCGCCGCGACGCAGGCGAGGCCGACGAAGCGGCTCGCGAGGCGGATGCGCTCGTCGTCGATCTCCTCCAGCGGCGTTTCCAGCTCCAGCACCGAGATGTGGCCGAAGAAGGTCCTGCCGATGTGAACGTAGCACAGCTTCAGCCGGTGCGTGTAGGAATCGACGATGAAGGGGCGGTCCCAATGCTCGCGCCGGTACCGCTCGGAGATGAACTCCAGGTAGCGGTCGCTGCCCAGGGGCTTGTCCTTGGGGTAGATGGAGTCGAGCAGCTCCTGAAAGTCCGCCTGCGGATAGCCGCCGGATTTGACGCTCTTCTCCGGCGCGCCGACGGGGGAAAGGCGCACCGGCGTGCCCAGGTATTCTTCGCAGGCGTCGAGCATCTGTTTGATCGTGCAGCCGTCGAAGGTGAGGCGCATGAGGCGCTCGGCGCCGGCAAGCGATGGGGTCAAGCAAAGCCCTCCTCTTGGGGAAAATCACAAGCGCCGCGCGCGTGAGGCGCAAAGGCCGACTGACGCGGAACTTGATTGTGAAGAAACACAAACAAGACGCTTGAAGTTAAGACGATTATACGACGCATTGAGGCAAAATACAATGCTATAATGTCTTCGCTACGAAAGGAAATCGTCGAAAAAGAGACAAACTTGATTTCTGGCGGTTTTCACAAGCGACAAGGAGGAAGAAACATGAAGGAGAACATGAAGCGCTTTGCCGCGCTGCTGCTTAGCGCGATGATGGCGCTGTGCATGCTGCCGGCGCTGGCGGAGGACGCCGTGTTTGAGGACACGGTGGACTGGGACGGCGAGTACGACGTAGTCGTCGTGGGCTTCGGCGGCGCGGGCGCGGTGACGGCGATCACCGCGGCGGACGCGGGCGCGAAGGTGCTGCTGCTGGAAAAGGCGCCGGAAGGCGAGGCGGGCGGCAACACGCGCTATGCGGCGCAGATCATCCTCTGCCCGACGGACCGCGAAGGCGCGATCACCTACTTCAAGGCGATGCGCGGCGGCTTTGACAACCAGAGCGACGAGGTGATCGAGACGATCGTCGACGGCGCGATGGCCGTTCCGGAATTCCTCGAAAAGCTGGGCGCGGACCCGGAGAAGTTCGGTCATTACCCGCTGATCGAGTACCCGGAGCTCCCCGGCAGCGAGTCCATCAGCACCGTGGAGGTGGACGGCGAGCTGTGGACCAGCAAGTTCTGGCAGCTGCTGCTGAAGAACGTGAACGAGCGCACGGTCGCGGAGAACATCGACCTGTGGTACGAGGCCCCGGCGACGGACCTGATCCAGGATCCGGCGACCCGCATCATTCACGGCGTGAAGGTGGCGAAGGACGGCCGGGAGCTGAACATCCGCGCCAGGAACGGCGTGGTGCTCTGCTGCGGCGGCTTTGAAAACAACGAGGACATGATCGAGAACTACGTGCAGATGCCCGAGGCGTATTCAAAGGGCGCGCGCTACAACACCGGCGACGGCATCAAGATGGCGATGGCGGTGGGCGCGGACCTGTGGCACATGAGCACGCTCTCCGGCCCGGACGTCAACTTCGTGAATCCTGAGACGGGCGTGGCGCCCGGCTACTTCGGCGTGACCTCCACCAAGAGCGGCGCGTACACCGGCTTCACCCAGATGAGCGCCATCGTCGTGGGCGCGGACGGCACGCGCTACATGAACGAGACGGTCACCCCCAGCCACGGACACGTGAACTTCCACGGCATGTGGGTTTCCCAGATCATCCCCAATCCCTCCTACATGATCTTCGACGAGAAGGCGCGCCTGGCAGCGCCGGTCTATCCGTCCTGGAGCGAGGGCAATGCGGATGAGATCGAAAAGGGATGGATCATCAAAGCGGATACGCTGGACGAGCTGAACGATAAGCTCGGCCTGCCGGCGGGCTCGCTCGCGGCCACGGTCGAAAAGTACAACGGCTACTGCGCGGCGGGCGAGGATCTGGAGTACGCGACCATCCCGGAATACCTGGTGGCGCTGGACGAAACCGGGCCCTACTACGCGCTGCCGCTGAAGGCGACCTTCACCAACACCCAGGGCGGCCCGAAGCGCAACGTGCAGTGCGAGGTGCTCGACACCAAGGGCAGGGCGATTCCGCACCTTTACAGCGCGGGCGAACTGGGCAGCTTCTACTGCGACATTTACAACGGCGGCGGCAACCTGGCTGAATGCGTGTTCAGCGGCCGCGCCGCAGGCGCGAACGCCGCGGCGGCCAAGAGCGACGTGGCGGCCAAGTCCGTGATGGAAGGCAAGACCGCTTATGTGCCCGAAAAGAAGGAAAGCGCCGTTTCCCTCTCCGAGAACGAGCGCATGGGCGAGGCCCAGGGCATGGGCGGCACACTGAGCGTGAAGGTGACGATGGACGGCGAAAAGATCGCCAAGGTCGAGGTGGTTTCGCACACCGAGACGGCGGGCATCTCCGACGGCGCCATCGAGAAGATTCCGGCGGCGATCGTCGAGAAGCAGTCCACCGACGTGGACACGGTTTCCGGCGCGACGGTGACCAGCAAGGCGATCATTGAAGCGGTGAACGCGGCGCTCGCCGAAAAGTAAAAGCATTCGTGGGGCACACAAAGGCCGGCCGGAGCGGTCCGCAATCATGCGGGCGGCTCCGGCCGGCCTTTTGGCTTCATCAGGCGAGACAGCCCGCCGCGTCCAGAGGGGCGGGCAGCCTGTCCGGGTCGGCGCCGAAGGCGACCAGCTTGTCGTGGGCCGTCCGGTAAATCAGGACGAACAGCTCCCTGACGCCCTCCGAAAAGGCGGCGATTTCCCCCCGGACGAGCGTGCCGGGCAGCGGGGCGAACCGTTCCGCCGCAAGGCGCCCGGCGTCCGCCCAGGCATCCGGCTTCGCACGGGACAGGTAGTAGCCCCAGATGAGCAGATCGTCCAGCTCAGTCAGATACCGCGCGAGGCAGTCGTGGGGGGCGTGCTCCCTGAAAAGCTCCAGGAGCGTGCGGATGATGGGGGCGCTGCCCCGCGCGGAGCAGCTTTGCAGGCGGGCCGCGGCTTCTTTGCGCTCCGCCTCGCAAAGCCCGGACATGATCCGTTCGCTCAGGCGTCCGGCGCTGCACGCCAGAATCTGCAGGGCGCTCAGGAAGAGAATCAGGTGTTCCAGAATGCTTTCCCGGCTGAGGCGGAGCGGCGCGTTGGGCGAGCCGGGCGGCGCGAGCGACGTCCCCCTCTTGCGATGCATCCGCACGACGCCGATGTCGGAAAGGAGGGCGACGGCGCTGAGCGCGGTCGCCTGCGAGATGCCGTATTCGCTCATGAGCTCCGGCAGCGAGGGGATATACCTCCGCCCGTCAAATTCTCCGGCTTGTATCCGGCGAAAGAGCCGTCGCGCGACGGCGGTATATAGGGGGTGATGGGCCTTTTCGCCGGGCTCCGCCGGAAGCGGCGTGACCGAAAGGTCCGGATACCTTTGCTCGAGCGCGTCAAAGAAGCGTTCGGTCCAGGCCATGAAGCCCAGGTACAGCGCCCTGAGCATCCGGGCGACGCCCGGGTAGTCCTTTGCGCAAAGCGCATCCAGCAGGGCGGTGAAAGCTTCTCCCGCCTGCTCGGGCGAAAGGCGGCCGGTGCTTTGAGCGGCGAAGCAGGGCGGATAGGGAACGTGCGCATGGCGGCTCACGTCCACCTGCAGATCGATGAGGAGGCGGTTGCGGTAGGGCGCGAGGAGTTCCGTAAAAAAGAGCGATACGCGCTCGAAAAATCTCTCCGGTTCCAGCTCCGTCTTGAACGAGTCCACCAGGGCTTTCAGCGCGTCCAAGTTTGAAAGCCGCGCAGCGCCCAGGGCCTGCAGGGGGGCGAGCACCGGCTCGAAGCTCTGGAAGCGCGCAAGAACCGCGGTCTTGTATTGCAGGACGGCGGCGGCATACGACCGCTCGTCCGCCTGGTAAAGGACGGTCGCGCGCTTCCGCGGGGCGGTGGCGATGAAGCCGTCCGCTTCCAGCATTTTCAGGGTTCGGCGCACCGTCGTGATGCCGACGTTGTACTGACGGCACAGCGCCTCCTGCGAGGGGAGGGGCGCCCCGAAGCGATACCGGCCGGCTTCGATTTCCGCCGCGATGGCCTGGTACAGATAGCCGTATAACGTGGATTCGCCGTTCATCGATGTCCTCCGCATCTGCGATTTCTTGTCGTTCGTGTCCCGTTTGCCGGTCAAACCCGCGCAGTCTGCCGGTGCGGAATCCGGATGTGGATTGATTCTGTAAATTATTATACCATGCGCGCCGCCGAAAGCAAACACCGCTTGCGCTTTCCGTTCCGATGCGTTACAATGGGGAAGAAATCTAATAGCTAAATAGAAGAAGGATGCGCGGGGCCGGAGCGCGGAGAGGGCTGACAGGATGTCTGAAGTGGAAAAAAAGGATTATGAGTACACGACGCTCATGAATATGCTGCACGTCAGCGTCAGCAAGCACCTTTTGGACGAGCATTTCACCCTGGTGTGGGCGAACCCTTTTTACTACGACCTGATCGGGTATACGAGGGAAGAGTACGAGCGCCTTTATCAGAACCTGTGCGACCGCTACTACGCCGGCGATCCGGAGGAGTGGCGCCGAATCGGCGCGGTGGTCACCAAGACCATGGAGGAGGGGAAAAAGGCGTACAGCATCTCCTCCCGCATGCGCAGAAAGAGCGGAGAGTACATCTGGGTTCGGATGGCGGCCACGTTTGTCGACGAGTACATCGACGGTCACCAGGTTGCCTATACGGTGATGACGGACATCAACGACATCATGCAGATGAAGATCGAGCAGTCCGTCACCTACGACAACCTGCCCGGCTTTGTGGGGAAATACAGGGTGCAAAGCGGCCCGCGCTTTACCCTGCTCGCGGCGAACGACCGTTACGTCGACTTCTTTGGCGAGGGCTGCTGGCGGGAGATGGAAGACCCGCTGTACCGCGACAATTTCGTCCGGAATCAGGAAATCTTCAAGGCGCATGAGCGCTCTTTTCTGGCGGGAGAGCCCGCGCATTTTATCGTTAAGATGAAGGAGCACCACGGGAAAGAAGCCTTTTTGCAGGTCAACGCGAGCTGCGTGGACTGGCAGGACGGCGATCCGGTCTATCTCGCGATCTTCATCGATGTAACCGACGAGACGGAGCTGCGCCAGATGCAAAAGCGCCTGGAGGAGCAGGCGGTGCAGCTGAAGGAGGCGCTGGCCTCGGCGGAGCGGGCCAACCGCGCGAAGACGGACTTCCTCTCGCACATGTCGCACGACATCCGCACGCCGATGAACGCGATCATCGGCATGACGGACATCGCCCGCGCGCATATCGAGGAGCCGGAAAAGCTGCGGGACTGCCTTCGGAAGATCTCCCTGTCGAGCCAGCACCTGCTGGGGCTGATTAACGACGTGCTGGATATGAGCCGCATCGAAAGCGGGAAGATGATCATCAACAGCGGCGTGATGTCCCTGCCGGAGCTCCTGCGCAACGTCGTGGCGATCATGCAGCCGAACATCAAAGCGCGCGGGCAGCAGTTTTCGATTCACCTGCGCCGCGTGAAGCATGAATGGGTGTTTTCGGATTCGCTGCGCCTGCGGCAGATTTTCATCAACATCCTCTCCAACGCCTCCAAATTTACGCCGTCGGGCGGCAATATCAGCATCTGCGTGGAGGAGGCCTCGGACGGCGCGCCCGGGCAGGCGCGCTTCCGCTTCATTTTCACGGACACGGGCAAGGGGATGCGGCCGGAATTTATACGCCACCTGTTCGAGCCCTTTTCCCGCGAGCAGGACAGCCGCGTGGACAAGACGGAGGGCTCCGGCCTGGGCATGGCCATTACGCAGAAGCTGGTCGCCCTGCTGGACGGCGAAATCGAGGTGCGCAGCGAGGTCGGCAAGGGAACGACCTTCCTCGTCACCCTGCCGATGCGCATCGAGCAGGCGCCGTATTCGCCCGGACGCCTGCCGGATTTGCGAATCCTCGTGGTGGATGACGACGACGTGATGTGCGAGCACATGATGCAGACGCTGGGCGAAATCGGCGTCAGGGTGGAAAGCGCCAACAACGGAGAGGGCGCGCTTGCGCTGCTGGAGGAGGTGCGTCGCAAGGGCGGCGCCTTTGACGCCGTGCTGCTGGACTGGAAGATGCCCGGCATGGACGGCCCGCAGACGGCCAGACGAATCCGGCAGGCGTACGGAGAGCAGCTGCCGATCCTCATCGTCTCCGCCTACGACGTTGCGGACATCGAGGGCGAGGCGCTGGCTTCCGGGGTCAACGGTTTTATCACCAAGCCCCTCTTCGTTTCCACGCTGTGCGAGGCGCTGAGGCGTTACGTGTTGGGCGAGCGGGCCGAAACGGAGGAGGAGGCGCGCGCGGGCGCGCAGGAATTCGCCGGGCGCCGCATTCTGCTCGTGGAGGACAACGACCTTAACCGTGACATCGCCGTGGAGCTGCTGGGCAGCGCAGGCGCGCAGATTCAGTGCGCGTGCGACGGGGCGCAGGGCTGCGAGGCGTTCCGCGTCTCGCCCGTGGGCTATTACGACCTGATCTTAATGGACGTGCAGATGCCCACGATGAACGGGTACGAGGCCACGCGGCGCATTCGGCAGATGGCGCGCGCCGACGCGGAGACGGTGCCGGTCGTCGCGATGACGGCGGACGCCTTCTCCGAGGACATCGTAAAGGCGAGGGAGGCGGGGATGAACGGGCACCTGGCAAAGCCGCTGGACGCGCAGACCCTGAAGCGGGAAATCCGCAAAATTCTCTCGTGACGGCGAAACGCGCGCGGGCATCACGGAAGCGGTTTCCCGCCGACGGCACCCAGGAATTGCCCTGCGGCAAACGCCCCGCCGGAGCGAGCCGGCCGGTCGATGCGATTGCGGGGAAAGGCAGCCCTTCGCGCGTTCCTTCTTACAGTTGCATATCCCGCGCCGGCCTGCGGCCGTCTTCGCGAAAGCGGAGGCGGCCTTCTTGTATATTTCCCCAGCGCGTGCACATACTACCTGCCAGAAGAAACCGGAGGGATGGAAATGGCGAGCATCGCGCAGTCCATGAACCAGAACCTGACCCGCTCGCTGGCGGAAAATCTGCGCGCCTTCAAGGACATCCTGCGCATGCCGCGCAACAAGGACGTGATCGTGCGCGAGTTCACCGCGGGCGACTTTCAGGCGGCGGTGCTGTGCATGGACGGCATGGCGAACACCGACATGATCGACGAGAACATCCTCAAACCGGTCATGCGCCTTGAGGGCCCGGTCGACTGCGACGAACAGGATCGGTGTACCTACCTGGTGTACAACGTGGTCTCCGTCGCGCCCGCGGGGGACACGCAGAGCTGCGACGAAGGGCTGCAGGCCGTTCTGGACGGGCAGACGCTGCTGCTGTGCGACGGATGCGACACGGGCTGGATCTTCGATACGCGGGGCTACGAGCGGCGCAGCGTCGGCAAGCCCGAAAACGAGGAGGTCGTGTTGGGCCCGCACGAGGGCTTTACCGAAAACCTGCGTACGAACATCACGCTCGTGCGCCGCGTGGTGCGCACCCCCCGGCTGGTGACGGAGATGGTCAGCCTGGGCACGGGCGTGCCCACCAAGTGCGCGGTGCTCTATCTGGACGGCGTGGCCGAAAAATCCGTCGTGGACGAGGTGTTCCGCCGCCTGAACGGCATCGCGGCGGACTATGTCCCGGGCACGGGGCAGCTGGAGCAGCTCATCGAGGATCACCCCTTCGCGCTGCTTCCCCAGACGATCAACACCGAGCGGCCCGACCGCGTGGGCTCCTTCCTGCTGGACGGACAGGTCGCGCTGCTGGTGGACGGTTCGCCCTATGCCCTGGCGCTGCCCGCGACGCTGTTTCATCTGCTGCACACGCCGGACGACACGTTCATGCGCTGGCAGTACGGCACGTTCCTGCGCATCGTGCGCATGCTGGGCATCTTCGTGTTTCTCTTCCTGCCGGGGCTGTACATCGCGGTGCTGCGGTTTCATCAGGAGATTCTCTCGCCCATGCTGCTCACCAGCGTCTATGAGTCGCAGGCGCGCGTGCCCTTCCCGATCTATTTGGAGGCGCTGCTGATGACGTTCGCGTTCTTCCTCATCAACGAGGCGGGCGTGCGCGCGCCGGGCTCCCTGGGCAACGCCCTGGGCATCGTCAGCGGCCTGATTCTGGGGCAGGCGGCGGTCTCGGCGGACCTGGTGAGCCCGCTGCTGCTGATCGTGGTGGCGGCCAGCGGACTGGGCGGCTTCGCGGTGCCCAATTACAGCCTCAGCCTCGGCTTTCGCATCGCGCAGCTCGTCGTGATGACGGCGGGCGCGGTCTACGGGCTGTACGGCATCCTGCTGGTGACGTTCGTGTACGGCGCGCTGCTGTGCCGCATGACCTCGCTGGGCGCGCCGCTGCTGGCGCCCGCCGCGCCCAAGCGGCCAGGGAACGCGGACCTGCTTTTGCGCATGCCGATCTGGTGCCAGCGCACGCGCGGGTTCTTCTCGACGCCCGCGTACATGGCGCGCGTGCGGGGGCGCGTGCGCGCCTGGGAACGCAAGAAGTAACAGGGAGAATGAAGGGAGCGGTGAGCGGATGGTAGCGGGCAGACGGCAGCGGCGAAACGCGCAGCCAAAGACGAAGGGCGCGCAGAAGGGGCAGCGCGTGCAGGCGGCGGTGCTGGCGCAGGGCGCGCTGGTGGGCACGATGGCCGCCTGCCAGCTCTTCTTGGACGGTACGGGGCGCATGCTGCCGGGCGCGGGCGGCGCGCTGTGGTGGGCGGCGCTGCTGTGCCCGGTCGGCGCGCTGCTGCTGGTGCTCCCCATCTCGCGCATGCGCAGGGACGCGGACGGGCAGGAGCTGTTTTCCATCGCGATGGACGTGCTGCCCTACCCGGTCGCGGCGGCGCTCTGCGCGCTTTGCGCGCTGACGCTGCTGGCGGACGCGGCGGTGGCACTGCAGGGGCTGACGGAGCTCGCGCACGCTTCCCTGCTGCCGGAGGGCGATCCGTTCATGATCACGTCGCTGACGCTGCTGGCGCTGCTGCTGTCCGGCTACGCTGGGCTGACGGGCATGCAGCGGCTATCTTACCTGCTGCGCCTGGCGCTGCCGGTGCTGCTCTTCGCGTGCGCAGGGTGGACGCTGTGGGGGCGTCCGGTGGAAAATCTCCTGCCCCTCGCAGGCTACGGCATGACGCAGAGCCTTTCGCTGGGGCTGGGCAGCCTGGGCGCGGCGGCCTGTACGCTGGGGCTCGGGTTCCTGCCCGGCGGCGTGCGGGAATGCCCCACGGTGGACGCGCGCGAGAACTGCGCCTTCGCCCTGTCCGGCCACATGCTGGCGGTGCTGCTGCTGCTCGGCTTTTCGCTCTCCGCCCCCTACAGCCTTTGGCAGCTCGCGGGGGGCTGGGGCCAGCGCATGATCCTGCACGGCCGCGCGGCGCTGTACAACGGCATCCTCTACCGCTTCATGACGATTCTTGAGCTCACGGCGATGCTGCTCGGCGCGGGCGGCGCGCTGCTCTTCTCCGCGCACGCAGCTTCCCGCATCACGCGCGCGCCGCACGACCGCATCGCGTTTACCGCCGTGTTTGCGCTGCTTTGCGCCGCGATGGGGATCGGGCGGTTTACCGGCATGGAGTGGATCTTTCAGGTGATGCCCTGGCGGTACGCGGCGGCGCTCCTGGTGGTATGGATTCCGTTCGCCGCCCAGCGCGCCGCGCGAAAAAAGCATCTGAAGGGGGAGAGCGCATGAAGAGAGCGCTGCTGATCCTCATGCTCGCGCTCTGCCTGCCGCTGCTTTGCGCCTGCGGGGACGGGATGGAAATTGAAGAGCACGCGTTCGCGCTCTCCATGGCGATCGACCGCACCGGGCTGGGGCAGATCCGCGTCAGCCTGCAGGTGCTGTCGGGCAGCCAGGGGGCGGGCGACGGCGGCGCGCAGGAGAAGAAATCGGAAGACGGCGGCGAGGACGAGCCCGCGCTCGTGCAGGACGGCTACCTGCTCGTCTCGGCGGAGGGCGTGGATTACCCGCACGCCATGGCGCTGATGGCCGCGACGCTGCCGCGAAAGCTCAGCCTTTCGCATCTGCGCGAGGTCGTCGTCAGCGAGGAAATCGCCCGCACGGAGGACTTTTACCCGCTGCTCCTGCAGATCCAGTCCTCCTATGAGGCGGAGGAGAACGCTTTCCTCGTCGTCAGCCGGGAGGAAGCCCGCAGCCTCATCGCGGCGCAGCGTCCGTACATCGGCTCGCGGCTGTCGCGTTATCTGGAGCTGCTCTTCGAGTATTACAGCGATCTGGGCTACATCCCGCAAAGCCGCCTGGGCGACGTGCTGCGCGCGATGACCGCGCGCGTGGGCGATCCGGCGGTGATCTACGCGGCGGTGCACGACCCGGACGCCCCGGCGGACTATGCGCCGGACGACGCGCTCAACAGCCTGCCGGGCAACCTGCCCCGAAAGAGCGCGAGCGAGCTGGAATTCCTGGGCGCGGCGGTGTTTTCGGGGAAGCGGATGGTAGGCGAACTCACGGGCAGGCAGGTGCAGCTGCTGCGCGTGCTGACGGGATCCTTCACCCAATGCACGTATTTCCTGGGCGGCGAGCCTTATATGCTTCGCCAGACGAAAAAAAGCCGCCTCGGCTTGCGCTTTGACGGCGGACAGGCGACGCTTACGGCGCGCGTCTACCTGACGGCGGAGCACGAACTGCCCGCCTCTAAGGGCGAGGACGCGCTGCGCGTGGAGCTCGAGCAGGAGCTGCGGGCGCTGCTTTCAAAGCTGCAGGCGTTCGGCAGCGACTGCGCGGGCTTTGGGCGCTACGCGATCCGGCGCTGCGCGACCGTCGGGGCGTGGGAGCAGTCGGGGTGGCCGCAGGCGTACGCGGCCGCCCCCGCGCAGATCGACGTGCATTTGCTCGTCCGGGCGGGAAACTGATTCAGCCGAGCTCGCGCTGCAGGGCGGCGAGCAGCGCCTGGACACGGTCGCGGCGGAGGGTGTAGCGGAAACGCACGCCCTCCTTTTGAATGTCCACCAGCTCCTCGTTCAGGAGTTCGCTCATGTGGTGCGAGACGGTCGCGCCTGTAAGGCCCGTGCTGCGGACGATCTCCTGCGCGTAAAGCGGGCCCTTGGCGAGCATGAACAGGATTTGCAGTCGCCGCCTGTCGCTCAGCGCCTTGAGCGGGGCGCAAAGCGTTTCCACCGGGTCGCGGCTCGCCTCCGCCTCGCCCATGGCGCAAAAGAGCACCCCGACGCACAGCAGCAGGCTCTCCGAGAAGCCCAGCTCCTGCGCGAAGAAGGCGTCGCTCACGAGGCCGATGGAGGTCGGGGTAAAGGCTGTCGGCTGCGCGGTGATGGCGTCCGCGTCGAGCTTTAAGCCGAGCGATTCCAGATAAGCCCGCGCGCCTCCGGCCTGCCGGAAGGCCTCGCCGAGCTGCTTAGAAAAACGGCTCAGCAGGGGATTCAGAAGCGCCGAATGCTCGCAAAACAGGGGCTTCACCTGTGCAAGCCGGTTCATCACGCCGTCGCGCCGCTCGTCGTATTGCAGGGAGAATTCGTAGATTGACCACTTGACGGCGTCCGAAAGGTCGCAGCGCATCAGCGCCGCGCCCAGGTCGCCCTGCGTGACGCACGAGAGCTGATCGTCCGGAACCGCATCAAAGAAGGCAAGGATGAGCTGCGCAAGCAGGTCGCGCTGCGATACGGCGGCGCCTGCGGGAACGCGCCTGAGCATGCGCTCGATGTGCAGCACCATCTGCGCGGGGGAAACGCGCGTGCCGGGCAGAAGGACGAAGTCGCGCGCGAGCGCCTCGCGGGGGAAGGGGAGTCGCGCGACGACCGCGTCGTAGACCGCCTCGAGCGGGCCGAAGCAGGCGTCCGCCTGGCCGCTCGAAAGGGAGAATATGCGCGCGTAGTGCGCGCGAAGCTTCGCGGGCGGACAGGGCAGGCCGGGCTCGTCGCCGTCGTTTACAAAGGCCGCGAGCAGCGACAGGCACTCCATTTCCGGGTCAAAGGCGGGCAAAAGGTTGAATTCCATCCCAAGAACCTCCTGATGTTCGCGGACGCGGGCGACATCCTCGCCGTCAAACTTTTTTCCATTATACCACGGACGCGGGGCGGCGCGTCACGAAAAATCGGAGGTTTCGGGCGCTTGGGGCGCGTCCTCCGCCTGGGCGCCCTCCCCCAGACGGTCGAGGCTCCCGACGCGGTAGAGCAGGAGGTAGAGCAGGAGGGAGAGCGCGCCCGCGAGCAGCACGATCGTCTCCACCCGCAGAAACCTCGCGGCCGCGGAACAGAGGAACGCGCCCAGAGGCATCGCGGCGCAGAGCACGGCGTTGGAAAGCCCGCTCGCGCGCCCCATCATCTCCGACGGTACGTTGTGCATGAACGCGGAGGAAAAGAGGACGCTTTCCACCCCAACCCCCGCCCCGAGGCACAGCAGCAGCAGGACGGCTACGCCGACGCGCGCCGCGTAGCGGGGGACAACGGGCGCGAGGCCCAGGGCAGCGAGGCTCGCGGCGCAGAGCAGCCCCGCGAGCAGAAAGAGCGTGCGCCCCCGCAGGCGCAGCTTCGGCGTCGCAAACGCGCCCAGCGCCATGCCCGCGACCAGCGCGAGCTGCACGGCGGAGAGCGTCGCGGGCCCCGCGCCCAGCGAATCCATCACGTAGGGCGTGCCGAGCACGTTCAAGGGGACCATCACGAAGTTCATCATCGCGCCGATGCAGAGCAGCACCAGCAGGAAGCGGTCGCCGCTCAGCGCGTAGCGGATGCCGGAGGCAAAGCCCTCGCGCACGTCGCGTAGCGTGGTGCGCGCGCCGCCGGGGGCCTCCTCCACGCGGAGACGGGAGACGAGCAGCGCGGAAAAGAAAAAGGTCGCCGCGTCGATCATCAGCGCGCCGCCCGCGCCGATCAGGGCGACGATGCCGCCCGCCACGCACAGGCCCACGATCTCCGCCGCCCGGCACAGGCTGCCCGAGAGCGCCGCGCCGAGGGTGTACTTGTCCTCGTCCAAGAGCTTGGGGAGGATGGCCGCGCCGGCGGGCGCGCGCAGCGCTTCGAGACATGAGTTTGTCACCGTGAACACCGCGAGCAGGGCGGGCGTGAGGCGCGAGGCGGCGTACAGCGCCGCGGTGAGCAGCACCACCGTCCCCCGGCCCAGATCGCACAGCGCCATCATGCGCCGCTTGTTCACCCGGTCGGCCCAGACGCCGGAGAGCGGCTGAAGCAGGATCGTCGGCAGATAGTTCACACCCAGCAGCAGCGCCATCAGCGACGCGCTGCCCGTCACCGCGTACATCATCAGCGAATAGGCGATCGCGTCCAGCGAGTCCCCGAAGCGGCTGACGACGTCCGCTGCCGTCATCTGGAGAAACGCCCGCTGCGTGCGGAGCGCCCGGTAACCTTTTTCGTTAGATGACAATCGAAACACAACCTTTCATCGATGCTTGATGAAAGGATAGCACTTTGTTAGACTTGCGTCAATAATGAATTAGATAATAATCTAATGATTTCGCCGAGTCCTCAGCCCACCGCGTTGCCCGGGAGGTCGGCATCCACGGGGATGAGCGTGGGCGCTCACGCCGGAGCCCGCGGCCTGCGGGGGCGCGGTGGGCGCGGGCATCGCGGACGGCAGATCGGGTGTGACGGCCGCGGGCTCCGGCGTGAGGGCGGGCAGGGCGGTGGGGTTCAGCGACGGGTCGTAGAGCGCGGCGAGCGTGTCCTTGCCCGCGACGCCGTCCGTGGAGAGCCCGTGGTCCTTTTGAAAGGATTTGACCGCCGCGATGGTGCCCGCGTAGTACCCGCCGGTGACGGTGCCGCCGTAGTAGCCCAGGTCCTTGAGGCGGCGCTGCAGGAAGTAAACGGCCTCGCTCTCTACGCCCTTTTTGAGCAGCCCGGTGTACGCGGGGAAGTTCACGCCGTCGTAATAGGGCTCGGCCGTGGGCTGGGGCGTCACGCTGGGCAGCAGGGTGTCGTAGTCGAGCGCAGGGGGCTTGAGCGACTCCGTGAGCTCCGGATCCGCCTCGCCCTCGAAGATGCGGATGACCGTGCCCGCCTGGCAGTTGTCGTAGATCCACTTCGCATCCGCGACGAGCAGGCGCACGCATCCGTGCGAGGCGCGCTCGCCGAGCTTCTTGTACGAGCTGACCGAAAGCGCGCGTTCGTTGGGCGCGCTGTAGAGCACGGAATGAAAGGCGTTGAGCGAGTCGATGCGCGTCAGGTACTGGGCGTGCGAGTCCCACTCCGGGAAGTAGCCCCAGCGCGCGCGCTTGCTGGGCATCGTGACGGTTTCGATCGGCGTGGGATTGCTCTTCGTGCCGGTGGAGCAGATCATCCGGCGCACGACGGTTTTGTATTCCCCGTTTGCGTCGAGCCCATAGGCGGTGGTGATCTGGTTGGTCACATCCACCTCCAGCAGGTAGGGCATGGGCGCGGGGGTCGCCGTCGGGCGCGGGGTGGCGTCTGCGGGTACGGGCTGCGGGTCGGCGAAGAGCGCCTCCTGCGTGTCACGCCCGGCGACGCCGTCCACCTTGAGGCCGTTGTTCTTCTGAAAGGCGCGCACGGCGGCGCGGGTCTGCTTGTAGTAGCCGCCGGTGATCTTCGCGTCGTAATAGCCCAGCTCCGTAAGCCGCTGCTGCAGGCGGGACACGTCGTCGCCCGTGGAGCCGTACTCCAGCTTTTTCGTGTAGGAAAAGGGCTGCGGCTCCTGCGTCGGCTGGGGCGTCGTGGGCACCGAGGCGGGGCGAAGCCCCTCCTGTGGCCCGGGCGTTTGAAGGTCGGGGGCGTTCACGGGCTTTGCCGCCGAGCCGTCCTTGCAGACGGCCGCGCCCATCATCGCGTTCCAGGTGCCGCTGCCGACCACGCCGTCCTCCCGAAGGCCGTTCTTCTTTTGAAAGGCCTCCACCGCCTGCGTCGTCTTGTCGTAATAGCCGCCGGTGAATTTTTCCTTGAAGTAGCCCAGCTCCGCCAGGCGCATTTGCACGGCCTTTACGTCGTCGCCCTGCATGCCGTAGGTAAGCGTGCGCGTGAGGGTGACGCCCTCGTAGAGCGCCGTGCCGCCCTCAGGCGCGGGCGTCGCCGTGGCGGGGACGATCCAGCCGGCGGTGTCCTGCGGTGCGGCCGTGGGCGGCATCGCCTGCGTCGTGCCGCCGATGGAGGCGGCGTTTTCGTCCATCAGCGTGTTCCAGGTGGTGGTGTTGACGCGCCCGGTCTGCGCGAGGCCGGTGCGCTGCTGGAAGGCGAGCACGGCCTGCGCCGTGGCCGCGTCGAATACGTCGCCGGAGCCGTCCGCGAGGTAGCCGAGGGCGAAGAGGCGGCTGCGCACCATCGAGACGGCCTCGCCCGTCGTGCCCTCGTAGAGCGCGGCGAAGGGCGTGGGCGCGGGTTCGGCGTCCGCGTCGTCGCTCACGGAGAAGTCGGACAGCGGGTTTCTGTATTCCTCGGGGATGACGATGGCGTCCTCCGCATGTACGGCGGGGACGCACAGGAGCATCAGGCATACGATTGCGGCGGCTCGTTTCATCCGGCCGACACCTTCCTTCCGGACGTAGATTGTCTTTATTGTATCTGGGCGCGGCGCTTTTTGCAAGGTTTGTCGAAAAATGGCAAACGGATGGCGGGAAACGCAAAAGCCCCGCCCAACTTCTCGGCCGTGAAGCAGGGCGGGGCGAAAGGTTCTCATTTGTCCTGGGCGAGGCCTCGCAGCATGGTGAAGAACACCACCAGCCCGGCGCCGGTCATGATGTGGCCGATGCCCGCGATGCCGGAGATCGAGGCGTCGAGCGCGCTGGCGACGGGTACGGACAGCACCTGCAGCACCCCGCGCGCGGCCAGCATTGCCGCCGTCACGCAGACGCCCGCGTTGTATAGGCCGTAGAAGAGGCGGAAGCGCCTGTGCGAGAGGAGGGGAAGCGCCCGGCTCAGCAGCGCGGCGACGAGAAAGAAGAGCATGCCCAGCAGGAACAGGTGCGTGTGCACGAGGCCGAGGCTGGTGCGGCCCGCAAAGCCATTGAACTTCGTAAACTCCCGGTAGAAGACGCCGCCCGCCATCGCGGCGATGGCGTAGATAAAGGACGTGTTGACCATCTTTTTCATGTTTCTCTCCCCCTCTTACTTGGCGTTTTTTCGCATGTCCTGGTAGCCCATGACCACGATCCAGACGTATGCGAGCGTCTTGGGAATCATGAGCACGCCCACCAGCGGATAGAGGCCGGAAAAGAGCACCACGGGGATGTACATCGCGAAGCTGAGCGTGATCGCCAGCGGCATGGGCGAAAAGGCCCTGTCGCCGCGCGCGCGGGTTTCCTTGTAAAACAGGTAGATGATGAGGCCGCCCAGAATGGCGAACGGCACGTTGCGCAGCACGCCGAAGAGCAGCGGCTGGCGGTAGGCGAGCCAGTCGTTCTGCGGCAGCAGGCACAGCAGGACGCGCACCGCCGCGAGCACGTAGACCGCGAGGGTGACGTTCTTCTCCCGCTTTTCGTAGCGCAGGCAGTAGACGTGGTAGAGCAGCACGTAGAACACGGTCATCGTGATGGAGGTGACGAGCTTGCCCACGCCCAGCGCGGCGGCGTGCGCCTCAAGGCCCGTGGTGCACAGTGCGATGGCGCGCGGCACGAGGTGGAACGAGTCGCCCGCGCCGAGGATGACGGCCATCAGCCCGAAGAGCCGGTGCTCGCGCTTCTTCCCGTTCTTGAGCATGAGCACGCCCAGCACGACGACGCCGACGAGGTAAAAGATGTCGAATAAGGTTTCCATGATCGCTTGCATTGGGTTCAATCTCCTTTTTGATGGGGTTGGGATGGATAGAGAATCCGCTCTAACAGGCACAGCAGGAACGCGCAGTCGTTCTTCCCCGCCTTCAGGCGCGTCAGCATCGTCGTCAGCACGTGCTCGCACAGCGCTTTTTGCGTGAAGCTTTCGGAGAATACCGCGGGATCGACGGCCTCGTCCTGCGAGAGCGCCAGCAGCAGGCCTTCCTCCATGTGCGCGTAGTATCGGCGCTCCAGCGAGAGGCCCATGGCGCGCTGCTCGTCCGAGAGCGAGGCCATGCGCAGCA
The DNA here is from genome assembly GCF_900199405.1 of Beduinella massiliensis. Taxonomy (NCBI): domain Bacteria; kingdom Bacillati; phylum Bacillota; class Clostridia; order Eubacteriales; family Beduinellaceae; genus Beduinella; species Beduinella massiliensis. Next base: position 395,767 of record NZ_LT963430.1, read on the forward strand.
GCAGCCCGTCCCGAAAGCGGCGCACCCGGTCCAGCAGCGCGGCGTACAGCTCGCAGAGGTAGTCCGTGAAGCGCTGGTGGGGCGGCGGCGCGCAGACGGCACCGTGCAGCATGCTGCGCCAGAAGTGCTCGATGACCGCGACCACCAGCTCCGACTTGGAAACGAAGTAGTTGTACACCGTGCCGACGGCGACGCCGCACTCCGCCGCAAGGCGGCGGATGGACAGCGCCTCGAACCCTTCGTCAGAGACGACGCGCTCCGCCGCGTCGAGCAGGGCGTCGCGGGAGGCGGCAGCGTGGTTCATGTGATTTCCTCCTGTTCGTCAAAATGAACGATGTTCATATGAACTATGTTCATTTTAACGCGGCCTCCGCGTCCTGTCAAGAGGGGAAAGACAAAAAAACGGCCCGCGCGCAAAATTTTCTGCGCGCGGGTCCAAGCGTTTCCTTACAGCCCCAGCTTTGCCATGGCCTCGTTGATGGCGTCTTCGTCGGGCTTCATGTGCTCCAGGGTATCCGAAAGCAGCCTGTCCAGATCCCAGCCGAGCATCTGCGCGCCGTTGGCGATCACTTCGCGCGAGCAGCCCGCGGCGAAGGCGGGGGACTTGTACTTCTTTTTCAGGCTCTTCAGCTCCATGTCCTGAATGCTGCCGGAGGGGCGCATCTTGCCCGCCGCGCCGATGAGGCCGGTGAGCTCGTCCGCGGCGTAGAGCACCTTTTCCATCTCATGCTCCGGCGCGATGTCCGAGCACAGGCCGTAGCCGTGGCAGGCGACGGCGCGCACGAGGCGCTCCGGCAGATGCTCCGCGCGCAGGATCTCCAGGCACTTCTTGCAGTGCTCCTCGGGATAGCGCTCGAAGTCGATGTCGTGCAGCAGCCCCACGACGCCCCAGAAGTCGCGCTCCTCGCCGTAGCCCAGCGCGTCCGCGTAGCGGGCCATGACGGCCGCGACGGTCATCGCGTGGCGCAGGTGAAAAGGCTCCTGGTTGTATTTCCGAAGCAACGAAAACGCCGATTCGTACGTCAAATCCATAGGGGAAGACCTCCTGTTTCTCGCTTTCAGCTTTGGTTTTCCGGGAAAGGCGACCCGCATTTTGTGAAAAGGATACCAGCGCCGCCGCCTTTTGTCAAGCCGGATTCGCGCAAAGAAACCAGGCCGGGCTGTTGCGAATTGAAGGAGCATATACTATAATGAAGCCAAGGGGCGATTGCGCCCCGTCCGGCGGGGCCGGAAAAGACAGGAGAATGGATATGAAACACCTATACCGCCTTTTCATGCTCTTCATGGCGCTGCTGCTCGCGGCAGGCATTTACCTGGCCGTCGCGGGCGCGCGCGAACATAAAAACAGGCCGCTCGTGCCGAGAGGGAGGGGCATCGTCGCAAGCGAGATTTGGCTTGCACCGTCCTACCATAGCGGGGCGGCGGAAGGGACGCGCGATGTTCCGAGCGTTTAACGGCAGCTTTTTTGCGCTGCCCCCCATCGAGACGCCGCGCCTGCTGCTGCGCAAGATCACCATGGCGGACGCCAGGGACATCTTTGCGTACAGCCGGGACGAGGAAGTCGCCCGCCACGTGCTTTGGGAGGCGCAGCGCAGCATTCGCGACGCGCGCGAGTACGTGCGCTATTTGCAGCGCCTCTATCGAAACGACCAGCCCGCGAGCTGGGGCATCATCGACAAGGCGACCGGCCGCCTCATCGGCACGGTCGGCTTCATGTCCTACAGCGCGGATCACAACAGCGCGGAGATCGGCTACTCCCTCGCGCGCGATTACTGGAACCGGGGCATCATGACCGAGGCGGTGCGCGCGGTGCTGCGCTACGCGTTTGAGAAGATGCAGCTCCACCGCGTGGAGGCGCAGTTTGAGCTGGACAACCCCGCGTCCGGGCGCGTGATGGAGAAGGCGGGCATGCAAAAGGAAGGCGTGCTGCGCGGGCGGCTTTACAACAAGGGGCGCTACGTGGACGTCGCCCTCTACGCGATACTGCGCGAGGACTACATGAGCAAAACGCACGGAGGACACGCATGATTCGTTTGATCGCCAGCGATATGGACGGGACGCTGCTCGACAGCCGGAAGAATATGCCGCCCCGCTTTGAGGACGCCGTTCGCGCGCTCGCCGCGCGGGGCGTCCGTTTTGCCGTCGCGAGCGGCAGGCAGTACGAATGCCTGCTGCGCGACTTTGAGCAGGTGCGGGACGACATCCTCTTTATCGCGGAAAACGGCGCGCTGGTCATGGACAGGGGGAGACGCCTGCTCGTGGACCCCGTACCCGCGGGGCAGCTTCCGGGCGTGATCGCCACGGTGCGCGCGATGCCCGGCGCTTACCCGATCCTCTGCACGGCCGAGGGCGCGTTCATCGAAGACCGGGAGCCTGTCTTCATGCAAAACGCGCTGATGTATTACGCCCGCTGCGAGATCGTCCCCGATCTTTTGGCCCTGTGCGCGCGGGAGGACGTGTGCAAGATCGCCGTGTTCGACCCGCTGGGGGCCGAGCATTGCAGCAATCCGGCGCTGCGCTCCGCCTTCCCGGCGCTTTCGGTCATCCTCTCCGGCGAAATGTGGTCGGACATCATGCGCCCCGGCGTGAACAAGGGCACCGCCATGCGCGCCATTCAAAGGAGCCTTCACATCTCCCCCGAGGAATGCATGGCGTTCGGGGACTATTTGAACGACCTAGAGCTCATGCAAACCTGCGCGCACAGCTACGCCATGGCGAACGCCCATCCGCTGCTGAAGGCGGCGGCGCGCTTTGAGGCCCCCTCCAACGACGAAAACGGCGTGCTGCGCGTGATCGCCGATGCGCTGGGCATTCCGCTCTGAGACGCTTTCACCCTTGCTTTTGCCGCTTCGGTCTGCTATACTGAGGGCGATCGAAAACGTTTTAGATGGGGGCGAAGGACATGGCCGCGACCATCAAAGAGCTGTCTCAGTACTGCGGGCTCTCCATCTCCACGGTTTCCAAGGCGCTCAACGGCTACGCCGACATCAGCGAAAAGACGCGCGCGGCGGTGCTGCGCGCGGCCGAGGAAATCGGCTATCACCCCAGCGCCATCGCCCGCGCGCTCAAGACGAACCGCACGTACAACATCGGCGTGCTCTTCGTGGACGAGAACGAGAGCGGGCTGACGCACCACTACTTTTCCGCGGTGCTCGACAGCTTCAAGCGCGAGGCCGAGCGGCGCGGCTACGACATCACGTTCATCAACCACAACATCGGGCGCACGCAGATGACGTATCTGGAGCACAGCCGCTACCGCAACGTGGACGGGCTGTGCCTGGCCTGCGTGGACTTTTACTCGCCCGAGGTGGTGGAGCTGAGCCGGAGCGACCTGCCGCTGGTGACCATCGACCACCCGTTTATGGGGCACACCTGCGTCCAGTCCCAGAACGAGGCGGGGATGCGCGAGCTGGTGCGCTACGTGTACGGCAAGGGCCACCGGCGCATCGCGTTCGTGCACGGCGGGCGTTCGACGGTGACGGACCTGCGCATCTCCGGGTTTTACACCAGCATGGGGGAGCTGGGGCTGGAGGTTTTTGCGCCCTACATCGCGGGCTGCTCCTACTGCAACCCCTCCAGCGCCTACGTCGAGGTAAAACGGCTGCTGCGCCTTAGCACGCCGCCCACGTGCATCCTCATGTCGGACGACTACGCGGCGCTGGGCGCCTTGCAGGCGGCGGAGGAAGCGGGCCTTCGGGTGCCGGAGGACCTGTCCGTCGCGGGCTACGACGGCATTCAGCTCACGCAGCTGCTGCGCCCGCGGCTCACGACCCTGCGTCAGGACACGGAGCGCATCGGCTGCGAGGCGGCCGCGCGCCTGGTCGACCGCATCGAGCAGCCGGAGGCGTTCTGCCCGCCCTTCGTGTTCGTGCCGGGTGAGCTGATCGAAGGGCAGACGGTGGCGGACATAGCGGGAGCGTAAGATCAGATTTCCACCGTCATTCCGTCGTAGGCGATGTCAAACCCTTCGGGATTCATGCGCGCGCACATCTCCTCGTGCAGCATGCCGCCGTTGTGCGAAAAGTGGTGGCAAATGAAGCGCGCGCCGGGCTGGACGAGGCCCGACCGCTCCATGCGTTCCTTCACCTGCAGGTTTTGCGAAAAACCCATGTGGCCCGTGTAGTCCGAGTGCGTGGGGCCGAACGTGCAGTCCAGGCTGACGGCGGAAAGCCTCCCTTCGGACGCGAGATGCGCCCACGCCTCCTCGCCCCAAAGGCCCGTGTCGTGCGCGTACAGGAGAGAGCGGCCCTCCTCCTCGATGCGGTAAAAGAGGCTGCCCGGGCAGCCGTGCACCGCGGGGTAGGCGGTGACGCAGAGCGTATCCGCCCGGAATCGCTCGAAGGGCGCGACCTCGTGGAAGACGACGTGGTCCCCGAGCGGTTCGCAGGCGTCGGAATGCGCGTATTCCTCGAAGAACGCCCGCGTATGCGCGCTGCCGTACAGGTGCAGGGGCCCGTGATGTGCGATGTGCGCGTAGCCGGGCAGGTAGTTTTCCAGCGTCTCGCGGTAGAAGTGATCGGAGTGCGCGTGCGTGATGAGCACGTGACGCACGCGGCTGAGGTTCAGGCCGAGCCGGAGCTTCATCGCGTACAGGTCGGCGGACAGGTCGATGAGCACGCGGTCGTTTACGATCGCACCCGAGCGGTGGCGGATGTTCCGGCCCCCGCGGCGCGCGGCCTCCAGGCACGCGGGGCACTCGCAGAAGATGGCGGGCCAGCACTCCGCGGCGGCGGTTCCGAGGAATTGCAGTTTCATGGGGCGACCTCCCTGTTTGTTTGATGCGGACGGCGTATTTCACGCATCATTGTACGGCCCGGGGCGCATCCTGTCAATCGGGCGCGGAATTTGGCGCGGCGCATTGACAAGGACGCGTCCCGGCATTTATAATAAGGCAAGCAATGAAGAAGAGAGTAGCGCTCTGCATCCCCCTTCAAGAGAGCCGGGCTGGGTGAAAGCCGGCAGGGCGGGCGGCGTGAACATGGCTTTGGAGCATCCGCGACGAACGCAGGCCACGGCGGTCTGTCTGAGGCGCGGCGGCAGGCCCCGTTATAGGCCGCGCGAGGCATCCCATGGGGTGCGAAGCAGGGTGGTACCACGGTAGATCCGTCCCTTGCCGTTTGGCGGGGGACGTTTTTTCATGAGGAGGAAAAGACAATGTGTAAGGACTGCGAAAAGAAGACGTTTTACATCACCACGCCGATCTACTACCCCAGCGACAAGCTGCACATCGGCCACAGCTACTGCTCCACCGCGGCGGACACCATGGCCCGCTTCAAGAAGCTGACGGGCTACGACGTGTACTTCCTGACCGGAACGGACGAGCACGGCCAGAAGATCGAGCGCAAGGCCGCGGAAGCCGGCGTCACGCCCCAGCAGTACGTGGACAGGATCGTCGCGGGCATCAAGGACCTGTGGAAGCTGATGGACGTCGATTACGACGACTTCATCCGCACCACGGACGAGCGCCACGTGAAGGGCGTGCAGCGCTGGTTTAAGCAGCTGTACGACCAGGGCGACATCTACAAGAGCGAATACGAGGGCTGGTACTGCACGCCCTGCGAGTCCTTCTGGACGGAGCTGCAGCTCAAGGACGGCTGCTGCCCGGACTGCGGGCGTCCGGTCGAAAAGACGCGCGAGGAGAGCTACTTCTTCCGCCTGTCGAAGTACCAGGACTGGCTGATCCAGTACATCGAAGAGCACCCGGACTTCATCCAGCCGCCATCCCGCACGGCGGAGATGATCAACAACTTCCTGAAGCCCGGCCTGCAGGATCTGTGCGTGTCGCGCACGTCGCTCAAGTGGGGCATCCCGGTGGACTTTGACCCCAAGCACACGGTGTACGTGTGGGTGGACGCGCTGACCAACTACATCAACGCGCTCGGCGCGGGCACGGAGCACGACGAGCTGTACCGCAAGTACTGGCCCGCCGACATTCACCTGGTGGGCAAGGAGATCGTGCGCTTCCACACGATCATCTGGCCGATCATGCTGCACGCGCTGGGCCTGCCGCTGCCCAGGCAGGTATTCGGCCACGGCTGGCTGGTCATCGACGGCGGCAAGATGTCGAAGTCCAAGGGCAACGTGGTGGATCCCGTGAAGCTGTGCGAGCGCTACGGCTCCGACGCGGTGCGCTACTTCCTCATGCGCGAGGTGCCGTTCGGCTCGGACGGCGAGTTCACCAACGAGGCGCTCATCAAGCGCATCAACTCCGACCTGGCCAACGACCTGGGCAACCTGGTCAGCCGCAGCGTCGCGATGATCGAGAAGTACTTCGGCGGCGTGGTGCCCGCGCAGGCGGAGCTGGATGACCTGGATAAAGCCCTCATCGCGCAGGCCGAAGCGCTGCCCGCGCTCGTGGAAAAGCACATGAACGCGCTGCAGTTCTCGCTCGCGCTTTCGGAAATCTGGAAGCTCGTGTCGGAGTGCAACCGTTACATCGACCTGACGACGCCCTGGATCCTCGCCAAGAACGAGGCGGACAGGCCGCGCTTGGGCACGGTGCTGTACAACCTGCTGGAGTGCAGCCGCATCGTGGCCGTGCTGGTTGGGCCCTTCATGCCCAGGACGCCCGAGCGCATCTTCGCGCAGATCGGCGTCGCGGAGTGCGGGCTCAAGACCTGGGATTCCCTCGGAAAGTTCGGCGGGGCCGTGCCGGGCAGCCGCGTGTGCAAGGGCGAGGCGCTCTTCCCGCGCATCGACGTGCAGAAGGAGCTGGAGCTGCTGGAGGCGGAGCGCCAGGCGGCGATCGCCGCGGCCGCAGCGCCCGCGGAGCCGGAGAAGCCGAAGCCCGTCTTCGAGCAGAAGGCGGAGATCGCCTTCGACGACTTTGAAAAGCTCCAGCTCGTGGTCGCCAAGGTGCTCAAGTGCGAGAAGGTGCCCAAGGCGGACCGCCTGCTCAAGAGCACGCTCAAGGTCGGCGACGAGGAGCGCGTGGTGGTCAGCGGCATCGCGGAGCACTACACGCCCGAGGAGATGGTGGGCAAGAAGGTCGTTCTGCTGGCGAACCTCGCCCCGCGCAAGATCCGGGGCATCGAATCGCGCGGCATGCTGCTGTGCGCCGCGAACGACGCGGCAGGCGAGCTCAAGCTGCTGAGCGTCGAGGGCGACATGGACGAGGGGTGCGAGATCGGCTGATGGAGCAGGCAGAAAACGGAGCGCTTTTTCCGCTGTTTGACACGCACGCGCACCTGAACGACGAGCGCTTCACGTTTGACGGCGGGCAGGAAGCGCTGATCGAGGCGCTTTCGCCCGCGGGGGTTCAGCTTTGCACCTGCGTGGGCGCGGACATGGCCTCCAGCGCCGAGGTGGTCGCGCTCGCGCGCCGGTACGATTTCCTCTACGCGGCGGTGGGCGTGCACCCGCACGACGCCAAGGCGTTTTCCGAGGCGGACGTGCCGCAGCTCACGCGCTGGCTGACGGAGGAAAAAAAGGTGCGCGCGCTGGGCGAAATCGGGCTGGACTACTACTACGACCTCTCCCCGCGGGACGTGCAGAAGGAGGTCTTCTCGCGCCAGCTCGACCTGGCGTACGAGCTGGGCGTGCCCGCCTGCCTGCACGTGCGCGACGCGCACGGCGACACGCTGGACCTTCTGCGCGCGCACCGGGGGCGGCTGCCCGTGATGGTGCTGCACTGCTGCTCCGCGAGCTGGGAGAGCGCAAAGGTTTATTTGGATCTGGGCTGCTACATCTCGTTTGCGGGCCCCGTGACCTTCAAAAAGTCCGTGAACCTGCAGGAGGTCGCGAGCAAGGTGCCGTCGGATCGGCTGCTCATCGAGACGGACAGCCCCTATCTCGCGCCGGAGCCCGTGCGCGGGCGGCGTAACGACCCGCGAAACGTCGCGCACATCGCGCGGCGGGTGGCGGAGATTCGCGGCGAGGAGCCGAAGGCGCTCGCGGAACGGACGTTTGAAAACGGCAAGCGGTTTTACGGCATAGATTGATGCAAAATCAAGATAAGGGCCCTGCAGTCCTCCGATTCTTCGGCGGCTGTAGGGCCCTTTGCGTCCTTGACAGGCTTGCGTCAGGATACGCTGATGTTCTTCCATTGCAGGGGGGTCACGCCCTGCACTTTTTTAAAGGCCACCCTGAACGTATGCGTCAGCGCGTAGCCGGAAGCCGTTGCGACTTCGTTGATACTCAGGTCCGTCGTCCGGAGCAGCTCGCAGGCGTAGGCGATCCGCTTGTTTTCAATGTAGCTGCTGATCTTCTCGTTGGTCTGCTCCTTGAAGAGCTGGGAGAGGTACTTGTCCGAGATGCCCAGGTGCTGCGCGATGCCGCTAACGCTCAGCAGCGGGTCCGTGAACTGCTCGTCGATGTGCCGCAGAACATTTTGCAGCAGTTCGCTCTGCACGCTGCGGCCGCGGTTCATGTTTCGCTCGCAGACCCTGATGCAGTACTGCTGAATTTCCTCAAAAAAACCGTCGAAATTCTTCGGGTGGTCGATCACGGAGTCCATCCTGTCCCGCAGCCTGACGAGGAATCGGCTTCGGTCCTCGCCTTGGTGCGCGTCCGTCCCGATGTGGCTGGCCAGGCGGTACAGGTCGTAGGCAAAAAAGCGCAGCACGTGTGCGGCGTGCACGCTATGCTTCATGCTGTTTTCGTACAAATCGTCGAGGATTTCCCGCGTGCTTTGAACGTTACCCGCCGCGATGCTGTTGCACAGCTTGGTCTCGGTGTACTGGCCATACTCGAAATTATAGAGCGCGTCGTCCTGATACAGGTCGCCGTACCAGAGCAGCTCGCCTATCCCGCTCTGCGGCATACGGGCCATGACCCGCACCTCCCGGTAAGCGCGGGGGACATCCATTGCGCTAAGCACTGTGCTGCTGGCAAAACAGGTCACGCCGAGCCTTTGCGCGAGAAGGCTCGCCACAGACTCCACGCTCTCGCGAAGCTCTGCCTCCTCCATCATGAGTAGGCAGGCCACGCTGCCCGCGTTCATCTCCGCCATGCGGATATGCTCCTGCCCAAACTCGGAACACATGACTCCACTGATCTCGCGCATGGCCTGCTCGTCGGCGTCTTCTGCCTGCCTGAAGACGAGCAGCAGCACTAGGTAGCAGGCTCCCTCAAGCGAGACGCCCGCCATGTGCTGCTCCCTTATCAGGTCGGATTCCAGCATGAACTCCCCCCGGAGCAGACGCCTGAGAAAGATATCTTGCAGCAGGCTCTGCTGCTGGTCGGCGTGCGCGGAGAGCAGCGCCTCGCGCCGCTGAGAAGAGCGGATCGCCTCCTGCATGTACTCGAAGACGTTCGTCGCGCTGGCAGACTGGTTTTCCGGCGCAATGCTGTCCATAACCCCCTGCACGGAATTGACGTTTCTGTGGGTGGAGATCACCGCCACCGTCACGGACAGCAGCGCTACGAGGACGGATAGCAGCAGCATGCCCTTGTTGTAGTCGTAGACGCCCCGAAAAGCGTTTACCCTGGGCTGCGCGGTGACGATCCTGCTTGTCCGTCCCTCGGCAACGGTCACCAGGTATTCCTGCCCGTCGCCGAGGCGCAGGGTATGGACGCCCGCCGGCCGCCCGGAGACGTCCGCCAACAGGGATTCGACCGCCCCCTCATCCCAACGTGCGCTATCGCCTCGGCTGATGAGCCGTCCACCGCTGTCGTCTGCCAACAGGCACACGGAGTCCTCATCCGCCAACCCTTCGCTCAGCCGCTCGCGGAGCGCGGCCTGATCCAACGTGAAGAGGATTACGCCCCGGGGCGACTGGGTTGGGTCGGCGGGCAAGGTTTGTGCGATGACCCAGGTACGGTATACCTCGTCCAGATAGCCGACCTCTACGTCCGGCAGCACCGTTCCCGAGCAGTAAGCTGCGGTAAAGCGTTGCTTAAAATCGGCATAGTCCTCGTTGTTCAGCCGGAAGTAGCGCTCGAACAGCTCCTTTGCCTGATGCAGCGTGCTGCTCTGCGAAATCGCCCGATCCTCCTCAAACAGGAACACGAAGCCTCGACTTACCGCCGGATTTAAAAGGCTCTCCGTGTTGAGCTGCAAATAGGTCATCTGATCGATGGTGCTGCGATATAGAGCCAGCTGATTTCCCTTGCCGGCATCCACCTTGTCGATCTGGATAGCCAGGTTGGAAGCGTTCAGCCGAATCTGTTCCAGCAGCATGTCCATGTTTTCAGCAATGCTCTCCGCCACGCGCAGATTACTCTTTTCAACGTCCTGCTGCATGGCCTCTATCCCCCGGCTGTGCGTATAGAAGATCAGCCATACGGCCAGCAGCAATATCACCAGGGAAGGAATCAGCAGGGCGGCAAAATAGCGCCATTGTATTTTGTGGTGCATGCGTGTGCCTCACCTCGTCTCATCATGCGTTAAAGTATACCATGTTCGAGGCAAAAAGGACGAAAAACATGGTATTTTGTCCGCTGGGACGAAATTTATCCCCTCCGTTTCTAGGAAAAACGCCCATTTTCTGCGGATTTTTCTCTTTCGGCATGGCTGATTTGATGATATATTTGCAATGCGAACTAGGAAAAAGGGGAAAAGATCTTCCTTTAAGGAGGGATACCACATGGTGCGTCCATCGGTGAAGACCCAACCCGCGCACAGCCTGGGCAAACGAATGTTTAAAGCCCGCTGGTTTTACGCACTGATGCTGCCGGGCCTGCTTTATTTCATCATCTACAAGTACATTCCCATGTTTGGGCTCGCCATGGCCTTTCAAGATTATTCTCCCAGCCTGGGTTTTTTGCAAAGCCCTTGGGTGGGGCTCAAGCACTTTAAACAGTTCTTTCAATACGGCTCCTTCGAGCTGCTGTTCAGCAACACGCTGATCCTTTCCCTGCTGAGCCTCGTGTTTTCCTTTCCCGCGCCGGTGATCCTGGCACTGTTCCTCAACGAGATCCGCCACAAGACCTACAAGCGGGTGACACAGACGTTGATGTACCTGCCGCACTTCCTTTCCGCCGTGGTGGTCTGTTCCATCGCTTATCAGATGTTCTCGGTGGAGTCCGGGGTGCTCGCAAAGCTGCTCGGCCTCATGGGCCTGCCGCCGGTCAACATCCTGATGAACGCCTCCGCCTACCGGCCGCTCTTCGTAGGGCTGGGCGTGTGGCAGGGCACCGGCTGGGGTACGATCATCTATCTGGCCGCCCTGTCCAATGTGGACGTGCAGATGTACGAGGCCGCCATGCTGGAGGGCGCGGGCCGCTGGAAGCAGATGTGGTATATTACCATTCCGTCGATCCTGCCCATCATCATGGTGACGCTGGTGCTGCGCATGGGGGATTTGCTGGATGTGGGCCTTGAAAAGACGCTGCTGCTGAGCAACGCCATGAACCGCTCCGTTGCGGAGGTTTTTGACTCCTACGTATATCAGCGCGGCGTGGTAGACGGCAAGTACAGCTTTACGGCCGCCGTCGGCCTGTTCAAGTCCGTCGTAGGACTGATTCTGGTCGTCACCGCCAACTGGCTGAGCAAAAAGGTCACCGATGAGACCATCTATTGAGAAGGAGGCGCACCATGCAGCTCACAGTGAAACACGCCCGGAAGCGCTTTACCCCTGGCGACGCCTTCATCTACGGCGTCGTCGGGCTGTTCACCCTGCTTTGTGTCGTGCCCTTCTGGTACGTCATTGCCTCGTCCTTTTCTAAAAACCCTGGTTTTTTGATTGACGAATTCACGCTGGACAGCTACAGGTACATCTTTTCCACCAGCACCCTGATGCGTAGCCTGGGTAACACCGCCTACATCACCGTCGTGGGCACCCTGCTCAAGCTTCTGTGCACCAGCCTGATGGCCTATGCCCTTTCCGAGATGATACCCGGACGCAAGCTGATCCTGAACCTGGTGATCTTCACCATGCTGTTCAGCGGCGGCATGATCCCCACCTACTTTGTGGTGAAGGGCACGGGGCTGATGAACTCTCTGTGGTCGCTGGTAATCCCGGGCCTGATCAGCCCTTTCAACCTGATCGTTATGAAGAACTTCTACCAGAACATTCCACCGGATTTAAAGGAGAGCGCCCGGATCGACGGCTGCCACGAGGTCGTGCTGCTGTTTCGGATTATCCTGCCCCTTTCCACCGCTTCCCTCGCCACCTTCGGCCTGTTCTACGCGGTGGGATTGTGGAACACCTACATGTCGGCGCTGCTGTACATCCCCAACAACGCCAAGTGGCCCATTCAGGTGCTGCTGCGCCAGATCGTCTACGTGTCCTCCAGCATCGGCGACGAGGGCACGGTTGAAAGCGAGGTCGCGCTGCTCTCTCAGGGCATCAAAATGGCGGTCATCATCGTTGCGACGCTCCCCATCGTCTGTCTGTACCCCTTCCTGCAAAAGCATTTTGCAAAGGGCATCATGGTGGGAGCCGTTAAGGGCTGAACATCTGCGCGGGCAGCGCGTCCCGTGCATTGTGTAAATTTATCAAGGAGGAGTACCCATGAAAACAACTGCCCCCAAAATCCGCCGATTTCTTGCGATCGCCCTGGCGGCCTGCCTGCTTCTTGGCGCCTGCGCCGCTGCGGCGGAAGAACCTCTGACGGTTACCATGTACCTGGGCTGCGGTGTGGTCGAATTCCCGCCGGACGGCAACGAGATTGAGAAAATCATCGAGGACTACACCGGCGTGGACATGAAGATCAACGCTTATTCCGGCTCCGTGCTGCACGAGATGATGCCCACGCTGATCGCGGGCGGTGACCTGCCGATGGTAGTCAACGTCGGCGGCAGCCAACTTAGCAAGAGCTACCTGATCAACGCCATGGAGGCCGGTGAATTCTGGGATGTGACGGATTATATCAGCAGCCTGGACAACTTTAAGGACATCAACCCTTTGGCGCTGAGCAATTACGCGATCGAAGGCCGCCTTTACGGCCTGCCCCTGGAGCGAGGCCTTTCGCGAGACGCGCTGACCTACCGCTACGACTGGCTGGAGAATCTGGGGCTCGACGACCCCAAAACCGTTGACGACCTGGTGAACATGTGGCTCGCCTTTACCAAGGACGACCCGGACGGCAACGGCATAGACGACACCTACGGCGTCGTGACCAGCGGTCTGACCTTCCTCAACCAGGTCGCCCTGCACCTGGGCGCGCCCAATAACTGGCTGTACGAGGACGGGAAAATGATCAAGATGCAGCTGACCGAAGCGTACGGCGAGGCGCTGGACATCTGCCGCATGCTCTACGCGGAGGGCGCCATTCATCCCGAGTTCGCCATCCGCGAGCGCGCGGATTACGAGGGCGACTTTGTAAACGGCAAGGCAGGCAGCTATTATGACGTGAGCACGGGCATCACCGCCTTTCAGGACCGCATCACCGATCCGAACGCGGTACTTCACGCCAGCAACCTGTTCGCGAATGCGGAAGGTGAAATCTATACCTCGGCCGGCCGCGGCAACAACGGCGTGCTGCTGTTCAGCAAGAAGGCCATCCCGGACAAGGAAACCCTGGACAGGGTCATCAACATCTTTGATCGTCTTGCGGACGAGGAGATGTGCAATCTGCTGGCTCTGGGGGTAGAAGGAATCAACTACGAAGTGGTAGACGGCGTGGCCCACATGATTCCCGAGAACAACACCTATTGGCAGGAAAAGATCAACAGCCCCTACTCCATTCCGCTGGCCGTGCGCTGGCCCATCCTGCGCACCATGCCCGTAGAATACGATTACGGCGATCAGCGTAACCTGGAGATTATTCAGGAGAACGCGCCTTACGCCGTCGCTGACCCGACGCTGGGGCTGATCTCCGAGCTGTACAACGATATCGGCAGCGACCTGGACACCCTGCTGAGCGACGCCGCGACGCTGTACATCATGGGCGAGATCGACAAGGACGAATACAACAACCGCATGGAGCAGTGGAAGCGGCAAGGCGGGGAGGACATCGCCGCGGACTATGCCCGCCTGTATCAGGAAAAGAATCAGTAACCATTTCGCGGGCGGCCGCGGCGATAAGGCCGCAGCCGCCCGCACGCTGTTAAAACAAGGAGGCTGTTATCGTGAAACCCTTGATTCTCTTTCAGGGAGATTCCATTACCGATGTGAGCCGCAATCGCGACAACGATCATTACGCAGGCCACGGCTATCCCACGCTGGTGAAGGCGCGGCTGGGCTACGACGCACCGGGACGGTACGAATTTCTCAACCGCGGCGTCAGCGGTAACCGGGTAGTGGATCTGTATGCGCGGATAAAGATGGACATCATCAATTTAAAGCCGGATTACCTTAGCATCCTCATCGGCGTCAACGATGTTTGGCACGAGGTGAGCCGGCAAAACGGCGTGAACGCTGCAAAGTTTCGCAGGGTCTACGACATGCTTCTGTGCGAGGTGCGGGAGGCGCTGCCGGGTATTCGCCTGTTGATTCTGGAGCCCTTCGTGTTGCCGGGCACCGCCACCATGGACACGGAGGAGGCGCCGGACCGCCTTACGACCTTTCAGCGGGAGGTCGCCCTGCGCGCTGAAGCCGCGCGCGAAGTGGCCGCGGTGCACGGCGCCTGCTTTGTGCCGCTGCAGCGCCGTTTCGACCAAGCGGTTTGGGGCATGGATCCCGCATACTGGCTGATAGACGGCGTGCACCCTTCCGCCATGGGGCACGAGTTGATTGCACGCGCCTGGATGGAGGGATTTAAATCCCTTTGCGCAGGAGAAGAGATGTAACGGGGAAGGTGGACTGTATCCGGTTGAACGGACAGGGAAATAAAAGGATATTGTAGAATTACGCAACCTAACGCGGCGTTGCACCTGATTTCATAGGGAGTAAGGCCGTATTTCAGGTTAATGCGTTCGAAGTTGTAGAAGTGGGCATATTGTGCAACCAATTCCTCTACCTCTGCGCGAGTAGAATAATGGGCACGATAAAGGCATTCCGATTTAAGCGTTCCGAAGAAATTCTCCATAGCAGCATTGTCGTATGGACATCCGGGACTGGACATAGAGGGTTGAAAGTGATATTCTTTGCTTAGGTCGAAGTATGCTTCGGAGGTGTATTGAGATCCCTGGTCACTGTGGAGCGCGAGTCCATCAGTGACCTTCTCTGTTATCATAGCGTCTCGGATCGTCTGAGTAACCAGCGATGCGGCCATGTCGCCACCAATGCGATAGGCCAACACCATTCGACCACAAAGGTCAATCACCGCACACATATACAGCATTCCCTGTGGTGTGGGGATATAGGTGATATCTGTTGACCAGAAACGATTTGGCTGTTGCTGTTCAAAGGCACGCTGCAATAGGTTTGGGTATTTGTACACGTTTTGCTGATGTTGAGTATATCTTCTTTGCCGCCGAATCTGTGCAAGCAGATTGGTCTTGCGCATGACGCGCAGAAGTGCTTTAAGATTTACATTTTTTCTTTTCTTCCGCTGGATCCAGAGACGAACACGGCGGATGCCGCAGGTCTGGTTGCACTGCTGTTGACATTCCACAATCAGATCGACCAACCACTGATCTTTCGGCGTCTTTTCTTGCTTTTTACGCCAAGCATAATACCCACTTCGGCAAACTTCAAATACTTTACACATTGTGACGATAGGATAAATGTTGCGAAAACGTTCTATAACCCGATATTTCAATTTCACCTCCTTCCAACTTCTAACAGAAAATTTTGCAGCAGTTCCACCTGCATACGCAGTTTTACCAATTCATTATTCTGCTGGGTTTCCCCGTTCTCCGGCATTTTACGCGGACGGCCTTTAGGGCGAGGTACATCGCCCTGTGCGATGAATCGTTCTCTGCGGTTTTCTCGATTGACTAGTTGCTCAGCCTGTTTCTTCGTTAGCCCAAGGCTGGCTCCGATTTCACGATTCGTTTCGCCCGTGATTTTCCGCTCGCGTATTGTTTCAACAAGGCCTTGTACCTTCGTGTATTTTTGCCTCATACAATAAACCTCCTGTTGTAGTTTGCTTCTTACATTCTACAACAGGAGGTCTCTTATTTCATTGTCCGTTTATCGGGATACAGTCCAATGGCGGTGCCGCAGATTTTTTTAATCTGCAACACCGCCTTCTTCTTTTGGCATTGCAGGAACCGTAGGTCTTATTGCATGCTCCTCGAGATATCTTGTAGTATATCCATAAACTTTTCCACCGCGTTAGAAGGGCCGCGCTCTGGATTGCGATATAAATACGTGTGGCGCTCCAATTTAAAATCCGGTAAAGCCAGCAAAGCGATGTCAGGACTCATGCGATGTTTCCATGTCTTAGAGGGAATATAAGCGATGCCCATATTGTCGGTAACGTATTTCAGCACATAAAAGGGATCTTCACAGACAAATGTAATGGTGGGGGTAAAATGATAGTGTTTTCCCAGTGCAAGCAGCGCATTTTCAAAACTTTTGCTCTTCGCCAACGTGATATAGTTCGCTTTACGCAGTGTCTCGGGGGTAATTTCATCGTGTACCGTCGTAAGCATCTGACGGGAGATGGCTATTTTAAAGTCCTCGTCGAGAAGGTGCAGCTTTGGAAAACCGTCAAAAACGGGATCTTCCCCGCTGATAATCAGGTCGGCGGATTCCAGATTCACTTTCTGAAGATTATGTTCAAAGATAACTTCTACGTCTGGACAGGTGTGGTGAAATAAGGCTATACAGGTGGAAACCATGTCGCGATTGGACAGCGCAAGAAGGTAAAGCGTCTCATGCGAACGCGCGGTCGATTTGGCAACGGCAGCAACCCCTTCGTCAATTGCGGAAATAGCGGAAGATATATGGGCGTAAAAAACAGCGCCTTGTTTGTTGATGCAGACCCGATTTCCGAGCCGGTCAAAAAGCTGTGTTCCCAACTCATTTTCAAGCTTTTTGATGGTCTGTGAAATGTTCGAGACAGGAACACGATAAATTTTTGCCGTGGTTGTGAAGTTTTGTGTTTTCGCGGCGCTCAAAAAATAACGCAGCTGAAGCAGCTCCACACGTATCCCACCTTTACCGGCTTATGTTGGGATTATATGTGGAAAGAAGGTTACTGTCAAGCATAATGTTAGTGCATGTTATTTGGTTATTTACAATTTTATTTGGAAATGATAGGATGTTTTTAACGATATGGCGAAACAAAATGTATGCTAATGGACAAAAATGTTGAGGAGGAAGAAAGAATGAGGAAAAAATGGGAAGTTTTATTGGGCGCCGCCCTGGCATTGTTAATGGTATGCAGCGGCTGCATAGCCGAGACGCACGATCCGGTGACTTTGGAAGTGTGCATCGTCGATACGAATTGGGCCGATGCCTGGCTTGACATGAAGGCGTCTTTTGAAGCGCAGTATCCTTGGATTACCGTTGAGTCCGTAGGAAGCGATCAGAACATTACGGAGTTTATCTCTGCCCGTATCGCTGCAAATGATTTGCCGGGCGTCATCAAATTGACCATTTCCGACATCTATTTGGATATGATCGAGGGTGGTTTGATCAAGGACATGACGGGCATGGAGTGCACGAAGAACGTCCCGCAAAAATATCTGGATGCCTTTACCTATGCGGACGTGCTGGCCGGCATTACGCAGGGAGCGTCCTTTTCCGCGATGTACTGCAACATGGATGCGCTCAAAGAAGCCGGATGGGAGAACGTACCCAATGACTTCGACGAATTTCTGCAATGCTGCGAAGACATTAAACAGAAAACGAATTACGCGCCGTTGCTCATTAACGGCGACCACCACACCATCTGCTATATGCTTTATGAACTCATGCTGGCAAATTGCTTCAAGTCTGAGGAGGAAGCGAAGGCTTACGAAGACGGCATGAAGGACGGCACGTTCGACTTTGCGGCCTATCCAGAGGCGATGGAAAAGCTGAAGAAGGTCATTCCGTATTTAATGACGGGAAGCTCTTCAACTACGCAGGACGACGCTGTCGCAATCATGGCGGAGGGAGGCGCGGCAATGCTGCTTGGCGGTAACTGGGTTTCATCCGGCGCTCTTTCTGCGATCGACAAGCACTGCGGACACGATGGGGCAGGAAAAGCGATTTTTCCGCCGTTCAACAATCCGGGCAAGGAACTCTGGATCAGCACATCTACCGAAGTCGCCTTTGCGCTGACAGAGCAGAAGGATCAAGCGACCGCTAACGCGGCTGAAACGTTCGTCAACTGGGTTTTCAAGCCGGAAAATTTCAGGATTATCCAGAATGCGCGCGGTACGGTTCCTGTTCTGAACGATATGCCAGTGGATATGATCGTCCTGCCGGACGGCATTATCGATTTGGTGCCGGAGGTGTCGAAGTACGATTCTGTAGCCATGGGATATAACCTCTACGGCGCGGAATTTAAAGACGGCGGGATGACCGCGCTGCGCGACGCTTATTCCGGCAACAGCACTGTGGAGGACGCGATCGCGGCGATGACCTCTATTCTCAGCCGCTACGCCCGTTGAGATGTCTGGGAGACGCACCTGTAGGCCGGAAAACCGGCCTACAGGTATATTATGAGGGAGGTGAAAGCTGCAATGCGCAAAAAAAGCACGGCCTGGCAAAGAAACAGAACCATTACGGGCGTAGTATTTCTTGTCCCTTTCTTTTTCGTTACGGCAGTTTTTATACTCTGTCCGCTGTTCAGCGTAATTCGCTACAGCTTCTATAACTGGAACGGCATCGGAAAGCCGAAGTTTGTCGGCTTGGATAATTACAAAATGCTCCCTACGACAGAGGGGTTTTGGACGATGGCCGGGGCGACACTGATCTATGCGGTAGGGGTAACCGCAATGGTCGTCGTGTTAGGCTATCTGCTGGCGCTGATGCTCGACCAGCAGGGGAGGCTGCGGATTAATAGGACGCTGATGAGAGTTTTCTGGTTTTTTCCGTGTCTGTTGAGCGGGATAATCGTCGGCATTATCTGGCACATCATGTATAACTACAACAGCGGGCTTGTGAATTACATCCTCCACGCGATCGGCCTGCCCAGGGTGAATTGGCTTGAAACCTACGGCGTTACGATGTTCGCGGTTATCGTCGCAAGCGTCTGGAGCCAGTTGGGCATGTGTGCGATTATCTTCCTTGCGGGGCTGCAGGGGATTCCGACGGATATACTAGAAGCTGCTTCCATCGATGGGGCAAACAGATGGCAGCGGGAGGTAAAGGTGGTATTGCCCATTATGGCGCCGTCCATCACGATCAACGTGATAACGACCAGCATAGCAGCTTTTAAGGCATATGAGCTGCCCTTCACGGTTTCAAACGGATTGCCCGGATACTCTACAAGGTTGTTGACGCAACGGGTCTATTTTTATTCGTTTGAGACCAATAAATACGGTATTGCATCAGCGCTTTCGGTTCTTCTAATCGTTGTCATTACAATTTTCTCCCTGTTGCAGTTGGTCGTATTGAAAAAAAGGGAGGACATTTATTAATGGAAATGAAAAAGAAAGCTGTTACGCTAGCCGGGGAACTGCTTTTTTTCGCCGTGACGATTATCGCCTGGATTCCGATTTACTATTTTGTTATTGGCGCGTTTAAAACCCGTGAGGATATCGTCATGTATCCCTTTACGGTGAATTTTGAGCGAATGAGCGTCCAGAACTTCATCTACGTTTGGAAGAACATGAATATCGGAAGTGCGATAAGAAACACAGGGCTCATTACCGCGGGTGCCTTGGCGATCATTGTTTTGATCAGTTCGTTAGCCGGATTTTCGCTGGCCCGCATCGACGGAAAATTTTTTAGAGTCAGCTATCAGTATGTGGTAACGCTGATGGTCGTGCCGTTTATTAGCTGCCTGCTGATGCTGGTCAGACTGTCGACGAAGCTGGGAACATATAATACGGTCTGGGGAAGCATGCTCATTCACGCGGCGTGGCACGTTCCTTTCTGCACGTTTCTGTATACGGGCTTCATGAAGTCTATTCCGGTCGATCTGGAAGAGGCCGCTTATATTGACGGATGTTCGACGTTTAAAATCTACAGGATCGTATTTCTTCCGCTACTCGCTCCTGTTACGGCTACCTGTTGCATTCGGTCGGGCATTACGATATGGAACGATTATCTTGTTAGCAAAACACTGCTTAACAGTGTTCGTACACCGACCTTGATGGTGAGCATCAGTTCTTTCTTTGGCGAATATGTCAGCGAGTATGGCTATGCATTTGCAGGTATCGTCATCGCTTCTCTCCCGATAACTATTATTTTTGTGTGCCTGCAAAAATATTTTATAAAAGGCCTTACGGCCGGAGCCGTAAAAGGATGAGGCAAATATGAGAAAAGATTTGAAGATCACGGTAAAACGGGAAGCGATTGCGCTGATAGGTGATATTACGTATAAAAATGAGGCGGCATGGTATGGAGAAAGCGAAAGGCCGTTGAAAATGAGCCTTTTGGTTCCAAAACATAAGGAACGGCATGCAAAGCCGTTGCCGCTGCTTCTTTGGCTTTGCGGCGGAGGCCTGCGCGTTGTGGATCACAATATTTGGCTGCCGCAAATGATTTCGATTGCGGAAGCCGGGTTTATCGTCGCCAGCGTCGAATATCGAACGATCAACGACGCCGCGCTGCCGAAGCCTCTGATCGACGTAAAAGCAGCTATTCGTTATCTGCGCGCGCACGCCGAAAAATACTGTATCGATCCTGAACGCGTATTTATCATGGGGGAGTCTGCGGGCGGAATGCTGGCCAGCCTCGCGGCCGTGACGCCGGATAACCCTGAATTCGAAATAGGGGATTATCTGGACATGAGCACGCGGGTCAGTGCGGCAATCGATATCTACGGCATTACGGATTTGAACGCTTCCTACGAATTTGCAGCGCAGCTTAATCTGATTCGGGGGATAGAACAGCTTCAAAAGGCGGGAATAACGGACATGGCGGACACAAAGAGCCTGAATCGGTTTAGCGCTATACGATACGTGAAGGAAGATACCGTTCCGTTTCTCATCCTGCATGGTACGGAGGACGAAAAGGTTCCGATTTCGCAGAGCGAGCGTTTTTATAAGGAACTAAAGGCAAAGGGGGTATATTGCGAATTCTATCGGCTGGAAGGGTGCGCGCATGGCGTAGATGAATTTTATCAGCCAGAGATCATGGAATTGATTTTGAACTTTATGAGAAAGCACTTGTCATAAAATTTTGTCATGCCGCAGGGCGATAAAGCTAAGGGGAGAAGGTTGAAGGTGAAGCGTGGATATGCGTATGCGGCCATAACGGGCGTGCTGTTTTCCTTGCTGGAACCGATAAGCAAAATTATTGCGGACGATGTGGATGCTTTTTCGATAACCGTTATCCGTTTCTTTATTGGGGCGATCTGTCTTCTGCCGTCCACGGCTATAGCCCTGAGAAAAAATCCGGCATCGGTAAAGAAAAAGGATTTGGTACTGCTTAGCATCACGGGCATCATCATGGTGGCTTTATGTATGCCCTGCCTTCAGATTGCCGTTCAAACTGCGGATTCCCCGGCAACCATTGCGATTGTCTTTTCCGGAAATTCGCTGTTTACGATACTCCTGTCCGCACTGTTTTTGCATGAACGGATTCGGCCTTTACAGGCGGCAGCCATCGTGCTTTGCGCAGTCGGCATCGCTATTTGCGGGTATCCCATGGCTCCGCAAAACGTAAAGTCGATCGGCATGGCCTTGCTCGCAGCGTGTCTATTCAGCCTGTACACCGTCATTACGAAAAAATATCTAGTTCATGTGAACAGCGCTATCAGCATATCCCTATCCTTTCTGCTGGGGAGCGTCGTCCTGCTTCTCATAATGTCCTGTACACGGTCGTTTTCTCAAATTGCGATTACTCCGCGGGTTGCGATATGCATTACGATTTTAGGCGTGGCGGTTACGGGCGCAGGCTACCTGGCTTACTTTGCTGCGATAAAGAACGGCGGGGCCTCGACAGCAGCCTTTGCTTTTTTTATCAAGCCCATTTTAGCGCCGCTTACTGCGTTTCTTATCAACGGCGCGGTTCCGACACGCAGCGTATTTTTTGCGATCCCCTTCGTCTTGCTGGGGCTGGCACTAAGTTCTTACAGTGTGCGGCAACAAGAACCTGCTTGGAGAAAAACGGATCCGGAAAGTAGCTGAGCGCCTAAGCGGCGGGCTGCGGACATCGGAGCGAATCTTTTTAGGCACACGAAAGGCTAAAAAGGCATATTAATTTAGACAAATGTATAAAATCCTCTTGACAATCATTTTAGACGGATGTAGTATATTGAAAGACAAACGTCTAAAATGATTGTGGGAGGATTTTTTGATGAAACGCTGGATTTTCTTCGCCTGCCTCACGCTCGCGCTGTGCGTCTTCGCGGGGGGCGTACAGGCGGAACTGCCGCCGGAGCTCGCCGCGCGCATCGAGGCGGCGCGCGCGCCCTTTTTTGCGCCTGTGGACGCACAAAAGCTGTCGCTTGTACGCGAGCACCTGACGCCGGAGGCGGCGGACGAAGCGGACGCGCGCATTGCGGGCATGCTGTCAAAGGAACCGGGCCTCGTGGGCGCGGCGGCAAGGCGGACGGTGACGCCTGAAGAGGCGCTTGCGGACGCAGGGTTCCTCTTCGATTACCTGCGCTGCGGATACGCGGGCTATCAGCACCTGGGGGGCGACGAAACGTTCCTTCCGCTGCGCGCGCAGGTGGAAGCGGACATCAACGCCTGCGGCGGCGACCTTTCGCCTGAGGACTTTGAAGCGCTGATCACGGCGCGCCTGCGGCCCGTCATGCGCGATTGCCACTTTTCTTTGGGGGAAACCAATTTTGCCTCCTTCGTCTCCGAGACGATCTATTATTCAAACGACGAGCTGTTCTTTCAAAAGGAGGGCGGCGCTTACGTGACGGAGCTGGACGGACGCACCTGGCGGCTCGTCTCGGCAAACGGCGGCGCGCCGGAGGCGATGCTGCGGCCCACGCTCGATCCGGACGGCGGGTTCTGCTACGCGCTGGGGATGAACGCGGGCGAATCGGAGGAGATCGCGATGGAACGGACCGTCCCCATCGCGCTCGAATGCGGCGCGGAAGCGCAAACCCTGGACGCGGTGCTTTCGCTCAACTATCGCTCGTACATGGGCTGGCCCGCCTACAACCGTTACGAGCGGGACGGGCTGACGGTCCTGGAAAACCGCAGCATGTACCCCGAGAGCGACGAGGAAGAGGAGGAGCTTTCGCGCTTCACGCAGGACGCGCTCTCCCTCTCTCGCGAGGACGTGCTCATTCTGGACATCCGCGGAAACAGCGGCGGAAGCGATGAGTATCCCTCGAACTGGGTGCGCAACTTCACGCGCCTGTCCTATCAGCCGTGGAATCACGTGTTCTCGAGCACCCTGGACACGCGGACGAGCATCCTCGTCCGCCTGATGGGGCTGGTGGAGGGCTGCGACCCGCGGGACGGGGAAGCGCTGCGCGAATGCCTGCAGACGGGGTTGGGTTCGCTGCTTCACCTGCAGATGGGCGTCCTGGAGGGATGGTCGGCGGTGGAATACGAGCCGGTCGTGGAGCGCATCCCCAGCGACACCCTGGTCTTCGTGCTCATCGACCAGGGCGTGGCCTCCTCCGGAGAGACGTTCGTAAACCTGCTCAGCCGCATGGAGAACGTGATCTTCGTGGGCACGAGCACCTGCGGCATGTACACGGTGGCCAACAACCGCACCGTATCCCTGCCAAACAGCGGTCTTGCGTTGTACTGCGGCGACACGCTCTTCCTGCCTCCGGACCTTGAGGACATCGAAGGGCGCGGCTTTGAGCCGGACCTGTGGGTAAATCCGGACGGCAGCGACGAGATTCTCGAGCGCATCGTGAAGTTTATCGACCGTTACGACCTGCGGGGAGGCGTGCTGAAATGAAACGGGGATACATCCTGGCGGCCGCGCTCGCCGCGCTGCTGATGCGCTTTCCGGCGCTGGCTGCGGAGCCGCAGGCAAAGCCCGCCGCGCTGGCGGAGGAGCGCGCATTGCTCGCGCAATACGCGCCGTTTGGCCTCACGAGCGAGGCAGGGTGCCTGTATTACGAGGGAGCGCGCGTCCGTTACTTCTTTGACGGTTATGAGCTGGAGGAAGGGATCTTTGCCGTCCGCTACGAATACGTCGATGCGGCGGGTACGGTGGACGTACACACGGTGCGAAGCGTCCTTCAAAATGAAGACGGAAGCGTGGACGGCTTCGGGGAACTGACCGCGATTTCCCCGTACAGCGAGGAGGAATTTGCCCGGCGCGACATCGGCGCGCTCCTGGAGCCCCGGGAACGGGTTGCCTGTACGGAGGCGGAACCGGTAGAGGACGCCGGACTGAAGTCGGACGCCGCGACGTGCGTGGCGGACGGCAGCGCCTGCGGAGCGGACGGGATCACGCTTTCGCAGCGCTTTGAGCGCTATGCGGACTACGGCCTGCGCTTCGAGGCGCAGAGCGGGAACAAAGGCACACTGTATTACGAGGGGGAGCGCGTCGGCAGGTTCATAGACGAGGGGCCCGGGGGCGTGTTCACCTATACCTCGCGGGAGCCGGGCGGGCTTACGGTGCGCGTTCGCTACGACGAGCAGGGGCGGCTTGCGGGTCTGGACGCCGCGTGAAGCGAAGCGCTTGACAAAGCGTCGTTTCCGGCGCACAATATGGAACAGACGGATGTCTTAAATGTGAAAAAAAGGGGCGATGCGGCATGCGCAGGCTGCCGGATGCGGAATTCGACGTGATGAAGGCGGTGTGGGCGCTTGACCCGCCCGTCTCCGCGGGCCGAGTGCTGGAACAGCTCTCGGGCGCCAAACAGTGGCGCGTGCAGACGGTCATCACGCTGCTTGGGAGGCTGGTGGAGCACGGCTTTTTGCAGACGGAAAAGAAGGGCAAGGAGCGCACCTACGTCCCGCTGGTGGGCAAGGAGGAGTACCTGCGATTTGAGACGGGCTGCTTTATCGAGCAGTACCACGAAAGCTCGCTGACGAACCTGGTGAACACCCTGTACGGCGGAAAACAGATCACCGACGAGGACGTAAGCGAGCTCATCGCCTGGGCGAAGCAGCAGAAGGAGGGGCTATGACGCGTTTTCTTGGCATGCTCGCCGTTTCCTCCGCGAGCATGACGGTCCTGACGCTCGCGCTGCACGCGGCGCTGCCATGGCTGCTTTCGCGCTACCGCGCGCGGACGCTCAGCGCCCTGTTTACCCTCCTGTGCCTCGGCTTCGCGGTGCCGCTGCGCCCGGCCCTCGGCCCTGCGGCGCAGAGGGCTGCGGCCTCCGCCGCAGGCGCGGCGCGAGCGTTTCCCCTTATGGAGGTGCTCTTCGCAGTCTGGCTTTTGGGCGCGGCCTCGGCGCTCCTGCTGGCGGCGGGGCGTCACGCGCGCTTTCTCAGGACGGTTCGCCGCTGGAGCGAGCCCCCGCGGGCGGAAAGGACGCGGCTGGCCTACGCCTTTGCCTGCTCGGACATGGGCGTGAAGGACGCGCCTGCGCTGCGCATCTGCCCGCCCGTGCGCGTGCCCATGCTGCTGGGCGTCAGGCGGCCCGTGATTCTGCTGCCGGACGAGGGGCTGTCCCTTCAGGAGACCCGTCTGCTGCTGCGTCACGAGCTCGCGCACCTTCAGCGCAGAGACGTCTGGGGCAAGGCGCTCGCGCTGGCCGCCTGCGCGGTGCACTGGTTCAACCCCGCCGCGCGCCTGGCGGCGCACGACATGGGGGTGGCCTGCGAGATCGCCTGCGACGAGGCGGCGGTGCGCGGCGCGACGCCCGAGCGGAGGCTTCGCTACAGCGAACTGCTGATTCACACCGCCCGTGAGGGCGCGTGCAGCGCGGCTCCGCTCGCCGCGCACTTTCTATCGGGCAAGGAGGGCGTGAAGCGGCGCGTGGCGGCCGTGATGGGAGCAGGCGGCGCGCGCCGGGGCGCCTGGCTGCCCGCGCTTTCCCTCGCGGTCGCGCTGTGCGCGTGTCTGCTGCTGCCGGGAAACGGCGCTGCGGGCAGGACGCTGGTCATGGACGCCTCGTCCGAGACGGGCAACCATCTGATGGCCGTCTCCGACGTGAGAGGAGAGGGAGAGACCACAACCTACGACGTGCAGGGGGACGCCGCATTTTCGTCGCCGGTCCGCTACGTTGCCCAGGAGAGCACGAACGAGTCGATGGAATCGGAAGACGGCGCGGCGCGGTAGGATTTGGCAAATTTCAGCGGTTGAACAGGCCGCCGTTTCCTCAGAGGGAGCGGCGGCCTTTTTAGCCTTGCAGAAAGGATGAGCAGCAGACGAGACGAAGAGGCGCAGTACGAGGTCTCCTGTTCGGAGCGGGAGGCGGGTACTGTCCGCTACCGCTGCCAGGTGATGTATTCAGGCAGGGGGAGTGCACGTTCGCTGCGCCGGTAGGAGAGACCGTCGATATATTCGCCGGTCTGCGCATTGAAATAATGCCGGTTGTACGCCTCGGGCACGACAAGGCCGCCGTCCTTGCCCGTATAAGGCAAGACCTGTTCGTCGTTCGGATTCTGTGTATAGCCGCCGGTAACCTGCCAGACGGGGAAGAGGTACCACTTTCCATCCTCGAAGCAGGCAAGGGTGCCAAAGGCAAGCGCATCCACGCCGCGCAAGTTGCCCGCGTTAATGAACGATTCCAGCTTTTCAATAAAGGAATCAAAGGAAAGAAGCGGCAGATCCTCCTCGCGCACCAGAACCTCCTTGGAGCAGGCGAACTGAAAGTAGAAGTACTGCGGGTTGCAGTAGCCGTAAAGTAGACGGCCGCCGGGAACCGCACCGTTTTTTCCGAACGAGTCGAGGATGGGGAGCCCGCGGATATGCTGAACCGCTTCCAACGTGTACTGGCCCATGACGCTGGCCTGCGCTCCACGGCGAGCCTCGCCGTCTCTCTTGTCGGTTTCATACGCCATGCCGGTTACGATAACCTGACGGATGGAAAAGGTGTCGAGGGAAAGGCCCGTCAGACGGTTGAGGTCGCCGTCGATTCGTTCGAGAAACTCCGCGTAACTCAGATCGACGTTTTCTGGGGGGAGCGGCGGCACTGCCCCATCCAGATACAACTCATCCTGATCCAGCCAGATGTCGCCGCGCAGGTGATTCCCCTTCGGATATACGGTGTGCTCGTCAAGCACGTCTACGTTGATGGCGCAGGGTAGATTGTAGATACTGCTGCCGCGCATCTGTCGGTAGACGTCAAACAGCGCGTCGTCTATTTCGCTGCCCAGACCCTCCACCTGCACGAGCGGGCATGTCTTTGCCTCGGGCAGGGGCGCGACATCCGCATCAGCGACGACCTCGCGGCCGTTTGCCTGATAGATTTGGTGCCAGCCTTGCGTGGCCTGCGTGCGCAGGACGGGCAGAGAGACGTAATTCTGCGCGCCAGCAAGGGCGATGGTCAAACACTGGATAGACACGAGCAATAGAAACAGCGTTTTTTTCACGAAGCCTCCTCCTCTAGAGGGTAGGAACACAGAAGGGGAGTCCCACCCGCGTCAGCAGAAATTATTGGAGTACAATCTCCTCGTCCGGCCGTTCGCCGCTTTGTTCGCGCACGGGGCGCAGCTTCAGATCCTCAAAGGACTCGGGCAGGTCAAAGCGCACGTTGAGCGCATAGGTATCGTTTCCGAAACGCCGGAGGCCGCCGTCCAGATTCGGCAGCGCTGCGCCGTCCGCGACGAGCAGATAATTGCAGACGTAGTCGTCTTCGGCATTGTAATCGCCAACCCACGATTGGTACCAGCTCGGCGGCGCGGTGATTTCGACCTCGCCAGAGATATCTATGTCTGACTTTTTCAGCGAGGCTTTGGCGCTGTACGCGTCAAAGGCGGCGCTGCCGGCAAGCGCGTTGGTTTGACCGTTCACGTCAAGCGTCAGCGGAAGCTGCAACATGCCGCGGTTCTCGGGCTGCAAGACATACGCGCGATGCACGCCCTTTTCATCCTGAAGAACGGCTTCGCTGCCGTAATGAAGGGTAAAGACGAGGTCGAGCTTTTCATTTTCTGCGGCTCCCTCGGGCAGAAGGACCTCCTGATAGCCGCGTCGGGTGTGCCCGTCCACCCACTCATAATCGCTATCCACGATCGTGAGCACCGTTCCGTCTGCGAGATCCGCGCCGTCTCCGAGCGAAAACCAATCGTACCAGGCGAAGCCGACCGCATGCCGGGCCATCCAGTCGGCGACCTGCTTCAGCTGGTCGTTGTCGCAGTACGGGACTGCCTCAGCATAGGTCTCGCCAGGCTCCTCTCTTTCCCACACGTCAAAGCCTGTGGGCGGCTCTTCCTGGAAGCCTACGCCTAAGTCGGGAGTCGTCAAGGTATAGGTATAGTACAGACGATTTCCGTCGCAATAGGACTGATCGAGGGTCATCTTGAACGAGCGTCCGTACTGCCGGGCTAAGAGCTTTTCCCGATCTGTGGCGGCCTCGGCGAGGGGATCTTCGGCTTCAGGCGCGCGAACCGACAGTGTGATGCCCACGTCGCTGGCCGCCTCGTCGAGGCGCAGCAGCCGCTCCCCGCTGCTGTCCTTCGCCTGCGTGCCGAACTGGCCGAACAGGCCCAGTCCTGCCGCCAGCGCGAAGCCACCGAGCGCGAGAGAGAACGCGACGACGCATGCGAACGCCAGGGTAATCTTTGTTTTCATGATCTGTTTTCCTCCTCTGATCTGTTTCAGCACCGCCTGCTGTTCCGCCTGCGAGAAATCGGCCCCGGAAAGGCAGGCCTTCAAGGCACGTCTGAGCTCTTCATCCTTCATCCAAATCCCACCTTTCCAACGTCTTCTTTAATCGCTGTTGGGCCTTTTCGAGCCGTCTGTACACGCTGGACGGGCTCAGCGCCAGTGCCCCAGCTATTTCGGATACGTCCAAGTCCTGATAGTAGCGCAGCAGGACGACCTCGCGATACTTCCCCGGTAACGACTGGACGGCCGCGAAGAGGCGTTTGTCTTCGTCGTTTACCTCGTTCGCCGCGTCAGGAAGCATTTCCGGGGTCACGTGTCTGTCCACATAGCGGGACCATTTTGCGCGCCGCTGATCCCGGCAAAGGTTAACAGCAATACGCGCGAGCCACGCCTTTTCACTGCCGTCGCTCTTGGCGCGTAGAGCGTCCATCTTATAATAAGCTTTGATGAACGTTTCCTGCGTAACATCCTGCGCAAGCTGTGCGTCGCCGAGCATAGCGGTGCAAAGGCCCACAAGCATGCCGCCGTAGGCACGCATCATTCGGCAAAGTTTCGCTTCTCGGGCCTCGTCAGGTGCCTTGACGCTCTCCATCCGCCTCCCCTCCTTTACCTATAAGACGGAAAAAAGCAGGGCGATTTCGCGCAGCGCCACAAGTTTTTTCCGGCACGAAACGGGGAAAGCGGTCGGACGGGCAAACGGAACGGCCGATGTCTTTTTTCATCTGTGCCTGTATAAAAGGAAAATATTTTTAGCATACTTTCTTCAACAAAAGGGCGGGCCGAAGCGTCTGTATAGAGAATCGGAATCAGACCTTTTTGTCCTCCCTTGACAGGGGGGCCCACATGTTCTACAATGAAATAAACTAGGAATCGTATCGATTTTTGTCGCCAAACGGCGTCTTTGAGATTCCTGGCCGTAACAGAAGGGAGGAGGGAACGCGCGCTTGCGTTCCTGCATTGCTATGAGAAGCAGGTCTATTGGATGGGGGCTTGTGCTGGCGCTCGTAATGGCGCTGCTGCTGGCCCTGCCTGCGTCGGCGGCGGACTACGACCCCATCACCACGTCTTCCGCGTGCGTGCCCAAGACGCTGGTGGAGCCGGGCGAGGTGGAAGTCACCATCAAGGTGTACAACGGCGGGGAAGAGGACATGCAAAGCCCCATGACGCTGTACGATCCGGATGGAAACGCCGTCAGCGATTTCACCGATGTCACGCTCAAAGCGAAACAGTCCCAGAGCTGGAACGGCACGTGGAACGTCACCAAGGAACAGATGGAGGAGGGGAAGCTTCGCTTCGCGCTGCGCTACGAGCTCTCGGCGGGCGAGGGGGACCCCGTTCAGGTCAACAAGACCATCGCGGTCGCCATTCAGCAGGACGCGCCCACGCCCAAGCTTACGGCGAGCTACTCCGTGACGCCCAACCCCGCGCAGGCGGGGCAGGAGGTCGTGCTTACCTACACGCTGTCCAACACGGGCAACGTCGCGGTGACCAACGTGCAGATCACCAACACGAAGCTGACCAACGACAAGATCAACGTCAGCCGCATCGAGCCGGGCGACAAGGTGACGCGCGAGTATACCTATACGATGGGCAAGAAAAAGGTGACGTTTAAGCCGAAGGTCACCTACCGCGCCGAGGGCTCGGACAAGGTGCTCACCATCGCCAACATGGCCCAGAAGACGCTGGAGGTCGCGACGGGCGGCCTGGATCTCACGCTCACGGGCGAGAACGTCACGGGCGTAATGCCCGGCGACAAGGCGAAACTGGTGCTCAAGCTCAAGAATACCGGCAACATCACCTACACCGGCATGCAGATCACGGACAGCGTGCTGGGCGTGATCGAATCGGGCCTGGAGATCAAGCCCGGCGAAGAAAAGACGGTCGAAAAGGAATTCACCGTGCAGGAATCCGCCGACCACTCGTTCACGGTGACGGGCGACAGCAGCGCGGGCGGCACGATTGAAAACGCGTCCAACAAGGTGAGCGTCGTCGCGCTGGACACGGACCGGGCGCTGAACCTAGAGGTCACGGCGCAGGCCGGGCAGACGGTCATCCGCGACAAGCCCGCGACGGTCGCCTTCGCGGTGACGGTCAGGAACATCGGCACCGTGGACGGAGCGAATATCGACTTGTACCAGGGCAAGACGAAGGTGGCGACCATCGAGTCGCTGCCCGCGGGCGAGGAAGCGCAGATCGTCCGCGAATTCACGGTCAGCATGGAAGGCACATTCCAGTTTACCGCCGTGTACAAATTGCAGGTGGAGGGGCAGGAGGAGGCGGTCGAGCAGCGGTTCAGCTCGCCTGAGCTCATGATCGCCTACGTGGCGCCCACGGCGGAGCCCGTGACCCCGCCGCCGACCATCGCCCCGATCGTGACCCTCGAGCCGGAGCCGACGGCCGCCCCTGAGAAGACGGGTTCCATCGGCTTGACGATCCTCTACGTGGTGGCGGGCCTGCTCGTCGTGGCGCTGGCGGCGGTGCTGGTGCTCATCCTCGCGGGCAGGCGCAAATCTTCCGGCACGCACGCCGCGGCGATGGACGGCTTTGAACGCGGCGGGAGCCGCAGATATACCAGCCGTCCCGGCGCGCAGCGGCGCAGGCGCCCGCAGCGCGAGCGCGTGGACCTCGGCGACGTGGAGCGCGAGGACTGGGGCGAGGACGCCCGTGAGGCGCAGGCGCTTGACGCGTCCGTGGAAGAGGAAGCGGACGAAGGCTCGGAAAGGCCGCAGCGCGGACGCACCCGGCCCATTGAGGACGCCACCGGCCGGCAGCCGGAGGACGGCGAGGCGGAAGCCGAAGCGGACGATGACGCGCAGGCATCTGCGGCGGACGAACCGGGCTCTGACGGGGCGGAGGAAGACGAGGACGACTACGACGAGGAGCCGGCGCGTCCGGCACGGGAAAGGACGGCGCTGCGCGCCGGAAAGCAGGGCGCGGCGAAGGAAAAGAAGGGGCTCTTCGGCGGTCTGTTCGGAAAGAAGAAGTCTGCGGACGACTTTATCGACGACTACGAGGACGATTACGAAGAGGAAGGCGCGGAGCAGCCTGAAACGCCGCCGGAGGACATGGACAAGACCGTGCTCTACGACCGTGAGCTGCTCAGCCGCATCCGCGAGAGCGCCAAAAAGGAAGGCGAACTCAGCGAGCAGGACAAGCTGCTCATGCAGGGCGGCACGGGCAGCTACCGGCTGACCCGCAGCGAGCCGAAGGCGATTCCGGCGAAAAAGACGGACGACGAATGGCTGGACGACGGCCCGTACGAGGAAGACCCGTATGAGGACGGGGAGCCGGACGCGAAGCGCGGCCGCCGCAGAAAGTAAGAGGACAACGCATTTAGCGCGCCGCAGCAAAACTGCGGCGCGCTTGCGTTTTGGGCGCGCGGGGACAAGTCGCACAAAAAAGACCGCAAGATGTCTGCTTGCGCAAAAGGCCTGGTTGCAATACAATGAATGTGTTTACGGGCGCGCACGCGCGGCTCACCCCCCTGTACGCGGCGCGCGAAAAATGGTATAATGCGCATGTTTGGGCTGCCGCCGCGCAGGCGTCGGAGCGGCCTATCATACGGAAGGAGGCGCGGCATGTTTGAGGGGTTTCCGCAGGAAATGATCGGATTTCTGCTGTCGATCCGCTTTAACAACAGCACGGCATACTTTCAGGAGCATCGCGCGGAGTACGAGCGCTATGTGAAGCGCCCGCTGTACGCGCTGTGCGAGGCGCTCACCCCGGTGATTCAGGAGATCGACCCGGAGCTGGACACGCGGCCCTCGGGCGTCTGTTCCCGGCTCCGGCGCGACACGCGCTTTTCGCGCGACAAGTCGCCCTACCGCGACCACGTATGGATCGGCTGGCGCTGCGCGGGCGAGCCGCGCAGCGAGATCTTCGGCCTGTACTGGGACGCATATCCCGAGTCGAGCAGCTGGGGATGCGGCGCGTATGCCGCCAACAAGCCCGTGATGGACGTGCTGCGCGCGCGGATGCTGAGCCATCCGGAGGAAATGCTGGCGATCCTGAACGCGGAGGACTTCGCGGGCCGCTTCGTGCTCGAGGGGCCGGACTATAAAAAGCTCGCCGTCCCGGAGGCGCTGCCCGAGCAGCTCAAACCCATCTACAACAAGAAGGGCTTTTACTTTCATCAGGCCACGAATCCGGAGGAAGACCTCTCGCTCATCTTCTCCGGCGAGATCGTGGAGCGGCTCCGTCGCGACCTGCGCGCGCTTGCGCCGCTGTACCATTACATGCGCAGGATGCAGTCCATGGTGCCGGGCAGGCAGCAGGACTGAAATAAGACCGGGAGGTTACGACATGCACGAGGAATGGCTTTCCCTGAAGAGCGGTACGGACGTGCGCGGCGACGCGGTGGCGCGCGAGGGGCACCCCGCCGTGCTGACCGAGGCGGCGGCGCGCGCGCTGGGGGCGGCGTTCATCCGCTTCCTGCGAAGCAGCGGCTGCGCGAAGGAACATCCGGTCGTCGCGGTCGGGCGCGACTCGCGCGTGACGGGCGAGCCGCTCGCGCTGGCCGCCGCGCAGGGCCTGACGGCGGCGGGTGCGAAGGTGCTCTCCTGCGGGCTTTGCACGACGCCCGCGATGTTCATGACGACCGTGACGGAGGGCTTCATGGCCGACGGCGCGGTCATGATCACCGCCAGCCACCACCCCTGGTACCGCAACGGGCTCAAGTTCTTCACCGCGCGCGGCGGGCTCGTGGGCGCGGACATCGAGGCGATGCTGCGGGACGCAGAGGACGTGCCGGAGGGCCCCGCAGACGCGCGGGAGATCGACTTCCTTTCCGTCTACGCGGGGCAGCTCGCGGCGTGGGTGCGCGGCGCGCTCGGCGGCGGGGAGCGTCCCCTTTCCGGCCTGCACGTTGCGGTGGACGCGGGCAACGGCGCGGGCGGGTTTTACGAGCGGCTGCTGCGGGAGCTGGGCGCGGACACGCGCGGCAGCCAGTACCTGGAGCCGGACGGGCGCTTCCCGAACCACATTCCCAACCCCGAGGACGAAGCGGCGATGCACGCCGTCTCGCGCGCGGTGAAGGAAAGCGGGGCGGATCTGGGCGTCATCTTCGACACGGACTGCGACCGCGCGGCCATCGTGGATTCCGCGGGGCGCGAAATTAACCGCAACCGCCTGATCGCGCTCATCTCGGCCATCCTGCTCAAGGAGCGCCCGGGCATCACGGTCGTGACGGATTCGGTCACCTCTTCCGGGCTCGCCGCGTTCATCCGGGAGCGCGGCGGCGCGCATCACCGCTTCAAGCGCGGCTACCGCAACGTCATCGACGAGGCGGTGCGGCTGAACGAGGCGGGCGTGGACTGCCCGCTCGCCATCGAGACGAGCGGCCACGCGGCGCTGCGCGAAAACTATTTTCTGGACGACGGCATGTACTTGGTGACGCGGCTGATCGTCGCAGCCATGCAGAAAAAGGCCGCGGGCGGCGACATTGGGGACTTCATCGCCGGGCTTTCGGAGCCCGTGGAGGCCCGCGAGGTGCGCATCGACATCACCGCGCCGGACTTCCGCGCGGCGGGGCAGCGCGCGGTCGAGGCGTTTACCGCCTACGCGCCCGCGCACGGCGGCCGCCTCGCGCCGGACAATTACGAGGGCGTGCGCGTGTCGTTCGACCTGGACGGGAAGACGGACGCCGGCTGGGTGCTCGCGCGCCTTTCGGTGCACGATCCGGTGCTGCCGGTCAACTGCGAGTCGGACGTTCCGGGCGGCGCCCGAAGGATGCTGGGGCTGCTGCTGGACGCGCTTTCGGACTGCGAAGGGCTCGACCTTTCGCCGCTCAGGCGGACGATAACGGCATAAACGCGACAGAGAAGACGGACAAGAGAAAGGGAGTTTTGAAATGACACCGATGGACAAGCGCTGCATCGACACCATCCGCGTGCTGGCGGCGGACACCGTGCAAAAGGCCAAATCCGGCCATCCGGGCGCGCCGATGGGCATGGCGCCCATGGCCTACGCGCTGTGGCAGAAGGAAATGCGCCATAACCCCAAGAACCCGAGCTGGCAGAACCGCGACCGCTTCGTGCTCTCCTCCGGCCACGCCTCGGCGCTGCTCTACACGCTGCTGCACCTGTACGGCTACGGCCTGACGATGGACGACCTGAAGCAGTTCCGTCAGTGGGGCTCCAAGACCCCCGGCCACCCCGAGTACCGCCATACCGCGGGCGTGGAAACCACGACCGGCCCGCTGGGCCAGGGCGTGGCGAACGCCGTCGGCTTCGCGATGGCCGAGGCGCACCTGGCGGCGAAGTTCAACCGCCCGGGCTATGAGATCGTGAACCACTATACCTACGCGGTCTGCGGCGACGGGTGCATGATGGAGGGCATCTCCTCCGAGGCGGCTTCGCTGGCGGGCACGCTGGGCCTTGGCAAGCTGATCCTGCTGTACGACGACAACGAGATTTCCATCGAGGGCGACACGGACATCGCCATGCGCGAGGACGTGCCCGCGCGCTTTAGCGCCTACGGCTGGCACGTGCAGAAGGTTTCGGACGGAAACGACGCGGACGAGATCGCCGCGGCGGTCGAGGCGGCGAAGCAGGACGCGCGCCCCTCGCTGATCGTGGTGCCGACGGTCATCGGCTACGGCTGCCCGGCCAAGGCGGGCAAGGCGAGCGCGCACGGCGAACCGCTGGGCGAAGAAAACCTCGCCGCGACGAAGGCGTTCCTCGGCATGCCGCAGGAGAGCTTCGCCGTGGAGGACGCGGTCTACGCGCACGC
This sequence comes from Beduinella massiliensis, assembly GCF_900199405.1. Lineage (NCBI taxonomy): Bacteria > Bacillati > Bacillota > Clostridia > Eubacteriales > Beduinellaceae > Beduinella > Beduinella massiliensis. The sequence goes on from NZ_LT963430.1 coordinate 430,962, forward strand.
GGCGGAAAAGATCGCCCAGGGCGCGCAGGACGAAGCCGAATGGGACGCGCTGTTTGCCCGCTACGCGGCGGAATATCCGGAGCTCGCGAAGGAATGGGCGCTCTGGCACGCGGACAAGCTGCCGGTCGACATCGAGGCGGAAGCGGACCTGTGGCGGTACGAGGGGCCGGCGGCGACGCGTGCGACCTCCGGCACGGCGCTCAACAAGCTGAGCCAGATGGTGCCCAACTTCTTCGGCGGCTCCGCCGACCTGGCGCCCTCCAACAAGAGCGACATCAAGGGCGCGGGCGACTTCTCCAGGGAGAATTACGCGGGCGGCAACATCCACTTCGGCGTGCGCGAGCACGCGATGGCCGCGATCTGCAACGGCATCGCCCTGCACGGCGGGCTTCGCGCCTACGCGGCGACCTTCTTCGTGTTCAGCGATTACATGAAGAACGCTATGCGCATGAGCGCGCTGATGAAGATTCCGGTCACCTACATCCTCACGCACGATTCCATCGGCGTGGGCGAGGACGGCCCGACGCACGAGCCGGTGGAGCACCTGGCGGGCCTGCGCGCGGTGCCGGACCTGCTGGTCTTCCGCCCTGCGGACGGCAAGGAGACTACCGCGGGCTGGGAGGTCGCGCTGCAAAACGGCCTGCCGACCTGCCTGGTGCTCACGCGCCAGAACCTGCCGCAGTACGAGGGCAGCGGCAAGGCGGCCCTGAAGGGCGGCTACGTGCTCGCGGACAGCGAGAAGGCGACGCCGGACGTGATCTTGATGGCCTCCGGCTCCGAGGTGGAGCAGGTGATGGGCGCGCGCGAGCTGCTGCGCGCAAAGGGCGTGGACGCGCGCGTGGTGTCGATGCCCTGCATGGAGCTGTTCGACGCGCAGGACGCGGCCTACAGGGAGCGCGTGCTGCCCTCCGCCGTGCGCGCGCGCGTGGCGATGGAAGCGGGCGTTTCGATGCCCTGGTATAAGTACGTCGGCATGGACGGCGCGGTGATCGGGCTGGATCACTACGGCGCTTCGGCTCCGGCGAAGGTACTGTTCGAGCAGTTCGGCTTCACGGCCGAGCACGCCTGCGAGGAAGCGCTGCGGGTGCTGGGCAGGTCATAAAGAAAAGTGGACGGGCGTGGGGCGCTGCCCCGCGACCCGCTCAAGGGGCGGGCCTCTTGGTCGTTCCTTCCGGGGATCTCGTGCAGGCGGATGCTCATTTTGCGCGAAATCCCCGGATTTTTGTCGTCTTTTGGTTGACAAAAAAACTTTATGATGGTAATATATCTTTCCTTGTCTTGTAACGAACGCTTTTTTGTGAAGGGGGGATTGACGTGATCGAGCTTTCGGGGATCAACAAGACGTTCCGGGTGGCCCGCCGGGACGCGGGCTTCGGCCGGGCGGTCAAGGCGCTGTTCCACCGCGAGTACACGCGGATCGAGGCGCTGCGGGACGTGTCCTTCAAAATCGGGGACGGCGAGATGGTGGGCTACATCGGCCCCAACGGCGCGGGAAAGTCCAGCACCATCAAGGTCATGAGCGGCATCCTGACGCCGGACAGCGGAACATGCGTGATCGACGGCCGGACGCCCTGGAAGGAGCGCCGCGAGCACGTGGCGCACATCGGCGTGGTGTTCGGCCAGCGGAGCCAGCTCTGGTGGGACGTGCCCGTGATCGACAGCATGGAGCTGCTGCGCGACATCTATCGCGTGGACGAAAGGACATTCCGGCGGAATCTGGACGAGCTGACGCAGATGCTGAACCTTTCGCAGATCCTCAGGACGCCCGCGCGCCAGCTCTCGCTGGGCCAGCGCATGCGCTGTGAAATCGCCGCTTCGCTGGTGCACAGCCCGCGCATCCTCTTCCTGGACGAGCCGACGATCGGTTTGGACGCCGTCTCCAAGCTCGCGGTGCGCGACTTCGTGCGCCGCATCAACCGCGAGCGCGGCACCACCGTCATCCTCACCACGCACGACATGCAGGACATCGAGGCGCTGGTCGAGCGCATCCTGCTCATCGGCAAAGGGCGCATCCTGCTGGACGGCTCGCTGGAATCGCTGAAGGCGCGCTATTCGCAAAAGCGCACCCTCACGATCACCTACGGCACGGGCGCCGTCGTGCCCGTGCCGGGCATGCGGGTGCTGAGCGACGAGCAGGGCCGCGCCGCGGTGGAGGTGGACACGCAGACGCTCGCCGTCTCCGGGGCGATCGAGGCGATCTCGCGCACGGCGGAGATTCAGGACCTTTCCGTGACCGGCTCCTCTGCGGAGGAAATGGTCGCGCGGCTCTACGAGGACTTCCACATATGAAAAAGTATCTGAGCTTTTTCCGCATCCGCTTTTCCGCGGGGCTCCAATACCGCGCCGCAGCCGCCGCGGGCGTGGCGACCCAGTTCGCGTGGGGCGCGATGGAAATCCTGCTGTTTCGCGCGTTTTATCAGGCCAGCCCCGCCGACTTCCCCATGGGGCTTTCGCAGCTTTCGGCCTACATTTGGCTGCAGCAGGCGTTTCTGGCGCTGTTCGCCCCCTGGATTTTCGACAACGAAATCTTTGAAATCATCACGCGCGGCAACATCGCCTACGAGCTTTCGCGTCCGCTCGACCTGTACGGCATGTGGTTTACGAAGAACATCGCCCTGCGGCTCAGCCGCGCGGTGCTGCGCTGCGCGCCGATCCTCGTCGTGGCGGCGTTTTTGCCCGCGCCCTACGGCATGTCGCTGCCGGACGGCGCGGCGGCGTTTTCCATGTTCCTTCTGACGATGGCGCTCGCCGCGCTGCTGGTCAACGCCTTTTGCATGCTGGTGTACATCGCCACGTTCTACACGCTCAACCCGCTGGGCATCCGCATCGTCGCGCTGTCGCTGACCGAATTTCTGACCGGCGGAATCATTCCGCTGCCCTTCCTGCCGGATCGGGTGCGGCACATCGTGGAGCTGACGCCGTTTGCGGGCATGCAGAACCTGCCCTTTCGCATCTACAGCGGCAACATCGCGGGCGCGGAGATGGCGCGCGCGGTGTGCCTGCAGGTGTTTTGGCTCGCGGCGCTGCTGGCGCTCGGCGTTGGGCTGATGCGCGTCTCGCTGCGCCGCGTCGTCGTACAGGGAGGCTGATGCCATGAAAATCTACCTTCGATACCTGTCCATCCACCTCAAGAGCCAGATGCAGTACCGGACCTCCTTTCTCCTCACCGTCGTGGGGCAGTTTCTGACCTCGTTCACCGCCTTTTTAGGCGTGTACTTCATGATGACCCGCTTTCACGCCGTGCAGGGCTTTTCGTTCAGCGAGGTGCTGCTCTGCTTCGCGGTGGTGCTGATGGCCTTTTCCCTCGCGGAGTGCTTCGTGCGCGGATTCGACACGTTCGCGCAGATGATCGGCAACGGCGAGTTCGACCGCATCCTGGTGCGCCCCCGAAACGAGGTCTTTCAGGTGCTCGCCTCCAAGGTCGAGCTGTCGAAGGTGGGCAGGCTTTTGCAGGCGCTGCTGATCTTCTGCTACGCGCTGCCCGCAAGCGGCGTCGCGTGGACGGCGGACCGGGTGGGCGTGCTCGCGCTGATGGTGCTCTGCGGCACGGCGGTCTTTTCGGGGCTGTTCGTGCTGTACGCGGGGCTGTGCTTCTTCACGACCGACGGGCTGGAGTTCATGAACATCTTCACGGACGGCGGCCGGGAGTTCGGCATGTACCCGCTTTCCGTCTACGGCGAAAGCGTGCTGCGCCTGCTCACGTTCACCGTGCCGCTGGCACTGTTTCAGTATTATCCGCTGCTCTACCTGACGGGCAGGCAGCAAAGCCTGCTGAACGCGCTGTGCCCGCTGCTTTCCCTCTGGTTTCTGCTGCCCTGCTACGGCGTGTGGCGGCTGGGCATGCGCCACTACCGCTCCACGGGCTCGTGAAAACGGCCGCGCGGGGGCGCCAGGCAGCATTTCCCCCTTGCCAAAGCCCCTTCGCTTGTATTATCCTTGTGATAAAGAGAGGGGCTTATTCTTATGAACAGAAACAGCATCCGGGAAAGGCTTACCCTGAAGCACGTGACGAAGGAGCACCTGACGCAGTTCAACGCGCTGCTGCGCTATGCGTTTCAGGTTACGGATAAAGAGCTCAAGAGCATCGGCTGGGATGAAGAGGAGATTCGCCAGTCGAAATCGCCCGTCCTAGACCGGGCGAACGTGATCGGCTGGTTTGACGGGGACAAGCTGGCCTCGCAGATCGCGGTGTATCCCATGAAGGTGAACATCCACGGCAGGATTTACGACATGGGCGGCATCACGGGCGTGGCGACCTACCCCGAATACACCAAGATGGGCCTGATGCACGCACTGGTGCGCCGCGTGCTGGAGGAGATGCGCGAAAACCGCCAGACCATCTCCTTCCTGTACCCGTATTCCATCCCCTTCTACCGCAAGATGGGCTGGGAGATCATCTCCGACAAGATGAGCTACACCATCAAGGACACGCAGCTTCCCAAGTTCGTGGACGTGCCTGGCATGGTGGAGCGCGTCAGCGACAACCACCCCGACTACCTGGAGCTGCACGACCGCTATACGCGCCAGCGCCATGGCATGCTGCTGCGCGACGACCTCGCGTGGGAGGAATACTGGCGCTGGGACACGGACGACATCGTCGTCGCGCTCTACTACGACCAGGAGCACGTGGCGCAGGGCTATGTGGTCTACCTGCTCGAGGAGGACGTCTTCAAGATCAAGGAGCTGATCTACCTGAGCCAGGAGGCGCGCCACGGCCTGTGGAACTACGTGGGCGCGCACTTCTCGATGATCGAAAAGGTCAAGGGCTACAACTACACCAACGAGCCCATGGCCTTTCTGCTGGAGGACAGCGAGATCTACGAGAGCATCCGCCCCTACTTCATGGCGCGCATCGTGGACTTCGAGCGCTTCATCCTCGACTACCCGTTCGCCATGCGGCCCAGCGGGCGCAAGCTGCACTTTTTCCTCGAAGACCCCATGGCCGAGTGGAACCGGGGCGACTTCTCCGTCACCTGGGACGACGAGGGCAACACCGTCTGCCAGCGGGACTGCACCGAGGGCCTCAACGTTGCGCTCTCCATCCGCACGCTGTGCACGATGCTCATGGGCTACAGGCGGCCCTCGTACCTGCGCCGCATCGAAAAAATCACCGCCTGCGACACGGCCATCCGCCTGCTCGAAGGGATCATCCCGCTAGAGCAGCCGTACTTCTCCGATTACTTTTAACCGGACGGGCGCGGCGGGAACGCGCCCCTTGCAACGCGGCGCGTTTTTTGATATACTAAAGCATCGTTATAAAAAGAGGGAGATGAAATCAGCCGTTATGGACGAACCGCCTTTACCGGATTGTATCTGCCGCGTTCCCAAGGTCGTGCTCAACACCCCGGTGATCCGTTACAGGTCCTGATTGCGGCAACCCCGTATCTTTCTGACCGCCTGTAACGTGATTTTCTGTAGGAGGAATGAGTTTTTTCCATGGGCAGTGGCATATTGATCGGCACGCTTCTCGTGCTGGTGGCTTTATCCGCGTACTTTTCAGCGACGGAGACGGCGTTTTCATCCCTGAACCGAATACGGATCAAAAACATGGCGTCCGACGGCGACAAGCGGGCGCAGCTGGTACTCAATTTGTCGCAGGACTACGACAAGCTGCTTTCGACCATCCTGATCGGCAACAACATCGTGAACATCACCTCCGCGTCGCTCGCGACGGTGCTGTTCGTCGGGTGGCTGGGCGACGCGGGCGTCTCCCTTTCCACGGTCATCATGACGGTGGTGGTGCTCGTCTTCGGCGAGATATCGCCCAAGAGCCTGGCCAAGGAATCCCCGGAGAAGTTCGCGATGCTCTCCGCGCCCGTGATGCGCGTGCTGATCGTGCTCTTCACCCCCCTCAACTTCCTCTTTTCCCAGTGGAAGCGCCTGCTCTCGCGCGTGTTTCACACGGACGACAGCCCCGGCATGACCGAGGAGGAGCTGCTCACCATCGTGGAGGAAGCGCAGCAGGAGGGCGGCATCGACGAACAGGAGAGCGAGCTCATCCGCAGCGCCATCGGCTTCAACGACCTCAAGGCGGTGGACATCTTCACGCCCCGCGTGGACGTGACCGCCGTGTCCAAGGAAGCGACGCTGGACGAGATCGCAGACACGTTCGCGGACACGGGCTATTCGCGCCTGCCGGTGTACGAGGAATCGATCGACGACATCGTGGGCATCATCCACCACAAGGACTTTTTCAACGACGTGGTCAAGGGCGGGCATCCGCTCGATTCGGTCATCAAGCCCGCGACGTTCATCACGCAGTCCATCAAGATCGCGGAGCTGCTGCGCATGCTGCAAAAGAACAAGTCGCACATGGCGGTCATCACCGACGAGTTCGGCGGCACGGTCGGCATCGTGACCATGGAGGACATCCTGGAGGAACTGGTGGGCGAGATCTGGGACGAGCACGACGAGGTCGTGGAGCCCATTCAGCAGCTTTCGGAGGACACCTGGCGCATCGTCGGCAGCGAGGAGCTGCACAAGGTCGAGGAGCTGTTCGACCTGAGCGACGAGAGCGAGGCGAGCACGGTCGGCGGCTGGGTGCTGGAGCGCATGGGCCGCATCCCGCAGGAGGGCGACGCGTTCGAGTACGGCAATCTGTCGGTCACGGTCACGAAGACGGACGCCCGGCGCGTGCTGGAAATCCTCGTGCGGCGCCTGACGGAGGCGGAGAACGCACAGGCGGCCGCGCAGGCATAAAAAGATCGGGACGCTCGGCGCTTTCGCCGGCGTCCCGTATTGTTTCCCGGCGCCGCGCCATACTACATGCAGGAAAACGAGGATTTATTTCGTCATTGCTTATGAGGGCGCGCGCGGTGTATACTAAATGCAAAGCGCGGCGGCGCCCTGAAACGAAAGAAGAAGGAAGGCGGTGGGCGCGTGCGCGTCACGACCTACGGGCAAATGCTGGAGCTGCTCTCGCAGATGGGCTTCATGAGCTTCGGCGGAGGCGCCGGGCTGCCGTCGCTGGAGGCGGCGACCGATCCCGCCGCCTGGCATCGCGGGGACGAGCTGGATCCCTGGGACTGGAAGGACCGCATCGCGCGGGAGCGGGACGGCGCCTATGCGCGCGTCTTCCGGGGGCGCGCGGCGCTGATCTCGCCCGCGTGGTACCCGGTGTTCCGCGCGGCGTTTGAGACGCACGACGATCTGGAGGCGCGCTACCTTGCGGGGAACCTGGATCCCATGACGCGAAGGGTCTTTCGATGCTTTGAGGAGCGCGCGGCCTGGCCGCGCCACGAGCTGACCGCGCGTCTTCGCGTGGGAAAGGCGGAGAAGTCCCGTTTTGAAGCGGCGCTTTCGCGTCTTCAGGGGGAAATGCGCATCACGCCCAGCGGCACCGTGCCGAAGCTCGCGCCGAGCGGCGAGGAGATGGGCTGGCCGTCCATCGAGTACACGAGGGTGGACGCCTGGATGCCGGGGGAATGGGGCGCGTGCGGCCTTTCGCAAGGCGAGGCGCGCGCAAGGATCGCCGGGCGGATGCGCGCGCTCAGCCCGGAGATGGACGCAAAGGCGATACGCCGGCTGACCGGCGGGGAATAAACTCCTGGAGGGCGAAACGTGAAGTATTTACGCAGGTTCCTGTTCTTTATTACATCGCGCCTTTTCTGGGTGACGGTGATCTCCGCGCTGCTCATCGTGGCCTTTTACATGTCCATGAACGCGACGAACATCCACATCCTGCTCACCGACGGCATGAAGGCGCGGGCGGGCGTCGTCCTGATGCAGGAAGACGCTTCGGAGCTCACGAAGTTCTTTAAGCGCGATTACCTGGAGAGCGACGAGCGCCTGCGCGTGGGCATGAGCGACGCGTCGCCCTACGCGAACTACGACGTGCGCGGATTCGACCACCGCGTGACGATGGAGTGGATGTGGAGCTGGCCGTGGGAGACGGTCGCCCGCGCGGACTTCGTTGAGGAGATTCCCTCCATCGACGGCAAGGTGAAGTCCGCCAAGCGTGAAGAGGTCGTGGCCGCGGGCGGCGAGGCGGCGCTTGAGCCCCCCGCGTGGCCCAAGGCGCGCTACCGCGCGACGCTCACCCGCGTAAACGGCCAATGGAAAATCAGCAATCTGCAGCTCATCGAAAGTCTATCGTAGAGGAAACGCCATGTACATCGGAAAAGTGCACCTCAAAGGAAACGTATTTCTGGCGCCCATGGCAGGCGTGACGGACTATCCGTTCCGCCTGCTTTGTCGTGAGATGGGCTGCGCGCTCACCTATACGGAGATGGTCAGCGCCAAGGGCATGCTGCTTGCGCCCCCCGGCAACCGGGCCGCGCGCGAGCTGCTGCTCACGTCGCCTCAGGAAGGGCCGGTCGCCCTGCAGCTCTTCGGCAAGGAGCCTGAATTGATGGCGGAGGCCGCGAGGCGGCTGACGCAGAGCGGGCGCTTTTGCCTGGTGGATCTCAACATGGGCTGCCCCGCGCCCAAAATAGCGGGCAGCGGCGAGGGAAGCGGCCTGCTGCGCGACCCGGACCTCGCGGTCGCCGTCGCCGCGGCGGTGGTCAGGGCGGTCGACCTGCCGGTGACGGTCAAGCTGCGCATGGGCTGGGACGAGGAGCACGCCGTCTACGAGTCGCTCGGGCGGCGGCTGGAGGACGCGGGCGTCATGGCGCTGACGCTGCACGCGCGCACGCGCAGGCAGTTTTACGCGGGCAGCGCCGACTGGGAAGCCGTCGCCCGCTTAAAGCGCGCGGTGAAAATCCCGGTCATCGGAAACGGCGACATTTTGTCGCTCGCGGACGCCGCGCGCAGGATGCGGGAGACGGGCTGCGACGCGGTGATGGTAGGGCGCGGGGCGATGGGCAATCCCTGGCTCTTCGCGGGCCGCGAGCCTGCGGCGCAGGAGCGCGTGCAGACGGCGCTTCGCCACGCGCGCATGCTGCTGGCATTAAAGGGCGAGGCGGTCGCCATGCGGGAAATGCGAAAGCACATCGCCTGGTACGTGCGGGGGCTGAAGGGCGCCGCGCGCATCCGCGAGCGGGCTAACGGCGCCACGACCTACGAGGCGCTGCGCGAATGCCTGCTGGGTCAGTGGTAAGTTGCGCGGCATCGGTTGACAGGGACGATGATTATGGATTATAATAGGGAACCATGATAGGCGAAGGGGGCGCATGCGCGCTCTAACCACCGATATGAGCAAGCGCCGGACAGGTTCTGTCCGGTGCGTCATTTCATCTGTGCGCTTCTCGCACGCTTAAAAGGAGAGTTTTGAATCATGGCCAATGAAGTCAAGCATCAGGTTGTCACCCAGGAAGGCCTCAAGAAGCTGATGGACGAGCTGGAGTACAACAAGACCACCCGGCGCACCCAGATCGCGGAGCAGATCAAGGTGGCGATCTCGTTCGGCGACCTGAGCGAGAACGCAGAGTATGATTCCGCGAAGAACGAGCAGGCGAACCTCGAGCAGAAGATCGCTGAGCTGGAAAATACCATCCGCAACGCCATCGTCATGGACGAGGCGGACATCAACACGGACGTCGTCGGCTTCGGAACGACCGTCAAGATCGTGGACGTCGAGGAGGGCGACGAGGAGGAATACTCCATCGTCGGCGGCCCGGAGGCCGACCCGATGAACAACAAGATTTCCAACGAATCGCCGGTCGGCGCGGCGCTGATGGGCCGCCACAAGGGCGAGGAGGTCGTCGTGCAGACGCCCAGCGGCCCCTGGAAGGTTCGCATCGAGGACATCTTCCTCCAGTAAACGGAGAATTCAAAACAAAGGAGGCGTCCGCCCATGGACGAACAGAACACGCCCCTCGAAGCGGCTTCGCGGGAACTGAGCGAGCAGGAACAGATTCGCCGCGCGAAGCTGCAGCGCCTCGTAGAAGAAGGGCGCGACCCCTATAAGCTGACCCGTTACGACCGCACGCATACCTCAGAGGAAATCGTCTCCGGCTACGAGGCGCTCGAGGGCAAGGAAGTTTCCATTGCCGGGCGCATGGTCTCGCGGCGCATCATGGGCAAGGCCTCCTTTGCGCACCTGCTGGACGGCAAAGGGGACATCCAGTTCTACGCGCGCCGCGACGACGTGGGCGAAGAGGCCTACGCGGAGTTCAAGACCTACGACATCGGCGATCTGGTGGGCGTTCGCGGCACGGTCTTTAAGACCAAGACGGGCGAAATTTCGGTGCACGCGAGCGAGATCACGCTGCTGTGCAAGTCCTTAAAGCCCCTGCCTGAAAAGTGGAACGGCCTCAGGGACACCGACCTGCGTTACCGCCAGCGCTACGTGGACATGATCGTCAACCCCGAGGTGCGCGATACGTTCATCAAGCGTTCGCTGATCATCCGGCACATCCGCGAGTTTCTCGATGCGCGCGGCTTCCTCGAGGTGGACACCCCCGTGCTGCACACGCTGGAAATCGGCGCGGACGCGCGTCCCTTCATCACCCATCACAACACGCTGGACATCGACATGTACCTGCGCATCGAGACGGAGCTCTACTTGAAGCGCCTGATCGTGGGCGGGTTTGAGAAGGTGTACGAGGTCGGCCGCATCTTCCGAAACGAGGGCATGGACACGCGCCACAACCCGGAATTCACCTCCGTGGAGCTGTATCAGGCCTTTGCGGATTACAACGACGTCATGCGGCTGGTCGAGGAACTGTACGCGTACGTCACCGAAAAGGTGTGCGGCACGCTCAAGGTTCCCTATCAGGGCAAGGAGATCGACATGACCGCGCCCTGGCCGCGCATCACCATGGCCGACGCGGTCAAGAAGTACAGCGGACTGGACTTCCATGCCTGGCAGACGGACGAGCAGGCGCGTCTGGAGGTATCCCAAAAGGGCGTGCACGTGGAGAAGAACGCCACGCGCGGCGACTGCCTCGCGGCGTGCTTCGACGAATTCGTCGAGCACGAGCTCATCCAGCCTACCTTTATCACCGACTATCCGGTGGAAATTTCTCCGCTCGCCAAGCGCAAGATCGGCGAGCCGGGCATCACGGAACGCTTCGAGTTCTTCATCAACGGCGGCGAGTACGGCAATGCCTTTACCGAGCTGAACGATCCCATCGACCAGCGGGCGCGCTTTGAGCGCCAGGCTGCCGCGAAGCGCGCGCAGGGCGTCAACGCGCAGGTCGACGAGGACTTCATCAACGCGCTCGAGTACGGCATGCCCCCGACGGGCGGCCTGGGTTTCGGCGTCGATCGCCTGGTGATGCTGCTCACCGACTCGGCGTCCATCCGCGACGTCCTGCTGTTCCCGACGATGAAGCCGCGCGAACTCTGATTTTCGCAAGCCGTCCGGCACAGCCCGGATGGCTTTTTGAAATCTGTTATACGCCGCCGCGGCCCGCGTCCAAACGCCATGGGACGGAAACGGCCGTCCGGCGGTGACGGACGCTGCCCGCGGGATAAAGGAGCACAGAGAATGGTAGACAACAAGATTACAAAGGCGCGCGTGAAGCACCACTTCACGTACAGCGCCTGGAAGTACGTGCTGCTCATCGCCCTGAGCATCATCGCCTGGGATCTCATTTACAACATGACCGCGTACCGGCCCCCGGCGGACAAGAAGATCGACATGTACGTCGTGCGTGCCGGCGCGGACCTGGACGCCTTTGAGGCTGCGGAAATGCCCGCTCTGCAGGAGGCCTTCCCCGACATGGAGGCGCTCAACTTTATGCTCATCGCCATGGGCACACAGGACGACTACAACGTCACCATGCAGTTTACGACCTACGTCGCGGCGCAGCAGGGCGACCTGTTCCTGCTGCCCTACACGCGCGCGACGACCCTGGGCTACGCGGAGAACGACGGGCTCTTCCTGTCGCTTCAGGAGTACATCGACAGCGGCGCCATCGACGTGAAGGACATCAATCTGGAGGGCGGCAAGCTCCCCGACGGCGCGGCGGGCCGCGTGGTCTGCATGATCCCGGCGGATACGCTGTACGGGCTGCTGGACTACAACATCGATCCGGACGGACTGGTCCTGGCGGTCCCGGCTTATTCCGGGAACCCGGAGGGCGCAGTCAGGATGATCGACTGGTTTATCGAGCGTTTCTCTACCGAGAAGCCGGAATGGTACGATACCTACAAGGATAACCAGCGGGAACAGGCCACACAGGGCGCTCAACTTTTTCAATAAAACGGAAAAAACGGGCCCTCAAGCATCTTTTGTGCGCAGAAACGCGGATTTCTGCGCACTTTTTTTCTTTGCTGAATGTACGGATTTTCCTCGCTGTTTGTGGAATTTGGAGCGAAGGTGGAATGAAAACAGGGCGGTTTCGCGAATGGGAATGGGATGTTACGAATGAAATGTTCGGGTTTGCGCGAAGAGATGCCTCGCGGCGCTCAAAAAACTTTTCAAAAAGCGTTGACAAAGGGAGAGGAGTTTGGTATACTAATCAAGCTGTCAGCGAGCGAGTGAAAAACTTCTCGCAAGCTGCACAGAAACGATCCTTGAAAACGATACAGAATAGAGAAAAGAAACGCAAACGCAAGGAAAAGACAGTTAATTCTGAGAAGAGTTTTGAATCTTTTGTGAGCCGGTGCAAACCGGAACACCAAGAGGAGATAAAGGATTGAACACAAGAGTTTGATCCTGGCTCAGGACGAACGCTGGCGGCGTGCCTAACACATGCAAGTCGAGCGGGGATCAAGGAAGAGCTTGCTCGGAAATGATTCTAGCGGCGGACGGGTGAGTAACGCGTGAGCAACCTGCCTTTCACAGGGGGATAACGCATCGAAAGATGCGCTAATACCGCATGAGACCACAGTGCCACATGGCATAGGGGTCAAAGGAGCAATCCGGTGAGAGATGGGCTCGCGTCTGATTAGCTAGTTGGTGAGGTAACGGCCCACCAAGGCGACGATCAGTAGCCGACCTGAGAGGGTGATCGGCCACATTGGAACTGAGAGACGGTCCAAACTCCTACGGGAGGCAGCAGTGGGGAATATTGGGCAATGGGGGGAACCCTGACCCAGCAACGCCGCGTGAGGGAAGAAGGCTTTCGGGTCGTAAACCTTTGTCCTATGGGACGAAGCAAGTGACGGTACCATAGGAGGAAGCCCCGGCTAACTACGTGCCAGCAAACGCGGTAATACGTAGGGGGCGAGCGTTGTCCGGAATGATTGGGCGTAAAGGGCGCGTAGGCGGCCTGGTAAGTCTGAAGTGAAAGTCCCGCTTTCAAGGTGGGAATTGCTTTGGATACTGCTGGGCTTGAGTGCAGGAGAGGAAAGCGGAATTCCCGGTGTAGCGGTGAAATGCGTAGAGATCGGGAGGAACACCAGTGGCGAAGGCGGCTTTCTGGACTGTAACTGACGCTGAGGCGCGAAAGCGTGGGGAGCAAACAGGATTAGATACCCTGGTAGTCCACGCTGTAAACGATGAATGCTAGGTGTAGGAGGTATCGACCCCTTCTGTGCCGGAGTAAACACAATAAGCATTCCGCCTGGGGAGTACGGCCGCAAGGTTGAAACTCAAAGGAATTGACGGGGGCCCGCACAAGCAGCGGAGCATGTGGTTTAATTCGAAGCAACGCGAAGAACCTTACCAGGTCTTGACATCCAGGTAAAGCCGTAGAGATACGGTGTGAGCTTGCTCAATCTGAGACAGGTGGTGCATGGTTGTCGTCAGCTCGTGTCGTGAGATGTTGGGTTAAGTCCCGCAACGAGCGCAACCCTTGTTTCCAGTTACTAACGCGTAGAGGCGAGGACTCTGGAGAGACCGCCGGGGACAACTCGGAGGAAGGTGGGGACGACGTCAAATCATCATGCCCCTTATGACCTGGGCTACACACGTGCTACAATGGCCACTACAAAGAGGAGCGAAACCGTAAGGTAGAGCGAATCTCATAAAAGTGGTCCCAGTTCAGATTGTGGGCTGCAACCCGCCCACATGAAGTCGGAGTTGCTAGTAATCGCGGATCAGCATGCCGCGGTGAATACGTTCCCGGGCCTTGTACACACCGCCCGTCACACCATGGGAGTTGGGAGCACCCGAAGCGGGTGAGATAACCGAAAGGGGTCAGCCTTCGAAGGTGAGACCAATGACTGGGGTGAAGTCGTAACAAGGTAGCCGTATCGGAAGGTGCGGCTGGATCACCTCCTTTCTAGGGAGAAAGCGAGGATGGAAACATCCGAGCTCATCTTTAGGTCGAAGAAGCACAGGAGACTGTGTGGAAGAAGAAAACAGTGTAAAGCACTGAAGACGCGAGAGCGTCAAAGAAGAGACTGTCGGTTGCGGATGCGGAGAAATCTCTAAGCTGTATCGTTTTCAGGGATTGTTTCTTGTCGGAAGAGATATGGGGGTTTAGCTCAGCTGGGAGAGCGCCTGCCTTGCAAGCAGGAGGTCAGCGGTTCGATCCCGCTAATCTCCACCAATTTTTATATGGGCTGATAGCTCAGTTGGTTAGAGCACTCGCCTGATAAGCGAGAGGTCGGTGGTTCGAGTCCACTTCAGCCCACCATCCACACTGACAGTGTGGTATTTGCACCTTGAAAACTGCACAACCAGATGGAAAACATCTTGTGAAGAAAACAACCAGTTGCGAAACAATTTTGCAGTTGGTCTCAGGAAAGATTCTCAGCATACGAGAGTATGAAAGACGATCAAGATACTAAGGGCACAGGGTGGATGCCATGGCACTGGAGGCCGAAGAAAGACGTGGCAAGCTGCGAAAAGCCACGGGGAGCCGCAAGCAGGCTTAGATCCGTGGATATCTGAATGGGGAAACCCGGCGGGAGCAATGTCCCGTCACTCCCAGGTGAATAGATAGCCTGGGGAGAGGGCACCCGGGGAACTGAAACATCTAAGTACCCGGAGGAAAAGAAAGAAACATCGATTTCCTAAGTAGCGGCGAGCGAACGGGAAAGAGCCCAAACCAGCAGACTACGGTCGGCTGGGGTTGTGGGCCGGCGACATGTACGTGAAAGCTTAGAAGAAGAGCGCTGGAAAGCGCCGCCAGAGAGGGTAAGAGCCCCGTAAGCGAAAGGCGGACACGGCTAGCCGGTACCAGAGTACCGCAGGACACGAGAAATCCGGTGGGAAGCAGGAGGGACCACCCTCCAAGGCTAAATACGATCCAGTGACCGATAGCGCATAGTACCGTGAGGGAAAGGTGAAAAGAACCCCGGGAGGGGAGTGAAAGAGAACCTGAAACCCTGTGTTTACAAGCAGAGAGAGCACGATAAAGGTGCGATCTCGTACTTTTTGTAGAACGGACCGGCGAGTTACGTTATGCAGCGAGGTTAAGGACTGAAGGTCTGAAGCCGAAGCGAAAGCGAGTCTGAAGAGGGCGTCGAGTTGCATGACGTAGACCCGAAACCGGGTGACCTATCCATGGGCAGGTTGAAGTGGAAGTAAAGTTTCATGGAGGACCGAACCAGACGTCTGTTGAAAAAGGCGGGGATGACCTGTGGATAGCGGAGAAATTCCAATCGAACCCGGAGATAGCTGGTTCTCCTCGAAATAGCTTTAGGGCTAGCCTCGGATTAGATTGACGGAGGTAGAGCACTGAATGGGCTAGGGGGCCACAAAGCTTACCGAACCCTATCAAACTGCGAATGCCGCACAATTGATGTCCGGGAGTCAGGCCGCGAGAGATAAGTTCCGCGGTCAAAAGGGGAACACCCCAGATCGTCCGCTAAGGTCCCAAAGTATACGTTAAGTGGAAAAGGATGTTGGATTGCAGAGACAACCAGGATGTTGGCTTAGAAGCAGCCACACATTTAAAGAGTGCGTAATAGCTCACTGGTCGAGTGGTTCAGCGCCGAAGATGTAACGGGGCTAAAACGTAACACCGAAGCGGCGGGATGCGTAAGCATCGGTAGAGGAGCATTGCATGCGGGCGGAAGCTGGAGCGGGAGCACCAGTGGACTGCATGGAAGAGAGAATGCCGGTATGAGTAGCGAGACCCATGCGAGAAACATGGGCGTCGAAAGCCCAAGGATTCCTGGGGAAGGTTCATCCACCCAGGGTAAGTCGGGGCCTAAGCCGAGGACGGAAGTCGTAGGCGATGGACAGCAGGTTGAGATTCCTGCACCACCGACAGGCGATTGAGCGAAGCAGTGACACAGAAGGATAAGACGAGCGCGGTGATGGTCAACCGCGTCCAAGCGTCGAGGTTGGGCTGTAGTGAAGTACGCAGTCCTAAAAGCTGAGGCGTGACGGGGAGCGAAAATAAGTAGCGAAGCGTCTGAGTTCACGCTGGCGAGAAAAGCTGCTAGTGAGCCTGAAGGTGCCCGTACCGGAAACCGACACAGGTGGGCGAGGAGAGAATCCTGAGACGGACGGGAGAACCCCTGTTAAGGAACTCGGCAAAATGACCCCGTAACTTCGGGAGAAGGGGTGCCTCGAAAGAGGTCGCAGAGAATAGTCACAAGCGACTGTTTAGCAAAAACACAGGTATCTGCGAAAGCGAGAGCTGACGTATAGGTGCTGACGCCTGCCCGGTGCTGGAAGGTTAAGGGGAAGTGTTAGGGGAAACCCGAAGCAGAGAACCGAAGCCCCAGTAAACGGCGGCCGTAACTATAACGGTCCTAAGGTAGCGAAATTCCTTGTCGGGTAAGTTCCGACCCGCACGAATGGCGTAACGACTTGTGAGCTGTCTCAACAGGGGGCCCGGTGAAATTGAAGTATGTGTGAAGATGCACATTACCCGCGACTGGACGGAAAGACCCCGTAGAGCTTTACTGTAACCTGACATTGGATTTTGATAACGGATGTACAGGATAGGTGGGACGCTAAGAAGCGAGGACGTCAGTCTTCGTGGAGCGGCCGTTGGGATACCACTCTTCTGTTATTGAAATTCTAACTTCAAGCCGTGAACCGGCGGAAGGACAGTGTCAGGCGGGCAGTTTGACTGGGGCGGTCGCCTCCGAAAGAGTAACGGAGGCGCTCAAAGGTACCCTCAGAATGGATGGAAACCATTCAAAGAGCGTAAAGGCAGAAGGGTGCTTGACTGCGAGACTGACAAGTCGAGCAGGTACGAAAGTAGGACTTAGTGATCCGGCGGTATAGAGTGGAATTGCCGTCGCTCAACGGATAAAAGCTACCTCGTGGATAACAGGCTGATCTCCCCCAAGAGTCCACATCGACGGGGAGGTTTGGCACCTCGATGTCGGCTCGTCGCATCCTGGGGCTGAAGCAGGTCCCAAGGGTTTGGCTGTTCGCCAATTAAAGCGGCACGCGAGCTGGGTTCAGAACGTCGTGAGACAGTTCGGTCCCTATCCATCGTGGGCGTAGGACACATGAGAGGAGCTGCTCCTAGTACGAGAGGACCGGAGTGGACGCACCACTGGTGCAACTGTTGTCGTGCCAACGGCACAGCAGGGAAGCGAAGTGCGGACGGGATAAACGCTGAAGGCATCTAAGCGTGAAGCCCCCCTCAAGAAGAAGTGTCCCATTCGAAAGAAGTAAGACCCCTGGAAGACTACCAGGAGATAGGTCATCGGTGGAAGAGCAGTAATGTTTGGAGCTTGATGATACTAATCGGTCGAGGGCTTGATCTAAGAAGCGGCTGGAAAGAGCCGCGAGAGAATCTTAGAAGAGGCCAACGTAAAAGAGCGTACGAGAGTACGGAAAAGCGAGATTGGTTGAAGAGCGCAGGATGTTGGAAGGCTGGGTGTGCAGTTTTCAAGGTACGAAGACCTTGAGAGATTTCCGGTGGCAATGGCGAAGGGGATCCACCTGTTCCCATACCGAACACAGAAGTTAAGCCCTTATGCGCCGATGGTACTTGGCTGGTGACGGCCCGGGAGAGTAGGTCGCTGCCGGATTCCATTCAAAAAAGAGAGTCGAAAGTGGCTCTCTTTTTTGTCGTTTTGGGAAGTTCGCGCGCGAATGGAGCGGCGCAGCGCGAATGCAGCGCATGCGAGCGGGCACGGCCCGCATTTTGCGCACTGTGCGGGATTGGCAGGGAACGCCTGAGACTGTATAATGACAGCAGCAAAAGGAAAGGGGAGGGAACATGCAAAAGACCCTTCTTGAGATCACCCAGGCGCTCCTGCCCGAACAGAGCAGGAGCACGACGTATTACCCCTTTATGGTAGGAGCGGGCTGCGAGGCGCTGCGCATCCGCTTTTCCTACGCGCCCAAAGCACTTGCGGATGAGGCAGCCGCGGACGCGATCATCGACGAGGGCTTTCAGCGCTACGTGCTGCCGGAGGATCGGGCGGCGCTGAACTCGCTTCGCCGGGAGGTTAAACCTCTGGTAAATCTGGTGACGCTCAGCCTCGATGCGCCGGACGGATACCGCGGCGCCGCGCACCGGCACGATCCCGAGCAGGAACACGTCGTCCGCGCGGCGGACAGCTCCTACGGCTTTGCCGACGGGCCGATGCTTCCGGGTGCGTGGCGCGTGGGCGTCAGCGCGCACGCCGTCATCACGCGCCCCTGCACGGTTCGCCTGACGGTCGAGGAGGAACGGCTATGAGCAGAATTTGTGCCGAGCTGCACTGTCACACCCTGCATTCCGACGCCCTGTTCACGCCCGAGGAGCTGGCGGAGGCGGCGCGGGATAATCAGATCGACCTGATCGCCCTCACGGATCACAACACCCTGTCGGGTTACGCGCAGATGGAGCAGACGGGCCTTCCCTTTATCCATGGCATCGAATGGACGACGTTTTACGGGCATATGCTGGTGCTGGGCGCGCGCGCGTTCGTGGACTGGCGGGATGCGGAGATGGACAACATCGACGAAAAGATCGCCCAGGTGCGCGCGCAGGACGGGCTCGTGGGGATCGCGCATCCCTTCGCGCCCGGCAGCCCCATGTGTACGGGCTGCTATTGGGATTTTCGCGTCCGCGACTGGAGCCGGGTGAACTACATAGAGGTCTGGAACGAGGATTTCCCGCCGCTCGCGCCGCACAACCGGCGTGCCGTAGCCCTGTGGTGCTCCCTGCTCGATCAGGGCTACCATATCGCGCCGACGTATGGGCGCGACTGGCATCGCGAGACCTTCTCGCCCGTGCCGCGCGGCTGCACCTACCTGGAGGCCGAGGCCGCGGACGAGGCATCCGCGCTTTCAGCGATTGCGGGCGGACGGACGCTGCTTTCCCTGGGGCCGGACGTGCGCTGGAGCCTGCTGGGGGAGGACGGCATCTACGCGCCCGGCGATACCGCGAAGCCCGGCGCCTATGCGTGCCGGTTTGAGATCGACGGAGAGCGGCGGCGCAGCCGGTGGGAACGCTTCGGCATCCGCGCAAAGGAAGCGGTGCTGCTGGGGCGGCAAGGGCGCGTGCTCGCCCGGGCGGCTGCGCCGTCTGGAACGATGGACGTCCGATTGGAGGACACACCCTTCGTGCGTCTGGAAATCCGGGGCGAGGCCTGCGGGCGGGAGAGCGTGCTGGCGCTGTCCGCTCCGGTGTATGTCGCGGAGAAAGAAGGGTGACCCAGGCGGAAAACGGACAAAATTGTCGAAAAATATTTGAATAGACTGGTAAAACGGGAGGTATTTGGAACGAAAGCAGCGAATAGAGGATGACAGAATGGATGCGTTTGACATTTATCAGACGCGGCCAGCGGCCGACGCAACACAGACGGGAGGGAACACCAACATGACAATGGATCGGGAGCGCATTTTGAAACTGATCGAAGAGGACGCTCTGGAACTCTACGGTCAACCGAAATGGACGTTCGGCAAGAACACCTGCAACACGTACGAGGTATTCGCGGAGAAGATCCGTCAGCCGAATGGGGAAAGTGTTCCCGCTCGGGAGCTCATCGACGCGGTGGAGGCCGACGAGGAGCTGACCCGCCTCTTCTATGCCTGGTTCATGGAGCGCGCGATGCAGACCGCCGTGCGCCTCACCGCGGAGACGGACAGCAACGTCACCCTTTCCATCAACGTGCTGGCGGCGCAGGCGAACGAGCCCGGCTTCTTCGATCAGGTGCTCGCCACCATGGAGAAGACGAAGATGCGCCCCTACAAGCTGCAATTCGAGCTGAGCGAAGCCCAGGGCCTGACGCGCGTGGGCATCGAGAACATCAACCGTCTGCACGACGAGCAGGGGATCTCCATGCTGCTGGGCAACTTCGGCACCGGCCATTCCAACATCGACCTGCTGCGCGAGGTGCACTTTGACGGGCTGGAGCTCGACCGCTCCTTCGCCTCCGGCGTGCCGGACGACGAGCAGACCTGTAAGCTGCTGGTCGCGGTGGCGCACTTTGCCGATACGCTCGACCTGTTCGTCTGCGCCAAAGGCATCGAAACAGACGACCAGATGGAGTTCTTCGAGCAGCTGAACTTCCTCAAGGGGCAGGGCTACATGATCGGGCCGCCCATGCCCATGGACGAGCTGCGCGATTACATTAAGATGTACGCCAAGAAACGCTCGCACGAGTGAGCGAAAGGATACAATCGGAGAGGCGGCGCTTCCTGCGTGACGGCAGGAAGCGCCGCCTCCCTCTTTTTGCCGCCGCCTTTAGGCTCGCCGGACAGGCAGAAAAACAAAAAATAAAAACATGAGAAAAACGGAGAAAAAGCCTGAAATAGTCCAAAACAAGGCGATTTTTTGAGCACATTGTTTTTGCCGCCTCTGAATTGACCTTCTTTGATCTTAATAAAATTGACTATCTTTGATCTTTTGCGTATAATAAACTTGTCAAAAGGGAAAGGACATAAAGGGTCCCGGAACTTTGGACGGACCAGACGGGTTAACGAGGCAACATCAAAGGAGGTTTTGCTTTATGTTCTCCATGATTCCACTTCACAGCAACCGTTCTCTCTCCAGCCGCAGCGCGGTTCCGAGCCTGTGGGACGACCGCTTTTTCAATTCCTTCTTCGACATGGGCGACATGTTCGGCACTTCCGCGTTCCGCGTGGACGTGAAGGAGGGCAAGGAAGCCTATGAGCTCTCGGCGGAGCTGCCGGGCGTCAAGCAGGATGACATCGAGCTGACGGTGGACGACGGCACGCTGACGATTGCCGCCAACATGAACAGCGAACAGAAGGAAGAGCGCGACAACTACGTGTACAGCGAGCGGCGCACGGGCAGGTTCCAGCGCAGCTTCAACCTGGCCGGCATCAAAGAAGATGCGATTTCGGCCAAGTACGAGGACGGCGTCCTCAAGCTGACGCTGCCCAAGGTGACGCCGCAGGAAACCGTGGCGGAGCCGCGGCGCATCGAAATCAAGTAAATCCCCCTCCCTTTATTCCCCCCCAAAGGGCATTGCCCCGCGGGGGTTTTGTCGTTTTCCCCTTCGGCGGAAGGCTTGCGCGCGCACATATTTCAAGGCATGGGCGCTATACTGGGTAGAAAAGGGACGAAAAAATGCTGAAGGACGGCTTGCGCGCGGCAGGAGTTTTCGCGCGCGCCGCAGAATAGTAGAAAGGTTACCCTATTTGACGGGCATTTTTGGAGTGCCCTTCGACTGCGAAATGGAGTGGCTCGGTTGACACCCGAATTGGAACAGCTAAAACGCATGACGCCTCAGGAAGAGTTCGAGGCGGGCATGGCGATATACAGGCGCGGCGCGGTGCGCCCCCTCGAGGAGCAGCGCGACGGCCTGCGCTACGTCGTGGACGGGGAGCCGCGCCGCATGGTGCGCGTGGGCATCGGCCAGCGGCTTTCCGGCAAGTGCAGCTGCGAGACGTTCGAGGGCACACACCGCCCCTGCCGCCACGTGGTGGCGGCGATGCTGCTGGCGCACGGCTCGGGCACGGTGGAGGAGGCGCGCAGGCGGCGCGCGCGCCAGGCGGCGGACGAGCTGATGAGCGCGATGGAGCCCGCGCTGCCGATGGATTCCCCCATCCAGATCGAATGGACGTTGCAGGTGATCGGCGAGGCCCAGACGGGCGAACGGCTGCGCCTTGCGATGCGCGTGGGACAGGACAGGCTTTACGTCGTGCGCAGCATCGCGCAGTTTCTAAAGGCGATCGAGGAAAAGACGACGCTCGTCTTCGGCAAGGGGTTTACCTATCAGCCCACGTGGATGACGTTTGAGCGCGTGGACGCGCTGATGCTGCGCGTCCTGGACGAGGTGGAATACATCCAGCGCATGGCCGGGACAGCCCCGGTCAAGCCCGACGAGGCGAAGTACATGCTGCTGCCGGACGCGCACGCCGTACGGCTGCTGCGGCTGCTGCTGGCGCGCCCCTTCCGCCTGGCGGTGGGCGACCGGCTGCTTTCGCTGCCGCACGTGGTGCAGGGGCCGGTACAGCTGCACTTCGGCGCGCAGGCCTCCGGGCGGGAGCTGCAGGTGACGGCAGACATGTCCCCCGCGCTTCGGGCGCTGACGTCGGGCTGCGAGTTCGTGCTCTGCGACGGAGAGGTGCTTCAGCCCCCGGCGGAGCAGCGCGAGGTGCTGCGCGTGCTGCTCCGGAACGCGCAGCGCGGTCAGGCGGCTTTCCGCTTCGAGGCGGGCGCGGTGGAGCGCGTGATCTCCGAGCTGCTGCCAAGGCTCGCGCGCGCGGGAGACGTGGCGCTGGACGGCGCGCTGGCGGAGCGCATCGTGCGCCGCCCGCTGCAGGCGCGCGTCTACCTCGACCGGGAGGGGCGCGCGGTAACGGCGCGCACGGTCTTCGCGTATGGCGACGAGGAAATCGATCCCTTTGCCGCGGAGATCGCCGCCTCGCAGGGACGCGAGGCGCCGGGCAGCGGGTCGCGCCTCCTGCTGATGCGCGACGCCCAGGGCGAGCACCGCGTGCTGGACTGCCTGGCGAGCGCCGGATTCCGGGTGCGCGCGGGGCGCGTGTACCTGGCGGCGACGGAGGCCGTCTACGGCTTTCTGACCGAGGGGCTGGAGGAGCTGCAGCGAAACGCGCAGGTCTTCTGCTCGGAGGACTTCAAGCGCATGACGCCGCGCAAGCCGCGCTTTGCGGGCGCGCTGCACATGCAGGGCGGCGTGCTGCAGCTGAGGCTGGAGGAGAGCGGCGAGCCCGTGGAGGAGCTGCTGCTGATCTTGCAGGCGCTGCGGGACCGCAAGCGCTACTTCCACCTCAAGGACGGCACGTTCCTGGACCTGAGCGGCCTGGACGAGTGGTTCGAGCTGGCGGACACGGTGGCCGACAGCAGCGTGACCGACGTGCCGGACAACGAGGGCTATCACGCGAGCACGGTGGACATGGCCGCGTATCGCGCGGCGTACCTGACGAGCCTGCTGGACGGCGGCAAGCTGCCCATCGCGGTGGACGAATCGGTGCGCGAGGTGACCGAGCAGCTGAGCGCGAAGGGCGATCCCTGCCCGGAGCCGCTGTCGCAGGTGCTGCGGCCCTATCAGCTTCGCGGCTTTGCCTGGATGCAGGCGCTGCACCGGCTGCACATGGGCGGCATCCTCGCGGACGACATGGGCCTGGGCAAGACGCTGCAGGTGATCGCGCTGTTCATGTGGGCGAGCGAAAAGAAGGACGGCCGCGCCTCCATCGTGGTCGCGCCGACGTCCCTGGTGTACAACTGGCAGGCGGAGCTCGTGCGCTTTGCGCCGGGGCTTCGCGTGCTGATCGCCGAGGGCGGGCAGGCCGCGCGTCAGGAGCAGATTCGCCGCCTGCGGGAGGACGGGAACGTGGACGTGTTCATCACCTCCTACCCCCTGATCCGCCGGGACATCGCGCTGCTATCGGGCATTCCCTTCCGCTTCGCGGTGCTGGACGAGGCGCAGCACATCAAGAACGCCATGTCCGTGGGCGCGGCGGCGGTGAAGCAGCTGACGGCGGACACGCGCCTGGCGCTCACGGGCACGCCCATGGAGAACCATCCGGGCGAGCTGTGGTCGCTGTTCGACTTCGTGCTGCCGGGCTATCTGATGAGCTACGCGCAGTTCATGCACAGGCATGGGGAGGGGCAGAACAGCGAGGCGCTGCGCCAGCGCATCCGCCCGTTCCTGCTGCGCAGGCTCAAGGGCGACGTGCTGCGCGAGCTGCCGGAGAAGATGGAGACCCAGCTGCTGGCCGACATGACCGAGGAGCAGCGAAGGGTCTATCAGGCGTCGCTGCTGCGGCTGCGCGGGCACGTGGACGACCTGCTGCGCGTAAAGGGCGTGCAGCGCGGGCGCGTGGAGGTGCTGGCGGCGATCACGGAGCTGCGGCAGATCTGCTGCCATCCGGCGCTGTGCCTGCCGGACTACTCCGCGTCGAGCGGCAAGCTGGACATGCTGCTGGACGTGCTGCCCGGCGCGCTGGAGGCGGGGCACCGCGCGCTGGTGTTCTCGCAGTTCACGCGCATGCTGCGCATCCTGCAGCGCAGGCTGGAGGCGGCGGGCATCACCTGCCTGTACCTGGACGGCGAGACGCCGCCCAAGAAGCGCATGGCGCTGGTAAACCAGTTCAACGCGGGCGAGGGCCAGGTCTTCCTGATCTCGCTCAAGGCGGGCGGCGCGGGCCTCAACCTGACGGGCGCGGACATGGTCATCCACTACGACCCGTGGTGGAACCCGGCGGCCGAGGACCAGGCGACGGACCGCGTGCACCGCATCGGCCAGAAGAACAAGGTGCAGGTGATCCGGCTGATCACCCACGCCTCCATCGAGGAGCAGGTCGTCCGATTGGGCGAGCGCAAGCGCAGACTGTTCGACGCCATGGTGACGGCGGGGGAGCAGATGCCCACCCAGCTTTCGGAGGCGGACATCCGGGCGCTGTTCGACGACGCGCTCGCGGGGGATTGAGCGCGCCCGCGCCCTCTGTCAAGGCGCGCCGGAGGCAGCGCCCTCCCCAAAGGAAAGGAGCAACAAATGAAGCCGAAGGTTCGTCATATTATATGGGACTTCAACGGTACGCTGCTGCAGGACGCGGAGCTGGCGCTGTCCATCGACAACAGGCTGCTGCGGCAGATGGGCATGGAGCCGATCACGCTGGAGGAATACCGCACGTTCATGCGAAACCCGGTCGAGCTGTTCTATCAGGACCTGGGCGTGGACCTTCAAAAGCACGACTTTGCCCAAATCAACGAGGCGTTTCTCGAGGAGTTCGACCGGGAGGTGCTGCGCGCGGGGCTGATGCCGGGCGCGCTGGAGTCGCTCGCGGCCGCGCGGGACGCGGGCTACACGCAGTCCATCCTCTCCTCGAGCTACGAGCCGACGCTGAGGCGGCAGGCGGAGGATCTGGGGCTCCTGCCCTTCATGCGCGCGGTGACGGGCCTTGAGGACAACCGCGGCGGCACGAAGGAAGAGCGCGGGCTTCACCAGCTCGCCACGCTCGGCGTCGCGCCGGAGGAGGCCGTGCTCGTGGGCGACATGATGACCGACGCCTTCGTCGCCTCGCACATGGGCTGCCGCTGCATCCTGGTGGAGGGCGGCCACAACACGCGCAGGCGCCTTTGCCAATGCGGCATGCCGGTCGCGCAGGACATCACGAAGGTCCTGCCGATCCTGATGGAGGCGTAAGGCCATGATGCACAGCGGACACCGCGAGCGCATTCGGGAGCGGTTCCTGCGGGAGGGGCTGCAGGGCTTCGCGCCGCACGAGGCGCTGGAATTCTTGCTCTGCTTCGCCATCCCGCAGAAGGACGTCAATCCCCTCGCGCACAGCCTCATCGAGCGCTTCGGTTCGCTCTCCGCGGTGCTGGAGGCGCGGGCGGAGGAGCTCATGCAGGTGCCGGGCATCGGCCCGAACGCGGCCGCGCTGCTCACGCTCCTGCCCGAGCTGATGCGCTATTACGAGCGCGACCGCCGGCAGGAACGCCCCTGCCTTCGCAACTTCAAGGCAGCGGGCGCGTACTGCCGCGCGCTGCTGCGCGGCGAGAAGGACGAGTGCGTCTACCTGCTGTGCCTGGACGCGCAGGGACGCCTGCTCAAGAGCGTGCTGCTGCGCAGGGGCACGATCGACGAATCGGCGGTCTATCCGCGCGAGGTCGTGCGCGAGGCGCTGCTGCACAACGCCTACGCCGTGCTGCTGTGCCACAACCACCCCGGCGGCGGGGCGATGCCCTCGCGCGGCGATTACGAGACGACGCGGCGCGTGATCGAGGCGCTGCGCGCGATCGACGTGCGGCTGCTGGATCACGTGATCGTCGGGGATACCGCCTATAGCTCCATGGCGAACATGGAGATGATCGACCAGGGAAAGCTCGCCGCTCCGGAGGAATTCGACGGCCGCGTGCGCATGGCGACACTGCCGGATGCGGAGTGCGCGGCGCCTCCGCAGGACGGCGCGGTGGAGGATTACCATGGCATTTTGGAGACGGAATAAAGGCATCAGGAGGCTGTGCATGGCGCTGATGGGGACGATCCTTGCGTGCGCCGCGGCGTTCGCGGCGCTGATGGGCTATGTCGTGTACAGGGAGGCCGCCCTGCCCCCGCGGGGCGAATCGGACGTCGTCATCGTGCTGGGCGCACAGGTGCTCGCGGATGGGACGCCCTCCGTGGCGCTCGAGCGCAGGCTGACGCTGGCGCTTTCCATCTATCGGGAAAAGCGCCAGACGGTCATCGTGTGCGGCGCGCAGGGCTCGGACGAACCCGCGCCGGAGGGCGACGTGATGCGCGCGTGGCTGATCGCGCGGGGCGCGCGGCCCGAGGACGTGATCGCAGAGACCGCGTCCTTCAACACGCGCGAAAACCTGCTCTTCGCAAAGGAGATCATGGAACGGCGCGGCCTTTCCCGCGCGGCGGTGGTGACGAGCGACTACCACGTGGCGCGCGCGCTGTCGCTCTGCCGCCAGGTAGGCATCGAGGCGACGGGCGCGGGCAGCGAGAGCAAGCCCGAATACTGGCTGAAGAACCACGTGCGCGAGACGCTGAGCTGGGCAAAATTTATCGTGGAGAGTGTGCTATGGAAGATCAGAGGGTGAAGGCGCGGCTGGAAGAGGGCTTTGCCGCGATGGGCGTTTGCTGCGACGGGGCGGCGCTGGGCAAGCTTCTGCGCTTCCACGCGCTGCTCATGGAGTGGAACGCGCGCATCGACCTGACGGCGGTGCTGGACCCGGTCGAGATGGCGGACAGGCATTATCTCGACTCCGCCGCGCCGCTGGCAAAGGGCCTGATCCCGCAGGGCGCGCGCGTCGTGGATGTGGGCACGGGCGCGGGCTTTCCGGGCGTTCCGCTCGCGATTCTGCGGCCGGACCTGCACGTGACGCTGCTGGACGCCCTCAGAAAGCGCGTGGACTTCCTGCAGGCGGTGATCGACGAGCTGGGCCTTTCGGCCACGGCCGTGCATATGCGCGCCGAGGACGCGGGCAGGAGCCCCGGCTTCCGCGAGGCATACGACCTCGCGGTGTCGCGCGCGGTGGCCGCGACGCCGGTGCTGCTGGAGCTCATGCTGCCGCTTTTAAAGGTGGGCGGCAGCGCCATCGCCTGGAAGGGGCCGGGCGTGCAGGAGGAGCTGGCGCAGGGGAAGCGGGCCGCGCACCTGCTGGGCGGCGAGATCGGCGGCGTGCTGGAAGCGCCGGTCCCCGGAAGGGACTGGCAGCACGTGCTGCTCGTGTGCGGGAAAAAACAGAAAACCGCTCGACAGTATCCGCGCAGGGCGGGCACGCCGGGCAAAAATCCGCTCGGATAAAGGGCGGCTGCGGCAAAAACACGGCGCATGCGCGTCGAAAAAGAAAAAAGAGGGCGTTTCCCGGCGAACGATTGGCCGCGGGGGAACGCCCTTTTGAGCAGGAATTGGGGGGTGAAAAAGAGAAAACGGCGGGTACGATGGCTGGGGGCGGCGTCCCCCAGGGAGGGGGATACGCATGCTGCGTTCGGAGGAAAAGATGGTCTTTTTGGGCGGAGTGCCCTGCAAACAGGTGTGCTGGATCGACGTGGAGTCGATACAGATGCGCGAGAGCGCACGGCACGCGGCATGGTCCGGCACCGGCGAGATACAGCCCGTCACGGTGCGCGCGACGGCGGAGGACGGCAGGTACGAGCTGATCGCGGGCGAGCGGATGCTGCGCGCGCTGAAGCAGGCGGGCGTGACGCAGGTGGAGGCGATCGTCATGCCGGAGGGCATTCACGAGGGCGAGCTCGGCGAGCTGATCGTGAACCTCGCCGGAGGGCGGCTGCACTACTTCGAGGAGGCGGAGGGCTACGCGCGCGCGATCCGCGAGTTCAAGCTCTCGCAGGAGGAGCTCGCCGTGCGCGTGGGCAGGAGCCAGTCCGCCATCGCCAACAAGCTGCGCCTGCTGCGCCTGGAGGAGCCGGTGCGCGAGGTGATTCGCCAGGGGCACCTCAGCGAGCGCCACGCGCGCGCGCTGCTCCGCCTGACCGACACGCAGGACAGGCTGTCGATCGCCCGGCAGGCGTCTGAATGCGTGCTCAGCGTGCGCGACACGGAGGTGCTGGTGGAGCGCGCGGTACAGCGCGAGCGGGGCGCGCTGCCAGCCGGGCAGGGCGGGCGCAAGGTCATTCCCCTCATGCGCGACCATCGGCTCTATCTCAACGCGATCCGGGGCATCGTCTCGCAGATGAAGGCTTCGGGCATCACCGTGGACTATACGCTGCGCGACCTGGGCGACCGGGTGGAGATGGTGGTGACGGTGCCGCGCCGCCGCCTGGAGGCCGCGGACTGACCGGCCGCGTCGGAGGCGCGCGCGGGGAAAGGCGCCTGGCCGCCGCGCTTTGCCCTTACGGCCGCCAGTCGGGGTTCAGCCGCACGAAGTGCAGGTGGTCCTCCCAGACGCCGCCGATGTACAGGTACTGCGGGGACAGGCCCTCCCGGACAAAGCCCGCCTTTTCTGCGACGCGCTGGGAGGCGGGGTTTCTCGGCATGACGTTGACCTCCAGCCGGTGCAGATTGAGCGCGCCGAAGGCGAAGCCGGTCACGGCGAGCAGCGCCTGCGTCATGTAGCCGCGGCCCTGCCAGGCGGCGTCCAGCTTGTAACCGACGAAGGCGGAGTGAAACGCGCCGCGCACGACGCCGGAAAGCGCGATGGTGCCGATGACCTGCTCCGGCGCTTCCTGGCGGAGGATCAGGAAACGATAGCCGCGATCGAGCCGCGCGGCCTCGGCGTCCGCCTCGAGCAGCGGGCGCTGTCCCTCCGCGGTGTAAAAGGAGGGCGCGTGCGCGGGGTCGAACGGCTGCAAAAACGTGCGGTTGCGCGCGTAGTAGTCGGCCGCCGCCCCGGCGAGCGCGCCGGATGCGGGCAGGAGGAGCAGGTCGGGCGTGTACAGCGGAATCATCATAAAACCTCCCCGCAGCGACGATTGAAAAAGGCCGTTACGCCGGTTTTGCCGGGTAACGGCTTTTTTTGTCATCGACAAAGCCGGCAGCCTCGCACAAAATGAGGGCTCATTTTGCACGAAGGATACGGGAGACGTTTTCCTCCGCAAAGACTGCGCATTTGGCTGGGGAAAACGCCCCACCGACCGGCAGAGCCGGTCGGTGCAATTCCACATGAAGGGAAGGAGACCCCTTCATGCATCCTCTCTTAAATAGGGCAGCACTTTGCGCATTACTTGCCGAGCATCGCCGCGCCGATGATGCCCGCGTCGGGCCCAAGCTTCGCCAGCTCGATGCGCGCGTACGGCATGGTCTTGAAGAAGATCAGGGGCTTTACCGCTTCGCGCACGGCATCGAGCAGGAAGTCGCCCGCCATGGAGACGCCGCCGCCCAGCACGACGACCTCCGGGTCGAGCACGTTGACGATGTTGATGATGCCGCTGGCCAGCGCGCGCACGTAGCGGCGGAAGACCTTCGTAGCGATCGGGTCGCCCTCCTTGGCGGCGTCGATGACCGTCTTGGCGCTGATCCGCTCGGGATCGCCGCCGCACAGCTCGCCGATCAGGCTGTCCGGATGTTGGGCGTAGGCCTTGCGTCCCTCGCGGATGAGCGCTGTCGCGGAGGCGTAGCGCTCGAAGCAGCCGTAGTTGCCGCAGGTGCACTGTTCGCCGTCCAGCTCGATGATCATGTGGCCGATCTCGGAGCCGATGCCGTGCGAGCCGGAGTAGACCTTGCCGCCGATGACGATGCCGCCGCCCACGCCCGTGCCCAGCGTCAGGAACACGCTGTTGGGCACGCCCGCGCTGATGCCCGCGACGGACTCCGCCAGGCCCGCGACCGTGGCGTCGTTGTCCACGTAGACGGGCTTGTCGATGTACTTTTGCAGCTCGGAGACGAGCGGCACGTCGTGCCAGCCCAGGTTCGTGCAGAAGGGAATGTTGCCGGTCTTGGCGTCGAAGATGCCGGGTACGCCCACGCCGAGCGAGGCGACCTCGTCCAGGGTGTGGCCGGAGCGCTTCAGGGTTTCCAGGGAGCACTTGGCGATGTCCTCGACGATGGGGCCGTAGGGGCGGGGCAGCAGCGTGGGCGTCGAGCCCTTGCAGAGGATGCGGCCGTTTTCGTCCACCACGCCCACCGCGATGTTCGTGCCGCCCAGATCGATGCCGATGTATACCATATGAAAAAACCTCCCGTGCGTTTTATTGACCTAAAGGGGAATCAGTCGTCGTCCGATTCCGGCGCGCGCTTGGGCTCCTGCGCGCGCTGCAGCATCTCCGTCAGGCGCTTGTCCAGCTCCGCCGCGGCGTTGTAGCCCATGCGCTTGAGGCGCCAGTTGCGCGCCGCGACCTCCACGATGATCGCGAGGTTGCGGCCCGGCCGCACGGGCATCACGATGTGCGGGCGCTTGACGCCTAGGATGGTGATGAACTCCTCCGCGAGGCCCAGACGGTCGTATTCCTTGTTTTCGCGCCACAGCTCCAGGTGGATGACGATGTCGATCGACTTGGAGGGGATGACCGAACCGATGCCGTACATCGTGCGGATGTCGATGATGCCCAGGCCGCGGATCTCCATGAAGTGGCGGATCATCTCCGGCGCCTCGCCCACGAGGCGGTTGTCGTTCACGCGGCAGATGTCCACCACGTCGTCCGCGACGAGCTGGTGCCCGCGCTTGATGAGCTCCAGCGCGCATTCGCTCTTGCCCACGCCCGATTCGCCCGTGAGCAGCACGCCCACGCCGAACACGTCCACCAGCACGCCGTGGCGCGTCACGCGCGGGGCGAGCCGGTTGTTGAGAAAGTTGATCATCGAGGCGGTCAGGCGCGTGGTCACGTACTGCGTGCGGTAAATCGGCACGTTGTGCGCGCTGGCGGCCTCAAAGAGCATCGCCGGGCAGTCCATGCCGCGCGCGATCACGATGCAGGGGATGGGGTAGGAGAAGTAGCGCTCGAGCCGCTCGCGCTGCGTTTCCGGGCTCAGGGAGGCCAGATAAGCCATCTCGGTCTTGCCGATGACCTGCGGGCGCTCGTAGGCGAAGTAGTCGTAATAGCCTGTGAACTGCAGGCCGGGGCGGTTGAGGTCGGTGGTCTTCAGGTCCCACTCCTTGACCGTGCTGGGCACGAGCACCTCGAGCTCGAGGCTCTCGGCGAAATCCTGCGCTGATATCATGAGCGTTCTCCTTCCGGCGAAGCGTGGTATGTTCTCCTTCATTATAGCGCAACCGCGTGCGGTTGAACAGGGGGTATGCGCGCGCGGGATTGCAAAAAGCCGCCCGCTGTGCTATGATAAAGCACGGATTTCACCGATTTACTACGGCAAAGGATGCAGGAAATATGAAGGATTTCAGAAGCAGCGCCGCGCGCGGCGTGACGCCCTACGTCTGCGGCGAGCAGCCGGACGACCGTGAATACATCAAGCTGAACGCGAACGAGAATGCCTATCCGCCGTCGCCCCGGGCGCTGGAGGCGATGCGCGCGCAGATGGAAAAGCTGCAGTACTATCCCGATCTCACAAGCGCGGGGCTTCGGCGCGCCATCGCGGACGCGCACGGCATCCGGCCGGAGCAGGTCTACGTGGGCAACGGATCGGACGAGGTGCTGGCCTTTTCCTTCCTCACGTTCTTCGCGGGAAAGACGCTTTGCGCGCCGGACCTGACGTATTCCTTTTACCCCTGCTACGCCAAGCTCTTCGGGGTGGACTACCGCGAGGCGCCGCTCCGTGAGGACTTCAGCGTGGACGTGGAGGCCCTGCTCGGCGGCGAGGGGGACGTCATCCTCGCCAACCCCAACGCGCCGACCTCGCTGGAGCTTTCGCAGGGGACGATTCGCGAGATGGCGGAGCGGCTGAACCGGCAGGGGCGGCTGCTGATCGTGGACGAGGCCTACGCAGCCTTCGGCACGGGCACGGCGATTCCGCTGATCGACGCCTACCCCAACGTGCTCGTCATCCGTACGTTTTCCAAGGCGCACGCATTGGCGGGGCTGCGCATCGGCTACGCGGTGGGCCAGGAGGCGCTGATCGAGGCCCTGAACGGCGTGAAGGACTCCATCAACTCCTACCCGCTGGATCGCCTGGCCGCCGCCGCCGCGCAGGCCGCGATTGAGGACACGGCCTATCTGGAGCAAACGGTCTCCCTGATCTGCCAAACGCGCGACCGCACGGCGCAGCGCCTTGCAAAGCTGGGCATGACCGTGCTGCCCTCGCGCACGAATTTCCTGTTCGCGACGCATCCGGACGTACCCGCGCGCACGCTGCTGCAGGCTCTGCGCGAGGACGGCATCCTCGTCCGCCACTTCAGCCATCCGCGGCTTGAAAACTACCTGCGCATCACCGTGGGCACGGACGAGCAGATGGACA
Organism: Beduinella massiliensis; assembly: GCF_900199405.1. NCBI lineage: Bacteria > Bacillati > Bacillota > Clostridia > Eubacteriales > Beduinellaceae > Beduinella > Beduinella massiliensis. The sequence continues at coordinate 463,339 of NZ_LT963430.1, forward strand.
GGGTGGTGCGCGGCGTGGAGCGGGCGATCGGCCGGGCATGAGGGCGAAGGCCTTCCGGTCGGGTGCCGGTTGGAAACTGAAAGAAGCGAAAGTGCGCAGAATCTGACATATAGTGACGCTTTCGGTCAAATCCTGCCGTAAATGATCTAATATATGGAAAGCCCGCTAAGATTAGAGTGCCTAAGACCAACTACAAAGGATGGTGCTCTAATGATGAAGAACGCTTATGAAACCGTGACCTCGTGCGGAGGGAACATTACGCGCTGCGGCTACGCGTACCTGGCGTCTGCGGCTGAAATCGTCGCGCGGCGCGGCGATTATCCGCACGGAAAGCTGGGCAGGGAAGTTTACGCGCAGGTGGCGGCCATTCACGGCAGCGAAAAGAAGCGGGTCTCACGCGACCTGGCGCGCGCCGTAGAGGACATCTGGCTGCACGGCGACCGCGAGATGCTGGAGACGATCCTTCGCCACAAGGCGGTCACAAAGCCGTCGCCCGGCGAGATGATTCTGGCGCTTGCGATTTTCATAGCGGACGGCGAAAAGACCATCATATGAAGGCGGCACGGCAGGCACGTAAAAAAGGCGCTCAGACTGAGCGCCTTTTGTCGTACGAAGAGATAAAGCGGCTTAGAGCGCGCGGACGGAGCCGCGCAGCACGACCTGCACGTCGGTAAGCAGGTGCAGGGGCGCCAACTCGTCGGGATGGGCGAGCCGCCAGAGCAGCAATTCTGCGGCGCGCTGGCCGATGAGGTCGAAATCCTGGCGGATGGTGCTGAGCGGAACCGGGTTGTCCGGCGAATAGATATTGTCGTCAAAGCCGAAGACGGAGAGATCTTCAGGCACGCGGAGCCCGCGCCCAAGCAGCTCGCGGATGGCGGCGCCCGCCAGCCGGTCGCTGCAGCAGAAGAGGGCCGTCAGTTCGCCCCGGCGCACGCGGGAGACGATGGCGTCGTAATCCGCGCGCTCCATCAGCGCCTGATCCCCGCAGGGCAGGCCCGCCTGCCGCATGGCGTGGCAGAAGCCCGCGAAGCGCTCCTGTTCGGAGCTGAGGAAGAACAGGTTGCCGCAAAAACAGATCTTGCGGTGGCCCATGCCGATCAGCGTGCGCGTGGCTAAAATGCCCCCGTCGTAGTTGTTGGAGCCGACGTATAAAGAGGGCTTCTCGTAGTCGTGGCGGTCGATCAGCACGTAAGGAAGCCCGTTGGAGAGGATGAGATCGAGCTCTTCGCGGTTACAGGCAGGGTCGAAGGGGTAGATGAGGAACCCTTCGACCCGCTGGCCGAGCATGCGCTCGATGCCCTCGCGCGAGATCTTGGGATTCGTGCTGTTCCAATCGATCAGCAGCGAGTAGCCGCGCTGCGTCAGCGTGCGCTGAATGCCGCTGATGATGCGCGTGAGCGAGAGCGCCGGATAGCTCTCCTGCGTCAGCATCATCGCGATGAGGCGGCTGGACTCCGCCGCGGGCCGGGGCGCCGCGCTGACGAAGCTGCCAGATCCCCGGGCCCGTCGGATGTGGCCCGATTCCACGAGCAGCGAGAGCGCCTTGCGGACGGTGATGGCGCTGACGCCGAACTCTTCGGCGAGCTGCGCCTCGTTTTTCAGCTTTTCGTTTGGCGCGAGCTTCCCGCTGCTGATGCGCATGAGGAGCTGCTCGCGGACCTGTTCGTACTTTGGCTGTGACATGTCGATCCCCCATCCGGATTTGCCATAGGGTGTTTTTAGGTAGTATACAGACTGAAACCGGAAAAAGCAAGTATACTTTAATGGGCGGAAAAAGCAAAGAAATGTTGCTGCAAGACATGCAAAATGGAAAGATAAGAAGAAAGTTGTGCATTTAACGTAGATTTTACGCGCAATTTTGCAAAAATAGCCTTGACAAGCGCGCTTTGTCGCCTTAGAATAAGTATAAACTTTTGCGAATGATATATACTTAATTTGAAAAGAATGTATATGTCTTCGCGAGAAACCCGCTCGCGCGGGTGCAATCAATTTGAAGGGGGTTACTTACATGAACCACGCGAAACGATGGATGGCGCTGCTGCTTGCGCTGCTGTTCCTTGGCGGCACCGCGCTGGCGGACACCTCCGTGCTCAACGAATCGGGATTCCCGATCGTGAAGGAGCCCGTCACGCTGCGGGTGATGGGCAGCATCTCCCCGGTACAGCCGGAGTTTAAGGATATGTACCTGATGAACAAGTACGAGGAGATGACGGGCGTACACGTCGAATGGACGAGCGTGCCCTCCTCCGCGCGCACGGAGCGCGTGACGCTGGCGATCAGCAGCGGCGACCTGCCGGACGTGTTCTTCAAGTGCGGCATTTCGGCCAGCAGCTTACAGGTATACGGCGATTCGGGCGACCTGCTCGACCTGGCGCCGATGCTGGAAACCTACGCGCCCAACTTCTGGGCCTACGCGCAGCAGTATCCGGATGTGCTGGCCAGCGTGACCACGCCGGACGGGAAAATCTACTCGCTGCCCGCGATTGCGGACGCGCCGGCGGCCCGGATGAACAAGAAGCTCTACTTCAACCAGCACTTTATGGACGCGCTGAACCTTTCGCAGCCCCGGACGGCGGACGAGCTGTACGCGGTGCTCAAGGCCATGAAGGAGGGCGACCCGAACGGAAACGGCGAGGCGGACGAAGTGCCCCTCAGCGAGAGCACGGGCACGCTTTACATGGTGTTCGGCGGCCTCTACGGACGCTTTAACCGCGGCACGCACCACGAGGAGTACGACGTGGATCCGCAGACCGGCGCCATTCGCCACATCAAGACGTCGGATGCGTTCCGGCAGACGCTCGAGTTCATGAACAAGCTCTATGCCGAGGGCATCATCGACCAGGAGAGCATCACCTTTAACGACGCGCGTGCGGTGGGCCTGATCTCGCAGGATCGCCAGGGCGTATACTTCGCCACCAACCTGGCGCTGCTGCCTGCGGACAAGATGGACGAGTGGACGCCGGCCGAGGGCTGGGTGGACGGCGCGATCTGGCCGCTGATGCGTTCGCACCTGCACAGCGTGGGCGCGTTCGCGATTTCGGCGGACTGCAAGAACCCGGAGGTTGCCCTGCGCTGGGTGGACTACTTCTACAGCGAAGAGGGCGTGCGCTTCTTCCACTACGGCATCGATGGAGATACCTGCCAGACGAACGCGGACGGCTCGCTGTCCTACGTGGATTCCATCCTCGCTCAGGTGACGGGCGACAAGAGCTACGACGAGGTCGTCTCCCAGTACAGCGCGTACTGCGGCGGAAACAACCCGACGATCATGTCTTATCCGGGCTACGCGGGCATGGAGCTCAGCCCTGTGCCGATGGCCTCTGCGGAGGCGCTGTCCGCCTACACGCCCGAGATCATCTGGCCCTTCTTCAGCTACACCGACGAGGAGAAGGAGATCGTGACCACGACGGGCACCGAGATCGACAACTACGTCCGTCAGACCTGCGCGGAGTTCCTCACCGGCGAGCGCGAGCTCAGCGATGCGGAGTGGAACGGCTATGTCCAGCGCGTAAACGACATGGGCCTTGACGCGATGCTCAAGGTGATGACCGACGCGTCGGCGCGCGCGATGGCGATCGTTGGGGCGTAAGGAACAGGACGCGCCGGGGCCGCTGACGCTCCGGCGCTTTTTATTTCGACTGCACAGGAGGTTTGCGGGATGCAACCGAAGAAAATGCGCCTCTTACGGCGCTCGGCACACAAGTACTGGGATCTTTACCTGCTGCTCATCCCGGTGCTCGTCTACTTCATCGTCTTCAAGTACCTGCCGATGTACGGCCTGCAAATCTCCTTTCGCAATTATCAGCCGCGCAAGGGCTTTCTGGGCAGCGAATGGGTGGGGCTCAAGCACTTCGCGCGCTTCTTTTCCTCCTACAACTGCTTTCAGATCATCGGCAATACCGTCATCCTCTCGCTGCTGAACCTGCTGTTCTGCTTTCCTCTGCCCATTTTGCTCGCGCTGCTGCTCAACGAGATGCGAAACGGCGCTTATAAAAAGGTGGTGCAGACCGCGACCTATGCGCCGCACTTTCTGTCCACCGTGGTCGTGGTGGGCATGCTGACGGCCTTCTGCTCGCCCTCCACGGGCATCGTGAACACGATCTTGCGCGCCTTTGGGAGGCAGCCGATCTACTTCATGGCCAAGGGCGAGTGGTTCAGGCCGCTGTACATCATCTCCGAGGTATGGACCAGCATGGGCTGGGATTCGATCATCTTCCTTTCCGCGCTGGCGGGCGTGGACGTGCAGATGTACGAGGCCGCGCGTATCGACGGCGCCAGCCGCGTAAAACAGCTGCTGTACATCACGCTGCCCTCCATCGTGCCCACCATCGCGGTCATGCTGATTTTGAACTGCGGGCGCGTGATGAACATCGGTTTTGAAAAGGTGTTCCTCATGCAGACGGATCTGAACCTGAGCGTGAGCGAGGTCATCTCCACGTTCGTCTACCGCCAGGGCATCGCGGACACGCAGACGAGCTATGCCACGGCCGTCGGGCTCATGAATTCGGGCGTGAACTTTCTGCTGGTGATCCTCGTCAACGAGATCTCCAAGCGCGTATCGGAGGTGGGCTTATGGTAACGCATGCGGCAAAAGGGAGAAAGATCCGCCAGAGCGCGGAGGATCGGGCCTTCAGCCTGATCGTCTATTCGCTGGGCGCGCTGTTCATGATTCTGGCCGCTTACCCGATCCTCTACGTCTTTTCTGCGTCGATCTCAAGCCCGGAGCTGATCGTCTCGGGCGACATCGTGCTGCTGCCACGCGGGATTCAGTTCCGCGCGTACGAGGCGGTGCTTAAAAGCAGCGAGGTGCTGCTCGGCTACCGCAATACGATCCTCTATTCGGTGACAGGCACCGCGATCAACATCGTGCTGACGACCCTCGGCGCCTACGTGCTCTCCCGCCCGGACTTGGTGGGGCGCAACCTGCTGACGTTCCTCATTTCCTTTACGATGTTCTTCTCCGGCGGCATGATACCGACCTACATTACCATCAAGAACCTGCATCTGCTCAACACGTTTTGGGTCATGGTGCTGCCAGGCGCGGTTTCCGCGACCAACCTCATCATCATGCGCAATTTTTTTCAGCACTCGATCTCGCAGGAAATCATCGAGGCTGCCTGGGTGGACGGCTGCTCAAACACGGGCACCCTCTGGCGCATCGTGCTGCCCATTTCGGGCTCCATTCTGGCGGTCATGGTGATCTTCTACTTCGTGGGCCACTGGAACGCCTACTTCGACGCGATGATCTACCTGAGCGACAAGTCGCGCTATCCCCTGCAGGTGTTCCTGCGTGAAATTCTCATTCAAAACCAGTTGGGCGACATGGCGGGCGGCGCGGACACCGTGGGCCAAAGCGAAATGACCCTGCTGTACGAGGCGCTCAAGTACGCGGTCATCGTCGTGGCGACGCTGCCGGTCCTGCTCATTTACCCCTTTATGCAGCGCTACTTCGTCAAGGGCATCATGATGGGTTCCATCAAAGGTTAAAGGAGCGGCTATGACGACTTTATATCAGTTGCAGCTGGATCAGCGCGACGTCGATTGCGGCATGAGCTACGTAATCCAGCTCGAATCCGGCCATTTTTTCCTTGTAGACGGCGGCTACTTTACGCCCGGGGAGGCGGACCGGCTGTACGAATTTCTGCGCGCCCGCTGCATCGGCGCGCCGGTGGTGGCAGGCTGGTATTTCAGCCACGCGCACCAGGACCACATCGGCGTCTTTCTGGACATGATGGAGTGCCATGGGGCGGATATTGAGCTCTGCGGCCTCTATTTCAACTTTCAGCCGGTCGATCTGCCGGAAACGAGCGAGGGCTGGCGGACGAAGTGCAACGACCTGGCGACTGTGCGCCGTTTTTACGAGGTGCTGGAGGAGCGCTGCGCGGGCGTGCCGGTGCATACGCTGCGGACGGGCGAGCGGCTGCGCGTGGAGGAGCTCTCCCTCGAGGTGCTTTACACACACGAGGACCTGGACGTGGCCTCGACGTTCAACGATCATTCGACGGTCGCCATGCTCATGGCCTGCGGGCAGCGCATCCTGCTGCTGGGCGACGTATTCACCGAAGGCAGCCGCATATTGCTCCGGCGCCCGGAAAAGCTCCGCTGCGACATCGTGCAGGTATCGCACCACGGCTACGGTGGGGCGACGCGGGCGCTCTACGAGGCGACAGGCGCGCGGGTGGCGCTGTGGCCCACGCCCATCTACGGCGTGGAGCCCAACATCCGCCGCCCAGCGAACCATTACCTGCTCAAAGAGTCGAGCGTCGTGGAGCACATCGTAAGCGGACGGGGGACTGCCCGGCTGGTGCTGCCCTACGCGCCGCGAGCCAAGGACGATCGAGCTGGCAGCTGAAAAACGCTCTGCGGCGCAACGTAAACCAAGAAAGAGAACCGTGCAGCAGAAAAATCCGCCTCTGAACGGCTTTTATTGCCGTATAGAGGCGGATTTTCTGTGCACTTTTTTTGGAGCTGCCTTGCAACGGCTCCTTTTTTTCTCACGAGTTGGTTTCGTCCTCCTCGCCGTAGTTGGCCATGGCCCGGCCATACTTGTCCGTAAAGTAATTTGACGAGTACAGATAGGGTACGCCGTTGAAGGCGTTCACCCGCTTGATGTCCGCGTACTGCGGGTCGCGGGCGATGGCGTCCAGCGCCCGCTCGATCTGCGGCGGGGTCATGAAGTACGGGTGGCGGCTGAAGTAAGCCTCCGGGGTGGCGGCAGGGTAGGTTTTGCAGTTAAAGCGGACCATTTCCGCGATGGTGCGGGGCATGTCCTTTTCTTCCACCAGCATGGCGATGTGCGCGTAGTTTTTCGTCATGAAGGCGTCGGAGTAATAGTAGACGTCCTTGCTGCCCTCGATCCGGTCGATGTCCCCGCACGAAGCGGTTTCGGCCATCTGGACGAGGAGCGCCTCCAGGTTCTCCTCCTCCTGCTCCAGCAGGCGCCTGCCGGTGAGCAGGCTGCCGCGCGTGCGCTCACGGATGAAATCCGCCAGCAGCTCCGCCTGCGTCTTTTCGGCGGGCGCGGGCGCCGGCTCCTCCTCGGGAAAGGGAGGGAAGGTGTCCTCGACTTCGGGGAGCGATTGCAGGTAGCTGCAAAGCTCCGGCTTTTCCCCGGCATCCGGGGCGCTTTTCTGCATCGCGGGGTCCAGCGCGTCGCTGAATTCCCCGGGGATTTCGTCCTTCTTTACGATTTCTTCCTTGGCAAAGCCCGGCTTGCGCCGTCCAAACAGCGGCATACTTTCATTCCTTTCGGAAAAGCGATCAATCGCCTGATGTGATGCATAGAAGGCGCGGGAGAGCCGCCTCACGTTCGGGCGCGGCTCCCCCGCAGCGCGTATTACTTGATGAGCGCAAGCTCTTCGAGCTTGTCGGCCATGTCGGAAAGGCCGAATTTTTCCAGCGTTTCGCGGGTCGGAATGCCGGTTTCCTTGTCCCAGCCGAAGGCCTCATACCACATGTCCAGGGACTTTTCCCAGTCCTCGCGGTCCATCTTCACGGTGCCCTCTTCAAAGGCCTTGAAGTCGGGCTCCTTGTCGAACACCCAGGCGGGCACGGCGTCGTGGTCCTTGCGCAGGTTGTCGCAGCCCGCGTTGAGCTTGAAGGCGATGGCCGTCATCGCGCGCAGCATGTTGGAGATGCGCTCCATGTCGAAGAGCACGTCGTCCATCGTCCATTCCTCGCCCGTGACGGCGGTCATGTACTTGGCGTCCAGGTCGATGTCGCCGGCGTAGCCGCGCGCCTTGGAGGTGGAAAGCGTCATCGGGTACATCCAGTTGCACAGCGTGGCGCTGTCGTGCCACTGCTTTTGCAGGAAGGCCCACTTGGCCAGCTTGATCTTGTTTTCGTTGATGGGGGTGTACTTCTTGGGCGCGTCCACGCAGCCCTCGCCGAACCAGTTCTCCAGCACGGGCCGGATGACTTCCTCATACGGAGAGCCCGAGCGCACGAAGTTGGTCATGACGTGATCCATGCAGTCGCGGTTGTACATCACGTTGTACAGCAGGCCCGCCTGCCAGCAGTCCTCGGCGGAGTGGTGCTTGGGGAAGCCGCAGTAGGTCACGTTCTGGTTGTTGGAATCGATCATGTCGTAGAAGTTGACGCCCTCGTCGTTCTTGGCGGGATCGTCCAGGCCCCAGGCATGCAGCACCTGATAGGTGCCCTCGCCCAGACGGCTGATCTCGCCCTCCTTGCAGGAGATGCGGCGGATGATTTCGTCCAGCCAGCGCGGGTCGCCGTCCTTCATCAGATCCCATGGAATGGAGTCGTATTCCTCCTTGGGCAGCACCTTTTCAAAGATGCCGTGCTTGTAGCACCAGTTGAACTCGCGGCTGATGGAGCCGTAGTTGCACCACAGGCCGTAGTCGTCCAGCACATAGGAGCCGTGCAGGCCGATGACCACCTTGGCGTCGCCCTCGTCCTTGAAGTCCTTGATGCCCTCGCCGTAGAAGCCGGTGGGCACGCTGCCCGAAGGCGCGCAGGTGTTGGAAACCTTGGTGGGCAGATCGTAATCCGCAAGGATGTCCACGTCGTACTCGGAATAGCAGCGCACCGGGCAGGAAGAGCAGCCGCCGGACTTGACGATGTACTTTTGCACGACGTTGCCGAAGTCGAACACGCCCTTGGTCGCGCGGTAGGCCGCGACGTTCATGTCGCCGGAGGGCTGCTCGCCGGTATCCACCGCGCCGTTCGGCGCCTTGCCCCAGACGACGCCGGGCGCGCCCTGCCAGCGGTTCTTGCTGGTGGCGGAGTATTCCGCCCAGGACTGCGGGGTGTTGGGCACGTTGTGGTTGTTGTTACCGCCGACCAGGTCCTTGATCATGTAATCGCACAGTTCCTTGTGCTTGACCGGCTCCGCGATCTTCACGGCGCCCGTGCCGCGCACGGCGACGCCCTTCAGGTTTTTGGAGCCCAGCGCCGCGCCTACGCCCGCGCCGGCGGCGTTGCCCACGCTGGTCAGCAGACAGGACATGTTCACCAGGTTTTCGCCGGCCTGGCCGATGGTGGCCACGTCGAACTCGGGGCCGCATTCCTTGGCGATGACCTTGTTGGAATTGAAGGTGCCGGTGCCCCACACGTGGGACGCGTCCTCCAGGGTGACCTTGTCGTCGTCGATCTTTAAGTAGACGGGCTTGTCGCTCTTGCCCTCGATGACGATGGCGTCATAGCCCGCATACTTCATATTGTGCGCGAAGTGGCCGCCCATGTGGGAGTCGAGGATCGCGCGGCCCTTGGACCAGGAGGAGAGAAGCGTGATGGTGGTGCGGCCGGAGCAGGGGACGCCGGAAGCGGTCAGCGGGCCGACGCTGAAGACGACCTTCGCCGCCTCGCTGTGCGGGTCGGTGTCAAGCGGCACCTCGTCCCAGATGACCTTGTAGCCGATGCCCATGCCGCCCATGTAATCCTTGTACTTGGGCAGGGTATCCTCAAATTTTGCTTCGCCGGTGGTGAGGTTCACGCGCAGAATCGTACCGGCCCAGCCGTTTACGCCATTTTTAACAGACATTTATCCATTCCTCCTTTTCGCTCAGACCGCCTGGGACGCAGCGGTAACGGCATCCCAGGGAATGATGGACAGCGCGCCGGAGGGACAGCCTGCCGCACAGGCGCCGCACTGGATGCACTTGGACGACTTCTTGGTTTCGGGGTTGACGGTGGGCATATGCCACGGGCAGGCCTGCGTACAGGCGCCGCAGCCCACGCACTTTTCCTGATCGATGACCTTGACGCCCTGCTCGTTGGCGGAGATCGCCTGCATGGGGCAGGCCTTGGCGCAGGCCGGGTCCTCGCACTGACGGCAGGTATCCGGGAAGTAGGTCCAGTGATCGTCGGTGTACAGGCCCTGGCCGTTGCGGCTGGAGAACAGGTTGCGGGTCACCTTGACGCGGGAGATGTAGCTGCCTGCGCAGCCGTCGTTGACGAGCGTGCAGTTGATCTCGCAGCGCTGGCAGCCGACGCACTTGTCGGCGTTGACCACGAGCAGACCCTGCGGCATCGCCCAGGTGGTCACCGCGCCGGAATCGACCTCCGCCTGCGAGGTGCCCAGGACGCTCAGCATGGACGCGGACAGCGCCAGACCCGCCAGGCTCTTGCCGGAGATCTTCAGGAACTGACGCCGGGTCATCTCCTTGGATTGGAATCCGCTCTGCGTTTTTTCGGACATGGTCGTCCCCTTCTTTCCAGAAAAAATAAGACATACGAGTCCCATGCACAAAAAATATACTCTGAAACAGGCATGCGCAGCATCCCTTTTAGAGTATGTCTCCTTCGCAAAACGGCGGGCGGGAGGATTGCTCCTCCAACCTAATGGCCCGATGGGCCCGAACGGGTCCAGGGGGCTTGGAGTTTTTTTGCTTGGTGTTTGTATTATACCATGCAAGGTTTGTTAAATCAACCTCAATGGTGTTTGTTTCCACGCGAAAATCCATAAAAATACGCATGATTTATGCGATCATACGGATGAAAGCGCCCGTCGCGCCGCGGCGCGTTTGCGATCAATAAATCCGAACGTCCCCGACAAAAGGGCGTTCGGATCTGGGGGGCTCGGTTTACCGTGCAAGCTGTACGGCTGTATAGTTTTTCAGCAATTCCTCGTTCAGGGTTACGCCAAGGCCAGGCCCCTGTGGGATCGGCAGGTAGCCCTCAGAATCGATGAGGAGGGGCTCTTTGAGAATGCACTGCTGCGTCTCAACGGTTAAAAAGGGCGGATCAAAGGGGTACTCGATCAAGGGGACATTGGCATGGGCGGAGCACACCTGCAGGACGGCTGCCAAGCTCAAAGGCAGGGAACCGAGCGAGCAGACATGCGGCATCAGCCTTTTTTTGTAGTATTCGGTGATCGTGCCCAGCCTGTGAATGCCCGTGACGCCGAAATCACCGAGAATCATGTCCGGCTGGAAGACGTCGTAGGTGTTCCGGTCGATGTGGATGCGGAAGTCGTCCAGGCAGCTGCAGTGCTCGCCGCCCGCGATGAGCGTGCGGAATTCTCCGGACAGCCGCGCGAGGCCGTCGTAATCGCGTCTGTCGAGAGGCTCTTCGACGCACAGCACGTCCAGCCTTTCCATGGCGTCCATCACCTTGCAGGCCGTTTCGTACGACCAGAAGGGGTATGCATAGGAGCGATTGTTCTGATTCGCGTCCACCAGAAGGATCACGTCTTCGCCGCAGGCCTCGCGCACCGCCTCGACTACTTCGATGTCCTCGCGGTAATCGCCCCGGTGCAGGCGCAGCTTAATGGCGCGAAACCCCATGCGTACCAGTTCGCGGCACTGCTGCACGTGCTCCTTTACCGTAAGCAACCTGGAAGTCGCCGCGTATGCGAGGATGCGGTCTCGGCACGTGCCCAGGAGATGCCCGATCGGGTGGCCCGTCGCTTTGCCGACGATGTCCCAAAGCGCGATGTCGATTCCACTGTACGTAGACCTTACGCAGTCCTTTCCGCTCATCAGCCCCATCCAGAACTCCGCCGTATGGAACGGGTCCAGCCCGATGAGCTTATGGAGCGCAAAGGCATCCAACGGCGCGCCGCCGGGCCCGTAGCCGACGATGCCTTCGTCCGTCGTGAGCCGCAGAAGAGGAAAGTCATACGTCCTGGCGGGAATTTTTTCCGCTGAATACCAGGCGACAAGGTAATCCGCCGGCAACTCAAACCGCTGCTTGGATACCAGCGTTTCTGCCTGTATAATTTTCATGATATGCCTCCGAGATGTTATTGCTTGATGCCGGAAATGGAAATGCTGGCCACGATGTACTTTTGGAAGAACAAAAACAGCACAACCAAGGGAAGCGCGCTGATCAGCGCGACCGCCATACGGGGGCCGTAGTAGGTGGTGGTGACGGACGTGTTGAACAGAGAGACGCCGACAGAGATCAGCTGCTTGCTGGAGTCACTGATGACGACAAGCGGCCACAGATAGGCGTTCCAGTTGGCGAGGACCTGCAAAATACACAGCGTCGCGATGAGCGGTCCCGACAGGGGGACGACGATCGACAGGAAGATGCGCCATTCGCCCGCGCCGTCCAGATAAGCGCTCTCGCGAAGCGCGTCCGGAATATTGGCGTCGATATTCTGGCGAGCGAAGAAGATGCCGTATGCGTAGGCGAAACCGCCTAAAATAAGAGGCCAGTACGTGTTGAGCATTTTCCAGGAGCGATACTGTAAAAACAGAGGAACCAGGCGCGATTCAAACGGCAGCATCATCACGGCGAGAATCAGCATAAACAGCGTCTTTTTAAACGGAAATTTCCCTTTGGCGAAAGCGTAGCCGCACATCAGGGAGACGGCCACCGATATCGCCGTATTGGAAAGCGTTACCCCCAACGTGTTGAAAAAATAGCGCCAGATCGGGATCATATCAAAAGCATATGTAAAATTGTATACCGAGAGCTCGCGGGGCCAGAACCGGATGGGAAACGGAAGCCGGTCGAGGGCGAACCGGTCAAACGCAATGACAAAGGCCCACCAAACGGGGACGACGATAAAAAGCAGCAGGACGGTCAGGATCACGGAGAGGATGCGTTTTCTTCTTTTCGCGTACTTCATGTTGATCTCCCCCTCAATGGTCCCTTTGCAGGGACGCGCTCAGCTTTTGACTGAGCATGGTGACAGCGAAGATGATGACAAACAGAATCACGGCGCCGGCGGAGGACAGGCCGTAATTCGGCGTCTCAAAGCTGTATTGGTAGATGTACATCATGATCGTCTGCAGGGAGCCGCCGGGGCGGCCGGACGCGCTGTTCATGCTCAGAACGTACAGATCCGTAAAGCGGGAAAAGCTGGAGATTAAGTTCGTGAATACCAGAAACGCGAAGGTATTCACCATTTGGGGAAGGGTAATGTACCACCATTGCTGGAGCGAATTGCAGCCGTCAACCTCTGACGCCTCGTAATGCTCGCTGGGAATGGACTGGAGCCCGGCCAGCGAGATCAGCATGGCATATCCCGCGCCCTTCCACCAGGACATGATGGAGACGCCCAGCTTGGCGAACTGCGAATCGGCGAGCCAGCCGATCTTCACGTCGTGGCGCAGCAGCATGGAAAGAAAGCTGTTGAGCAGGCCGCCTTCCTGCTTCAACACCATCTGAAATAAGAGGATGACGCTAATGCCGGTCATCACGTTCGGGATGTAAAAGCTTACCCTGAAAAAGCTTTGCAGTTTTCCGCGTCCTAGGCGGTTGAGCAGCGAGGCCAGTCCAAAGCCGATGGCGATGGTGAACATGTCCAGCCCCGCGAGCGCGAAGGTGTTTGCGACCGCCCGGAGAAAGCCGCTGCTGCTGAGCAGCGTGCGGTAATTTTTAAGCCCGACGAACGTTTCGCCAAACCCCAGCACGGACACCTTGAAAAAGCTGTAGTACAGGCTCTTAAAGCTGGGGAGGTAGGACAGCACGAAAAAGGCCAGAAGGCTCGGTAAGAGGAACGAATACCAGGTCAGGTGTTTGCGTACGCGCTTCATAAGGCAGGTTAGACCTCCTCAATCACAGACGGAGAAGCTGCCTTTCGGCAGCTCTCCATCGCTAAAACGGATGTGGATTCTCATTGATTCAGCAGGCTGTATTCCTCAAGAGCCGCCTGAATGTTCGCGGCGCACTGCTCGGGCGTGATGTTTCCCGCGTACATCTCCGACAGGTTCATCGAGCCGACGCTGTTTGCCGGGCCATAACCGTTGTTCCAATATTCGCTGGAAAATGCCTCAAAATTTGTGGGATAGACGCGGTAGATTTCCTGGATGGCACTTACGTAACCTTTGCCGGTCTTCAGCAACTGTTCATAGCCCGACTTGTTGTTAGGGACGTTCATGGTATCGACAAACCACTGCTGAACGGCTTCATCCGTCACCAGGAACTTGATGACCTCCCAAGCCAGATCCTTGTTGGGGCTGTTCTTGGCGATGGCCAGGTTGTTGTCGCCGGAGTGCGAGGTGTAGGAGGCACCGTCGTCGGTAACCGGCAGCGGATAAAAGACGAAGCGGTCTGCGATGCCGCGTACTTCCATCATGTTATACAGCGTGATCTCGTTGTTGGCCTCCCCAAGATAGATCGCGATGTCGTTATCCTCGGTCGCCACGTTTTCCGTGCCCAGTCCTTCCAGAAAAGACCTGGGAGCGGATAAAAACAGGTCGCGCAGGATGGTCAGGGCTTCGACGGACTTTTCCCCGGTAAAGCCGAACTGCGTCTGATATTTCTGATCGGCATACAGGAAATTAACCGCCCCGACGCCCCAGCTTGCGTCCATGTACGCCTTGAAAATGTCGCCGTCGCTGACGGAGAAGGGGTAGACGCCGTAGCATTGCTTTCCGGTCACGGGGTTTTCGCCCGTGAGCTGAGACGCGATGTCCGCCAGCTTCCGCCAGGTGAGCGTCGCGGGGTCGGGCAATTCCACGCCAAAATCCGCGAAAAGCTGTTTGTCCAGAATCATCATGGCGGGGGATATGGTCATCGGGATGCCGGTCGGGATCAGGGCGCCAAAATTGTCCTCGTCCTTGTGGCGGATGGCCGCTCCGATGAACAGCTCGTCTTTGAGCCACGCGTCTCTTTCAAGATAAGGGGTCAGGTCTTCCACCACGTCCAGTACCGCCGCGCCGTGGATGATGACGTCCACCATCTCGCCCGCGACCGCCGTTTGAATTTTAGCCTGCCAGGAATCCCACGGGTTGGCCTGCAGCTCAAAGGTGACGTTGGGAAATTCCTCCTTCAGGCGAGCCTCGACGACGCTGTAGCCCGGCTTCTGGACGCCTGTGACGGGATCGACCACGCCGTCCCGCCCTACCGTCGCAAAACAGCCCGGCCCCAGCAGCCGCAAGGTGCCCGTCCATTCGTCATGCGCTTTTTCGTCGGCCAGGGAGCTGGATATCAGCGTGAAACAAAGCGATAGACATAGAGCAAAAGAAACGAAAACCCGTGTCAGCCTCATCTTTCAAAACCTCCAAGCTAAATTTCTTCACCTGCAGCGCGCTTATACCGGTGATTTAGTTAAACTATAGCTTAGTCCATCCAAAATGTCATATATTATTCGGTTCAATTTGCAAACTATTTTCTGATGCGGTATAATGTCGCCAGACGGCAGGCACCGGCCATAACAGCGTTCAGGAGGGTGATTTCCATGGAATTTCAGCCGCCGGTTATCACCAGCGAGTACAGGGCCGGGGAACTGGTGGGAAAGACGCCGCTGAGATGCTTTACCATGCTTGCGCATCCGGGAAGCGTAGAGTTTTCCCTGCACAGGCATTCGGCCTGTGAAATCGCGATCATTGCCAGCGGCGCGGGGGAATACACCGTAAGGCAGGCAAACCGGACCATCCGCTATCCGTTTGAGGCGGGAACGGTATTCCTCTTTGGCAGCTATGAGGCGCATCTGATTACGCAAATCTTTCAGCCGGTAACCTGGACCATCCTTCATATCGAGCCGTATTTTATTTGGAATCCCAACAACACCATGTACGACTCAAAACATCTGAAGGTCTTCTTCGACAGGTCGTTTGACGGAACAAACCGCTTGGACTACCCGGACGGGGACCTGAAGAAGATATGCCAGACCGTCTACGAAATCAAAGAAGAACTGCAGGAACAAAAGCCGGACTATCTGACGATGACGCTGGCCTGCGTGCAGAGGCTGTTGATTTCCCTGTCGCGGCTGCTGCGCCCGGCGTCGGGCACGGACTCGGGAAACAGAGCCGAGCGTTACCTCATGCGAATACAAAACGCCTATGTTTATATGAACGAACGCTACCTTGAACCGCTCACCATAGAGCAGATCGCCAGGCAGGCCAACATGTCCGTTTCCTATTTTTCCGCTATCTTCCGGGAGTGCAACGGCGTTTCCCCCTGGGAGTACATCATCATAAAGCGCGTCAAGCATGCGATGCGCCTGCTGGGCGAAGGGGAAAACAGCAATATTATCGATATTGCCCTGAAAAGCGGCTTTGACAATACCGCCAATTTCAATAAAGCGTTTAAACGCATCGTCGGATGCACCCCTACCGCCTTCAGAAAGAACGGCCTTGGGACGAACTACTTTACCTGAGGGCGGCGCGGAATACAAAACTGGCGGACATAAAAAAGAACCGTTGAACTTCAACGGTTCTCCTTGGTGGGGTCGATAGGGCTCGAACCTACGACCTCTACGATGTCAACGTAGCGCTCTGACCAGCTGAGCTACGACCCCGCGACAACAATAGATATTATACACGAAATCGAAAAAAAAGCAAGGGGGAAATTTTCGTTTTTGGGCGCGCGGACTTGGGCAGGATGGAAGAGGGGAGAAATCGTTCTTTGTGTATAACGTAGATTCGGCCTGATCCTTCCGTTTTGTGCACATTTTACTTGCATTTTCCGGTACGAAAGGCTATAATAATACCGTGCTCAAGAGAGGAGGCATGTAAAATGAAATCTATTACCATCAAGTTGTCCCTCGCTGAAAACGTCAAGCAGTTTGTCAACGTCGTGAGCGCTTTCTCTTACGATATGGACCTGCGCGCGGGCCGTCACGTGGTAGATGCCAAGTCCATTCTCGGTATCTTCAGCCTCGACCTGTCCAAGCCGATCACGCTGGAAGTCTACGCCGACAACTGTGACGAACTGATGGAGAAAATCAAGCCCTTCATGGCCTGATCGTTCTCCGGCTGGCCTGCGGTGCAGGCCGGATTTTGTGTACGCATTCGCCGCTCTCAAACGAAGCCGTTTGGGAGCTTTTCTTTATCAGTCGCGGGGCGCGCCCCGCGGCGGAAACGGAGGAATCCGCATGAACGTATCGCACCGCCCGACGCCCACGGAAAACCGGCTCATCCTGCTGCTGATGCTGGAAAAGCTGGGCGCGTGCAGCGCGCAGCAGCTGCTCGCCCTGACCACCGAGGGCGAGATCATGGATTACATCGAGCTTCAGATCGGACTGGGGGACCTGACGGAGGCGGGCATGCTCAGAACCCGCGAGCACGAGATCGGCAAGCTTTACAGCCTGTCGCAGTCGGGCCGCGAGACCCTGGCGATGTTCCTCGGCCATATCCCCAACTCCCGGCGGGAGCGCGTAGAAACGCTCTGCGCCGCCTGGAAAGGGCGCGTCAGCCGCGAAAAGCACGTCCTTTCGGACTGGCGGGAGGAAGGGGACGGCTTCGTCGTGCGCCTGCGGCTGCTCGAGCAGGACATGACGCTCATGGACCTTCGCCTGAACGTGCCCACGCGCGCGCAGGCGGGAATCATGTGCAAGCGCTGGTCGGACTGCGCGGGGGACATTTACGCCGGGCTGATGCACAGCCTGGGCGAGGATGAGGAAAAACGGTGAGGGGGAAGATAAGGCGCCTGAAAGCGGCCGGTCATAGGCCAATAGAGGAGGAATCGCCAGAATGAAGGCGCTGCTTTACTGGATCATCGACGTCATCAGCCACATCCACGAGGACATTCTGCACTTGAACGACGCCATGGAGGCGTCCTTTACGGACAAGGAGCTGCACTTTATCGTCATCGGCGTGCTGGGTATGCTGATCTTTTTCGCCGTGCACGCCGTGTTCAAGCGCCTGGCAAAATTCAGCATCACCGCCGTGTCGTTCATCTACGTGTTCACGGTGATGGTGGTCATCACATTCGCCATTGAAATCGGGCAGAAGGTTTCGGGCACCGGAAACATGGACTTTGGGGACATCGTCTCGGGCATGTGGGGCTTTATCGCCCTGTTCGGCGTCTACGCGCTCGTCCGCGCGGGCGCGGCGCTCTTTCGGCTGCTGGCCCGCCGGATCAGGGCAGGAAGGCCCCCGCGGGACGAAAGTGGGAATTGATTTTTGACGCGCGGAATGGTACAATACACCTGACAAATGAAACGCATGTTCGCTTTGCGGGCGCGCGGGATAGGAGAACGCGATTTGAAAGCGACTGTTGGCGTGGTCTCGCTGGGCTGCAGCAAGAACCGCGTGGATACCGAACAGATGCTGGGCATGCTTTCGCAGGCGGGATACACCATCGTCTCGGACCCGGCGAAGGCGCAGGTCATCATCGTGAACACGTGCGGGTTCATCGGCCCGGCCAAGGAAGAATCGATCGAAACCATCTTTGAGATGGCGCAGTATAAAGAGAAGGGATGCTGCCAGCTGCTGGTGGCGACGGGCTGCTTTGCCCAGCGCTACCCGGAGGCCGTAAAGGAAGAGATGCCGGAGGTCGACGCCATCCTCGGCGTCGGGCAGTACGACAAGCTGCTGTGCGCCCTCGAAGAAGCGTCGCGCGAGATGCGTCCGCTGTACGTCAAGCCCTCGAGCGGCTTTCTGGAGTGCGAGCGCGTGCTGACGACGCCCAGCTACAGCGCCTACGTAAAGATCGGAGATGGCTGCGACAACCGGTGCAGCTACTGCGCGATCCCGCTCATCCGGGGCGGCTACCGCTCGCGCCCGATGGAGGACATCCTGCAGGAAATCAAAGCCCTCGCCGCGCGCGGGGTGAGCGAAATCACCCTGGTGGCGCAGGATACGACGCGCTATGGAACCGACTGGCAGGACGGGCGCAGCCAGCTCCCCGAGCTCCTGGAGGCCGCCTCGAAGGTCGAGGGCGTGACCTTCCTGCGCACGCTGTACTGCTACCCCGACCGGGTGGACGAGCGCCTGCTCGACACCATCGAGCGCCTGCCCAACGCGTGCAGGTACATCGACCTGCCGATACAGCACATCGACCCGCTGCTGCTGCGCCGCATGAACCGGCACGGCACGGCGGAGCACATCCGCTACCTGGCAAAGGAGATCCGCCGCCGCGGCATGATGCTGCGCACGTCGATCATCGTGGGCTTCCCCGGCGAAACGCAGGAGCAGTTCGACGAGCTGATGGACTTCGTTCGGGAAGCGCAGTTCGACCGCCTGGGCGCGTTCGCGTACTCGGCGGAGGAGGATACGCCTGCGGCCCTCATGCCGGATCAGATTCCGGAGGAGGTCAAGCAGCAGCGCCTCGACGCGCTGATGGAGCTGCAGCAGGGCATATCGCTCGCGCGCAACGAGCTGCGCGTGGGCACGACCTGCCGCGTGCTGGTCGAAGGCAGGCGCGAGGGCTACCTCGTGGGCCGTTCCGAGATGGAGGCGCCGGAGACGGACGGCCAGATCCTCTTTACGGCCGGGGAGGACGTGCGCCCCGGCAGCTACGTGGACGTGCGCATCACGCGCGCGCTGGAATACGACCTGATAGGAGAGCGCGTATGAACTTACCCAACAAGCTGACGCTCGCGCGCATCTGTCTTACGCCGGTTTACCTGATCCTCATGTGGGCGGGCGGCGACGCCGCCTGGGCGAACATCGCGGCGCTGGCCGTCTTCATGGCCGCGTCGTTTACCGACCTGCTGGACGGGAAGATCGCCCGCAGCCGCGGGCTGGTCACGAACTTCGGCAAGTTTATGGACCCGATCGCGGACAAGCTGCTGACGATCACCGCCTTCATCGTGATGGTGGACATCTCGCGCATGCCGGCCTGGATGTGCGTCGTCTTTGTGGCGCGCGAATTCGTGGTCAGCGGTCTGCGGCTGGTGGCCGTGGAGCAGGGGCGCGTGATCGCGGCGGGCATGCTGGGCAAGGTGAAGACGGTGCTGCAGATGGCGGCGGTGATGCTGCTTACGCTGAACGTCGCCCCGCTTGCGGCGGTGACGGAGATCGTGCTGTACGCGGCGGTCGTGATGACCGTCTGGTCGATGGCGGATTACGTCTGGCAAAACCGCGCCGTGCTCTCGGAAAAGAAATAGAAGGCATACGCCCTTCATCCCGACGAATCGAGAAGGAGTTCATCATCTTGATCGCAGAAATCGTATCCATCGGCACCGAGCTGCTCATGGGGCAGATCGTCAACACCGACGCGCAGTACCTCTCGCGCAGGCTATCGATGCTGGGCATTTCGGTGTACTACCACACGACCGTGGGCGACAACCCCGCGCGCATGGAGGAGACGCTCCGCCGCGCGCTTTCGCGCAGCGATGTCGTCATCACCACCGGCGGCCTGGGCCCGACCGGCGACGACCTGAGCAAGGAAATCGTCGCGGGGATGCTGGGCCTGCCCATGGAACGCGACGAGGAGAGCCTGCGAGACATCGAGCGCTACTTCAGCGCGATGCACCGCGCGATGGCGGCGAACAACGAGCGCCAGGCGATGTTCGCCAAGGGCGCGATCATCCTCAAGAACGACCGGGGCACCGCGCCGGGCTGCATCGTGGAGCAGGGCGGTAAGGCCGTCATTCAGCTTCCGGGGCCGCCCTACGAGCTCAAGGACATGTTTGAAAAGCGCGTGATGCCCTACCTGACGCGCCGCACAGGCGGATCGATCGCCTCGCGCTACGTGCGCATCTTCGGCGTGGGCGAGAGCGACGCGGAGACGCGGGTAAAGGACCTGATCGACGCGCAGCAGGACGTGACCATCGCGCCCTACTGCTCGCTGGGCGAGGTGCAGCTTCGCGTAAGCGCGCGCGGGCAGGACGAGGAAGCGGCGCTTTCGCGCATTCAGCCGACGGTGGACGAGATCGTGCGAAGGCTGGGCGACGCGGTGTACGCGGTCAGCCGCGAGCCGTCGGACAGCATGGAGCACTACGCGGTGGACGCGCTGATCCGCGCGGGCCGCACGGTGGCGGTTGCGGAGTCGTGCACGGGCGGCCTGGTCGCGGCGCGGCTGGTGGCGATCGCCGGGGCGTCGGCAGTGCTGCACGAATCGCACGTGACCTACGCGAACGAGGCGAAGGAGCGCTACCTGGGCGTGCACCCCGAAACCCTCGCGCAGCACGGCGCGGTCAGCGAGCAGTGCGCGCGCGAAATGGCCGAAGGTTTGCGCGCGCGCAGCGGCGCGGACGTGGCGGCCGCGACGACCGGCATCGCCGGTCCGGGCGGCGGCACCGCGGAAAAGCCGGTGGGGCTCGTGTACGTGGCGGTCTCCGCGCCGGAGGGAACGGTCGTGCGGGAGCTTAGGCTCAGCGGCGACCGGGAGCGCATCCGTTCGCTCGCCGCGCTGCACGCGCTGAACATGATTCGTCTGGCGGCGAAGGGCGAGCTTTGCTGAGGCGGACGCTTTCCGCCATGTATTTTAAAAAGCGATAGCGCAGGAAAAGGACCGTGAAGAAGGGATTCCAAAGGGGGAAATGCCCTTTGGCCGGGGGAACCTTGGGGCGGCGGGCCCCGGGGCCCCCGAAAGGAAAGGAGCATACGATGGCGGCGAAGGACAAGAAGGAAAAGGCGGCGCTTCCCGAGACGGACGACGAGAAGAAGAAAGCGCTGGAGGTCGCCCTGGCGGGCATTGAAAAGCAGTTCGGCAAGGGTGCGCTGATGAAGCTGGGCTCCAAGGGCCAGCTCAACGACATTCAGGTGATCCCGACCGGGTGCCTGGTGCTCGACGCCGCGCTGGGCGTGGGCGGCATCCCCAAGGGGCGCGTGGTGGAGGTCTTCGGGCCGGAATCCTCCGGCAAGACGACCGTGGCGCTGCACGTGGTGGCCGAGTGCCAGAAGCAGGGCGGCGTCGCGGCGTTCATCGACGCGGAGCACGCGCTCGACCCGGCCTACGCGAAAAAGCTGGGCGTGGACATCGACGAGCTGTACGTCTCGCAGCCGGACACCGGCGAGCAGGCGCTGGAAATCTGCGAGGCGCTGGTGCGTTCCGGCGCGATCGAGCTGGTCGTGGTGGACTCCGTCGCCGCGCTGGTGCCCAAGGCCGAAATCGACGGCGAGATGGGCGATTCGTTTGTCGGCCTGCAGGCGCGCCTCATGTCGCAGGCGCTGCGCAAGCTGACCGGCGTCATTAACAAGACGGGCGCGACGGTGATCTTCATCAACCAGCTCCGCGAGAAGGTCGGCGTGATGTACGGCAACCCCGAGACGACGCCGGGCGGCCGCGCGCTCAAGTTCTACGCCTCCGTGCGCATCGACGTGCGCCGCGGCGAGCAGCTCAAGAACGGCGCGGAGGTACTGGGCAACCGCACCAAGGCCAAGATCGTCAAGAACAAGGTCGCCCCGCCCTTCCGCGTGGCGGAGTTCGATATCCTCTACGGCGAGGGCATCTCCAAGGAGAGCAGCCTGCTCGACCTGGCGATCGAGCGCGACATCATCCACAAGAGCGGCGCGTGGTTCAGCTATAAGGATCAGCGCATCGGACAGGGCCGCGACAACACGCGCAAGTTCTTAAAGGACAACCCCGACGTGACCCAGGAGATCGACGCGATCATCCGCGCGGAGCTGATGGCCGGAAAGATCGAGGCCAAGCTGGAGGCGGATGGCGGCCGCGAGGACGAGCCCTTGGAGCAGCCGAGCCTTTTGGACAGCGAGATCTGAGGCGGCTCAGCGGAGCGGCAAAGCATCGTCCTGTGAGGGGAGATGCGTTGACCATCGCGCAAAAGGAGCATTCATTTTGTATGAGGCCGTCGGCTAAGCTGATGGCCAGTGCCGCCCGGAACGAATTCGTTCCGGGCGGCTTTTGCGCGTCCGGCCCGGCGCCGGACGCCGGGATGCTTTTTGCGGCGCCCGGCAGGAGGAGCGGGGGACGACCGCAAAAGGTGGACAAAAAATGTTTTGGCAAACAAAAAATTCGTAGAAGCCGCCCGGAAACGTCCGCATGCGCTTGACAGATGTGCGGCAAATCGGTACAATAATTCTGTAAAGATGTAAGTGCCTAGGTTGGACAAGTTCGTCCGGGCGTTTGATGTCTTCTGAATACAGGCGGTTTTCGCCTTTGGTTGGATAGATGGCGGTGTGGGTCGTTTTCTGCCGGTCTATGTTTGTCAAAAAGGATTAAACCGCGACGTATAGATTGAGACAACATGCTGTTGCCTGCTTCATCCGTCTTTTTGTGTGCGCTGCGGCGCTTGGAAAAAAGGCGTGTTTTGGGTTGGGCGGACGAACAAAGAGCTTGAAAGCTTGAATCCATTGCCGAGCGCTGCATGCGACTCGGCTCTATTTTTTCATGAAGGAGTGAGAGAAGACATTGACCGCCTTGTGGATCATCATCGGGCTCATCATCGGCGGCGCCGCGGGCGCATTCGCCGGATATGGATACCGAAAGAACACGCAGGAAAAGAAGATCGGACGGACGGAAGAGTACGCCAAGAACCTGCTGGAAGAGGCGCAGCGCCGCGCCGAGGATAAGAAAAAAGAGACCATCCTGGAGGCCAAGGAAGAGGTGCTTCGCCTCAAGACCGAGCTGGACCGCGAAATTCGCGACCGGCGCAACGAGGTGCAGCGCAGCGAGCGCCGCGTGCAGCAGCGCGAGGAAACGCTCGACAAAAAGATGGACAACCTGGAGGTTCGCGAAGAGGGCCTCAACCGCAAGCAGGAAGAATTGCAGCGCCTGACGGACGAGGCGCAGGGCATGTACGACAAGCAACTCGCGGAGCTTGAGCGCATCGCGCAGATGACGCAGGAAGAGGCCCGCGAGATCATCATGAACCGCGTGCAGAAGGAAGCCTTCCACGACGCGGCGGTGATGGTGCGCGAGATCGAACAGAGCGCCAAGGAAGACGCGGACAAGAAGGCGCGCAACATCGTCGCCATGGCGATTCAGCGCTGCGCCTCCGACCACGTGGCGGAGACGACGGTTTCGGTCGTCAACCTGCCCAACGAGGACATGAAGGGCCGCATCATCGGGCGCGAGGGCCGCAACATCCGCACGCTGGAGACGGCGACGGGCGTGGACCTCATCATCGACGACACGCCGGAGGCGGTCATCGTCTCCGCGTTCGACCCGGTTCGCCGGGAGGTGGCGCGCATCGCGCTGGAGAAGCTGATCGCCGACGGCCGCATCCATCCCGCGCGCATCGAGGAAATGGTCGAAAAGGCCCGCAAGGAGGTCGACAACCAGATCCGCGAGGCGGGCGAGCAGGCGGTCTTTGAGACGAACATGCACTCCATCCACCACGAGCTGGTGAAGCTGCTGGGCCGCATGCGCTACCGCACGAGCTACGGGCAGAACGTGCTCAAGCACTCCATCGAGGTTTCGCACCTCGCGGGCCTGATGGCCGCGGAGCTGGGCGCGGACGTTCAGCTCGCCAAGCGCGCGGGCCTGTTGCACGACATCGGCAAGGCGGTCGACCACGAGCAGGAGGGCACGCACGTGCAGCTCGGCGGCGAACTCGCCCGCAAGTACCACGAGCCCGCGGAGGTCGTGCACTGCATCCTCGCGCACCACAACGACATCGAGCCGCAGACCATCGAGGCGGTGCTCGTGCAGGCCGCGGACGCCATTTCCGCCGCCCGCCCCGGCGCGCGCCGCGAGTCGATCGAGAACTACATCCGCCGCCTGGAAAAGCTGGAGGAGATCGCCAACGCCTTCCCCGGCGTCGAAAAGTCCTTCGCCATCCAGTCCGGGCGCGAGGTGCGCATCGCCGTCAAGCCCGAGGACGTCAACGACGCGGGCACGCTCATCCTCGCCCGCGAGGTGGCCAAGCGCATCGAGAAGGAGCTCGAATACCCCGGCCAGATCAAGGTCAACGTCATCCGCGAGACGCGAAGCGTCGAATTCGCGAAGTAAAGCGGCGCGGGCGGCTGCACAAGCTCGCTGTGCTGAAAAATTGCATAAAGAATCCACTCCCGAACGTCGTTTGGAAGTGGATTTTTTGTCGCCGCCATCGAGCGAAATCTGACTTGCGGCTGTTTGGCCGCGCAGGCCGCTGTGCCCCTGAATTGCGACGGACGGCAGGAACGGGGCCTTTTCGCGTCGTATTATTCCCCTATCGGAAACGACACGAAACGGAGGCAGCATTCATGCAGAAGCTGAAACTGGAGGACTTTTTGCACTACCAATACGCGTCCGAGCTCTCCTTCGCGCCGGGCGGCGCACACGCGGCGTTCGTGGTGACGCGCGCGGACGAGCAGGAGAACAGCTACAGGGGCGCGCTGTACGTGCTCGAAACGAAGAGCGGGGAGAGCCGCCCCCTGACCGCGCGGGACGGCAGCGGCTACTTCTGGGACGGCGAGGACGCGCTGGTCTTCCCGGCGCTGCGCGAGCAGGCGGACAGGAAGCGCGCGGAACGGGGCGAGGCGCTGACGGTGTTTTACCGCATCGCCCTTTCGGGCGGCGAGGCGCAGGAGTGGCTGCGCCTGCCGTATCGGGTGAAGAAGGTCAAAAAGCTCGCGGACGGCCGTCTGGTGATGGCCTGCGAATGGAAAATCGGCGGGCCGGACTTCGCCAGCATGACGGACGCGCAGCGCGAGGCTGCCCTCAAGGCGCTGGAGGAGGAACGCGATTACGAGGTGCTGGACGAGATCCCCTTCTGGGGCAACGGCCAGGGCTTCATCAACAAGAAGCGCACGCGCCTGCTGCTGTGCGAGCCGGACGGCGGCCGGACGACGTTCCTCACCGCGCCGGAGATGGACGTGGACGGCTTTGAGACGGAGGGCGCGCGCGTCCTCTACGTGGGCGCGGCCCCGCAGGGCAAGCGCGGGGTCACGAGCGGCGTGTACCTGATCGACGTGGACGGCGGGCAGGAGGAATGCCTGCTCGCGGACGGGCGGCTCGAGGTCGAGCGCGCCGCCTTCTGGCAGGGCGAGGCCGTATGCCTGGCGACGGACATGGCGCGCCACGGGCTCAACGAGAATCCGGCGCTGTACGCGCTGCGCGGCGGCGAGGCGGTCAGGCTGTTTAGCCGGGACGAGGCGCCGGGCAGCAACGTCGCGGCCGACGCGCGCTATGGAAGCGGCTACGGCGTGCGCTTCGAGGGCGGGGACCTCTACTACACGAACGCGCACCACACGGACACGCAGCTTCTGCGCGTGAAGAAGGACGGCTCCGCCGAGGTGCTCGTGGACGGCGCGGGCTCGATCGACTGCTTTGACGTGTGCGATGGGCGCATCCTGCTGGTGGGCATGCGGGGGCTTTCATTGCAGGAGGTCTACGCCCTGACGGCGGAGGGCCTTAAGCAGCTGACGAACCTGAACGGGGACTTCCTTAAGACGCGCACGCTCTCCATCCCCGAGCCGCTGACCGTGGAGTCGGACGGCGTCGCCATCGAGGGCTTCGTCCTGAAGCCCGTGGACTTCGACCCGCAGAAGCGCTATCCAGGCATTCTGGACATCCACGGCGGCCCGAAGGTCGCCTTCGGCAGCGTGTTCTTCCACGAGATGCAGGTATGGGCGAACGACGGCTACTTCGTCTTCTTCTGCAACCCGCGCGGCGGAGACGGCCGCGGCGACGCGTTCGCGGACATTCGCGGCAAGTACGGCACGATCGACTACGACGACCTGATGCGCTTCACGGACGCGGCGCTCGCGCGCTATCCGCAGCTCGACCCGGCGCGCCTGGGCGTGACCGGCGGCAGCTACGGCGGCTTTATGACCAACTGGATCATCGGGCACACGGACCGCTTTGCCGCCGCGGCGTCGCAGCGCTCCATCGCCAACTGGATTTCCAAGACGAACATGACGGACATCGGCTACTACTTCAACACCGACCAGCAGCTCAGCACGCCCTGGGAGAACCACGAGAAGATGTGGTGGCATTCGCCCGTCAAGTACGCCGACCGGTGCGTGACGCCTACGCTCTTCATCCACTCGGACGAGGACTACCGCTGCTGCCTGGCCGAGGGGCTTCAAATGTTCACCGCCCTCAAGTACCATGGGTGCGAGGCGAGGCTTTGCATGTTCCGCGGCGAAAACCACGAGCTGTCGCGCAGCGGCAAGCCGAAGCACCGCGTGCGCAGGCTCAGGGAGATCGGCGGTTGGTTTGACGAGCACCTGAAAAAGTGAGCAGGGATAGCGCGGCTCGCGGGAGAGGACGACTTTTTCCTTGCAAATTTTCGTGCGCTGTGCTATCATGTCTGCATTCCAGATATCGCGTTTGAGAAAAGAAAGTGCCTTGTTCCTGTGCCAAGAGAGCCTGCGGGGGGTGCGAGCAGGCGGCAGGGCGGGCGATTCCGCTTTTCGATGCGGGCGGCGACGAGCCGCCGGGGCGCGCCCCATACAGCGCCGAGAGTGGCCGGCATGCCGGCAAGTTGGGTGGCAACACGGAGTCGCTTCGTCCCATGCGTGGGGCGGGCGGCTCCTTTTTGTACCACACGAAGACGACGAGGAGGAAACGAACATGATCGACATCAACCTGATCCGAAACAACCCCGACCTTGTGCGCGAGAACATCCAAAAGAAGTTCCAGGATCACAAGCTCCCGCTGGTGGACGAGGTCATCGAGCTGGACCGCGCCAACCGCGCCGCGATGCAGCAGGCGGACGCGCTGCGCAACAAGCGCAAGGTGACGAGCAAGGAGATCGGCGGCCTGATGGCCAAGGGCATGCGGGACGAGGCCGAGGCCAAGAAGGCGGAGGTCGCGGCGATCGCGGACGAGCTGGCCGCGCTGGAGGTCAAGGAGGAGGAGTACGCCGCCGAGATCAAGAAGCGCATGCAGGTCATCCCGCAGATCATCGACGAGAGCGTGCCCGTGGGACGCGACGACAGCGAAAACGTGGAGATCGAGCGCTTCGGCGAGCCGGTCGTGCCGGAATTCGAGGTGCCCTATCACGTGGACATCATGGAACGCCTTTCCGGCATCGACCTGGACAGCGCGCGCAAGACGAGCGGCAACGGGTTCTATTACCTGTGCGGCGACATCGCCCGCCTGCACTCGGCCATCCTCTCCTACGCGCGCGACTTCATGATCGACCGCGGCTTTACCTACTATGTGCCGCCGTTCATGATCCGTTCGGACGTGGTGACGGGCGTCATGAGCTTTGCCGAGATGGAAAACATGATGTACAAGATCGAGGGCGAGGACCTGTACCTGATCGGCACCAGCGAGCACTCGATGATCGGCAAGTTCATCGACACCATCCTGGACGAGGGCGAGCTGCCGCAGACGCTGACGAGCTATTCGCCCTGCTTCCGCAAGGAGGTCGGCGCGCACGGCATCGAGGAGCGCGGGGTGTACCGCATCCACCAGTTCGAGAAACAGGAAATGATCGTCGTGTGCAAGCCGGAGGAGAGCATGACCTGGTACGACAGGCTCTGGCAGAACACGGTGGACTTCTTCCGCTCGCTGGACATTCCGGTGCGCACGCTGGAGTGCTGCTCGGGCGACCTAGCGGATCTGAAGGTCAAATCCTGCGACGTGGAGGCCTGGTCGCCGCGCCAGCAGAAGTACTTCGAGGTCGGCAGCTGCTCCAACCTCGGCGACGCGCAGGCGCGGCGCCTGGGCATCCGCGTGAAGGGCGAAAAGGGCAAGTACCTGCCGCATACGCTCAACAACACGGTGGTCGCGCCGCCGCGCATGCTGATCGCCTTCCTGGAGAACAACCTGCGCGCGGACGGCAGCATCGCGATTCCCGGGCCGCTGCAGATGTACATGGGCGGCAAGGCGCAGATCGGCTGAGGGCCGAAGCGTATCCGCCGGCATGGGCGGCGTCCGGCCGGGACATCCCCTGGCCGGATGATTTGGGTTTGGAGGGCCGCGCCCTCCAGGAGGAGGTAGGCTTATGCGCATCATCGACACCCATTGCGACACGCTCTACATGCGCGCCCTGCAAGAGGAGCAGCGCCCCTGCGTGACGCTGGAGGCCATGCGCGCGGGCGGCGTGAGCGTGCAGACCTGCACGCTGTTCGCGGGCTCGCAGGGCCCCAAGGGGCATCCCTACGAGAAGGCCATGGCGCAGGTGGCGGCCCTGAACCGGCTGCAGGCGGACGGCTGGAAGCGCGTGGATTCCCCGCTCGACGCGAAGGACGGCGAATGCGCCGTGCTGATGTCCCTGGAGGGCGGCGAGATCCTGGAAGACCGCCTGGAGCGCGTCGCGGAGTTCCGCGGCTACGGCGCGCGGCTCGTCGCGCTCACCTGGAACAACGAGAACCTCATCGCATCGCCCGCCAAGGGCGGCTCGAAGGAGGGCATCAAGCCCTTCGGCTGGGAGGTGCTGGGCGAGATGGCGCGGCTGAACATGGCCGCGGATACGTCGCACCTGAACGAGCGGGGCTTTTGGGATCTGATCGAGCGCCACGCGCACCCGCCGATGGCCTCGCACTCCTGCTGCGCGAAGCTGCACCCGCACTTTCGCAACCTCACGGACGAGCAGCTCAAGGCCCTGATCGAGCGCGGCGGCTGGGTGGGCATCAACTTCTACCCGGCGTTCTTGACCGGCGGCGAGGCGACGGTGGAGGACATCGTGCGCCACATCGACCACGTGGTGCAGATGGGCGGCGAAAAAAACGTGGGCTTCGGCTCGGACTTCGACGGCATCGAGCGCACGCCCGTGGACTGCGCCGGACCGCAGGACTTCCCGAAGATCCTGGACGCGCTGCGCCGCCTCGGCTACCCGGAGGAGACGGTTCGCGGCGTCGCGGGCGAGAACTTTATCGAATACTTTCGGCGGATAGAGGCGTAAGTGGAGGAATACATGGAACAAAAGGCAAAAGAAGAACAGGGCTTGACGGCGCACCTGCGGGGCGCGCTCCATGCGCTCACCGGGCGGACCGGGTTTTGTACGGCCTTTCTGCTGCTGTGGTTTTTTCAGCGGTATTACGTGCAGCAGTACAGCGACATCCTGACGCATATCCTGTTTCCCTGGGCGGCGGCGCTGGCATTCCCGATCCTGACGCTGCGCCGGGTGCCGAAAAAGAGGGGCTTCCCCCTCCTGATCGCGCTGTTCGTGTGGTATCTGGTCTGCTGTTTTTACAACCGGCAGTACAGCTTTTACATCAACGAGCCTTTCTGGTATCAGTTGATCTTCGCGTTCTTCATCTTCTATCCGCAGGAGGAAGACGGCGGGACGCTGCGGCGCATGAAGGCCGTGCTCTACCCCTTTATGGCGGCGTACGTGGCGCTATGCTTTGCGGGGTTCTGGGCTGCTTTGGCGGATGTATACATCCCCAACGCGGGCGGCTCCGCGCTCGGCATTGCCGCGGGAAGCGGCTACCGCATCGAGCTATGGTGTCAGCCTAACGTCGCGGGCGCGCTCGCGGCGCTCTCCGGGCTGCTCTCCGGCTTTTTCCTCTACCACAGCGGCCGCGCGGAGCGCGTGCTGCACGGGTTTAACATCGCCGTGACCGTGCTGACGCTGGCGCTCACCCAGTCGCGGACGACGGCAGTCGCCTGGAGCTTCTGCCTTGCGCTCCTGGCTGGACGCGCCCTGTTTTACAGCCGCATCTCCCGGCGTACGGCGGTGCGGGCCGCGTGCGCGGTGCTTGCGGGCGCGGTGGTGATGGGCGCGGGCTGGGTCGGACTCAAGGAAATCTGTTCCGGTTCCCTTGCGGTCATCAGCCGCCTGCGCACGGAGGCGGCGGTGACGGAAGAGCCTGCTGCTGAACCGGTGGCGCCTGCGGCCGAGACGGAGGAAAATACGGACGCTTCAGCGGCGGCACCTGCGCCGGTTGCGGCGCCTGAGGCGCCGGCCGAGGCCGAAATTGAGCTGGAAAGCCGGGATTACGGCTCCATGTACGAAGTCATGCCGCGCTTCCGCGTGTGGCTGGGCTCGCTGCGCATGCTGGCGGACCGGCCGGACACGCTGCTGTTCGGCGTCACGCGCAAGGGCCTTTGGGAAAACGTCGGCGCGTACGAACCGGAAATGTACGCCCTGACGCACCTGCACAACGCCTATTTGCAGACGCTGGTGGCGGGCGGTCTGCCCTCGCTGCTGCTGCTGATCGCCTTCGGCGTAGTCGTCGGCAAACGCGCGTTCAAGCTGCTGTTTGGCCGCGGCGGCGTGCGCGGCGGGTTCATGCTGAGCCTGGCGCTGGTGCTCGTGCTGGTCTGCTGCACGATGGAAAGCTACATCATCTTCTCTGAAGACCTGGTTAACGTGCTGTTCTTCTTCGTGTGCGGCTGCGTGATGTCGCTATCTAAAGAAACGGCCCGATGAACGGCATTGAATCATGAAAGGCGGTCTGCCCGTGCCTACGCTCTACGTCGTCGCGACCCCCATCGGCAACCTTTCGGACATGACGCCGCGCGCGGTGGAAACGCTGAGGCGCTGCGCGTTCGTCGCCGCGGAGGACACCCGCGTCACCCAGAAGCTGCTGACGCACTTTGAGATCGGCACGCGGCTGATTTCCAACCACCAGCACAACGAGCAGCAGCGGGCGGGCGAGCTCGTCGCGCGCATGCTGGAGGAGGGCTGCGACGCGGCGGTAGTGACGGACGCGGGCACGCCCTGCATCTCCGACCCGGGCTACGTGTTCGTGCGCGAGGCGGCGGCGGCGGGCATCCCGGTGCTCGCGGTGCCGGGGCCGACGGCCATGGCCTGCGCGCTGTCGGTGAGCGGGTTCGACGTGCGCGAGTTCGCGTTTTACGGCTTCTTGCCGCGCCCGGCGCGCGAGCTGCGCGAAAAGCTGGTCTCCATCGCGCGCGGCGGCGTGCCCATCGCGGTGGTGCACGAATCGCCCCACCGGGTGAAGGACCTGCTCGGCGCGGTGTGCGAGGCGCTGCCCGGCTGCTGCGTCTGCGCCTGCTGCGACCTGACGAAGCTGCACGAGAAGACCGTGCGCGGCACGGCGCCGGAGGTGCTCTCGGCGCTGGAGCAAAACCCCAAGGCGGAAAAGGGCGAGTACTGCCTCGTGCTCGACCTGCACGACGTAAATCTGCCCGCGCCCCCGGCGGAGACGAGCGCCAGCCTGGAGGCGCAGCTCTTCGAGCGCCTGCTCGCGGGCGAGGACTTCAAGGACGCGGGCGCGGCGCTGCAGGCGCAGGGCGCGAAGCGAAATGACGTGTACCGCGCCGCGATGCGGGTGAAGGAATTCCTGGCGGAGTATGGGGCCGAACGCTGAAGGAGGGCGCTTACAGGTGCGAAAGACGCAAAGTAAGGTCTATTGGCGCTGGGTGTGCTCGTACGTCGTCATTCTTCTTCTGCCCATGTTCCTGTGCCTGGCGATTTTCACGCAGTCCCGCGAGATGATCGCGGCGGAGGTTCGCGAGGTGAACCTGGAATCCCTGCGACGCACGCAGACGCTGACCGACGCCTCGCTGACGGAGGTGAAGGCGACGCTGAATCTGCTCGTGGCGGACCCCCGTGTGCAGGCCATCGCCCATAACGAGGGCGCGTTCACGGCGTATAATTATCTCTCCATGAGCCAGATTCAGGAGCAGCTCATCCGGTACGTATCGGTCAACCAGAACCTGAAGAATCTGTTCATCTACTTTGCCGCGCAGCAGTACACGATCAACCAGGACGGCTGCTACACGCTCAGCGAGCTGCGCTCCTATTTTGACGTAAACGGCGGCCCGCCCAGCGAGCGCTTTATCCGCATGCAGGAGAGCGGAAAGGAAAGCGGGCTGTGCCGTATCGCGGACGAACGCACGGGCGAGCAGCACCTCTATCTGTTTCAGAGCGTAGCGCCCGCGGTCAGCACGCGCTATGGCAAGACGCTCGTCATCGCGGAGCTGAACGCGGAAAAGCTCTTCCCGACGGAGAATTCGGAGGATACGCGAAGCTTCGTCTGGCTGGACGCCTATCCGGACTATGAGGTTCTGGAAGCAGCGGGCTTTACGCGCGCGCAGGTCGACGGGCTGCTCAGCGGCGGCGAGAGCGCGTCCATCGTGCAGGACAAGAAGCTGCTCGTCACCGTGGCGTCCCAAACGAAGCTGTTTCATTCCTTCGTCCTGATTTCCCTGCGCAAGCTGATGGAAAAGCCGAACCGCCTGCAAATGGTGTTTTTTGTGCTGTTTTTCTTCTCGCTGGCGATCGGTTCCGCGCTGGTCTGGACGTTTGCACGCCGGCAGTACCGGCCTCTGAACAAGCTGATCGAGCTTTTGCCCCGCGCGTCGCAGCAAAAGGGCGGGAGGCTCGACGAATACCGCTATCTCGAAGAGCGGCTCAGCGACGTGTACGGCGAGAACCGGAACTACGAGAGCAGGCTGCGCCAGCAGGAGAGCGCGATGCGCAAGGTCATGCTCGGCCGTATCCTGCGCGGGCGCGTGCGCTCCATGGAGTCCGTGGACGAATCCCTGCGATTGCACGGCATTCAGTTCCCGAGCCATGAATTCGTCGTCACGCAGCTCACCCTGCAGAGCATGGAGCTGACGGACAGCGCGGAGCAGAGCGAAGAACGTGAATTTGAGCTGACGCACTTTATCATCCAGAATGTATTTGAAGAGCTCGTCCGCGCGCGTCACTGCGGATACCTGATCGACATGGACGGCGCGTTTGCGATGGTCGCCTGCCGCGACCCCGAAGCGTCGGGGGACTTTGAGGACGCCATGTACGCGGCCGCCTGCGAGGTGGTGCGCGTGCTGAAGGAGAATTTCCGCGTGGAGCTGTTCGCGGCCGTGAGCGGCGTCCACTTCGACGCCATGGGGCTCGCCGCCTGCTACGACGAGGTGACGGAGATGACGCAGTACGCCGAGCTTGTGGAGGCGCACGCGCCCGTCATGCGGTACAGCGCGTTTAATACGTCGGGCGAAAACGCGGACGCGGAGGTCGCGATGGCCGAGGGCGTGGCGCATTTTTCGCTGCTCGTGCAGCAGGGGGCGTACGAACAGGCGATGGCGTTCTTCGATTCGCTGATCGATCAGTACCTGCAGATGGATTTGAACAGCCTGAACGTGGCAAAATGCCGGATGTTCGGGCTGATCAACCAGCTTGTGCTGGCTTTCGAGGGGTTAAAGGGTCAGGTGGATGCGCAGCTCTTGGAGGAGCTTGACCCGGCGAACCGTCTGATCGGCGTGGAAAGCATCGCGCAGCTCAAGCAGGAGATGCGCGCCCTGATGGAGGCGATTACGTCGCGGCTGGCCGCGCAGGACGGCGACAGCACGCAGAGCCGCGCCCAGCAGGTCATGCATTACATCGACCTGCACTATGCGGATCCAAATCTGAGCGCTACGCTCGTCGCGGACGAGCTGGGCGTGAACCTGACCTATCTCTCGCGCGTCTTCAAGAAGCAGACGGGCATCGGCATGCTCGCGTACATCCATCAGGTTCGCATCGAGAAGGCGAAGGAACTGATGCGGCATACGGGGGACAGCATCAAGACCATCGCGCAGAAGGTCGGGTACAGCAGCAGCATGATGCTGATCCGCGCGTTCAAGCGCTACGAGGGCGTCACGCCGGGCCAGTATCGGGGCGAGTAAAGGCTGCGCGGCCCCTGACGCCGGATCAAAGGTCAAAAAGAATCGATGAACGGAGCGGATTTTTTCCCTCCGTTTTTTTGTGCTTCGGGTAAAAAATGCGTGACCAGAGGGGATGAAAAGAAAAAAACAGGCGATCTTATTCCCGGAAGGATCGGAAAATAGGTAGAAAACAGGCAATGAAACTGTGAAAAATTGATAGATTTACAGATGAAAAGCATATGCGTATACTAAATACCAGCACACGGCGGCAGGCAAACAGATCAGCCGTCGAACGAAGGAGGACCTACACAGATGAGTGGAAAGAAACTTGT
The DNA here is from genome assembly GCF_900199405.1 of Beduinella massiliensis. Classification (NCBI taxonomy): domain Bacteria; kingdom Bacillati; phylum Bacillota; class Clostridia; order Eubacteriales; family Beduinellaceae; genus Beduinella; species Beduinella massiliensis. Next base: position 497,595 of record NZ_LT963430.1, read on the forward strand.
ATCCCTGGTGCTCTCTGCTCTGCTGGCGCTGGGCGCGGCAATGCCCCTCGCGCTCGCGGAGGATACCATGGACGTCGGCGCGACGTCCCAGGCGGCCATGATGAAGGAAATCGCCGCGATGATGCCCGACGACATTCAGCTGCCGCTGACCGATACCCCGGTGACGCTCACGTACTGGTGGCCCTGGGAGCCGGACGTGCAGAAGATGGTCACGACCGTCGCGGACACCCTGACCGCGCAGGTCATGGAGGAGTTGACGGGCGTACACATCGAGTACATCCACCCGCCGATCGGCCAGGAATCTGAGGCGTTCAGCGTGATGCTGGCCTCCGGCGACCTGCCGGACATGATCTACTTCAGCAATAACGTGAAGTACCCGGGCGGCGGCGTGACCGGCGTTGACGACGGCGTGCTGCTCAGGCTGAACGAGCTGGTCGAACAGTATGCGCCGAATTACACCTTCTGGCGCAATTACACGGAAGACCATCGCCGCCAGTCGATCACCGACGACGGCATCATGTGGGGAATTGCGCAGATCAACGCGATCGCCGAGCCTGCGAATCTGGGCATGTGCGTGCGTCAGGACAAGCTGGATCAGCTGGGCATGGAGGCGCCGCGCACGCTGGACGAGATGCATGAAGTGCTGAAGGCGGCCAAGGAAAAGCTGGGCATGGAATCCCCGCTGCTGCTTCCCCCGGTCGGCGTCTTTGGCGACTCCAACATTCTCTCTGCGTTCGGCGTAGGTAAGGACTTTTACGTCGATGAGGGTACGACCGTCAAGTTCGGGCCGATGCAGCAGGGCTACAAGGAGTACCTGGAAATGATGAACCAGTGGTACGCCGAGGGCCTGATCGACAAGAACTTCGTCTCCCGCGAGAACTTCACGGAGGCTCCGCCGAACGACCTGCTCGTGAGTGAGGACGTCATGATGACGACGACCTTCTGGGGACGCACGATCGACTGCATGGTCAAGCGCGGGCTCACCAAGAACGAGGACTTCTGGCTGCAGGCGATCCAGGCGCCCGTCAAGGAAGCGGGGCAGACCGCGCAGATTCGCAAGATCAACTACCCGGTTCTTGAGCAGACCGCTGTGACCAGCAGCTGCAAGGATCCGGAGCTGGCCGTGAAGTGGCTGGACTTCCAGTTCACCTATCAGGCGATGCTGCTCAACAACTACGGCGTCGAGGGCACGACCTATGACTTCGTGGACGGCGCGCCGGTGTTCAGCGACCTGATCATGAACAACCCGGACATGAACTCGACCGACGCAATGCGCAAGTACGTGCGCCGCGGTGGCACCGGCTGGATCGATTACACCCGCCAGTGGCAGACGAACGCCAACCCGGCCTCTACGCAGTCCTACTACGTGTGGGATAAGGACGGTATCGATCAGATTCTGCCGCCCGTCAGCCTGACGACGGAGGAGGCAAACGAGTATCAGTCGCTGTATGCGGACATCCAGACCTACGTGCAGGAGATGACGGTTTCCTTTATCCTGGGCACGACTTCCCTGGATACGTTCGATTCGTTCGTCTCTCAGCTCGAGAAGATGAACATCGGCCGCGTGCTGGAAATTCAGCAGGCCGCGTACGACCGCTATATGGCGCGTTAATCGATTTGTACGTCCGGGCGGGAGCGATTGCACATCGCTCCCGCCTGCGCATAACAGGGGGAAAGAGGCATGATCAAAAAGAGTTCGCCGGCCGGCCGGCCGCCGCTGCCGCAGCGCCTGCGCCTGGAGATGAAGAGCAACGGCGCGCTGTACATCATGGCGCTGCCGGTGGTGCTTTACTACCTGCTGTTCCGCTATCTGCCGATGGGCGGAATCGTAATCGCATTTCAAAAATTCAACCTCGCGAAGGGCATCGCGGGCAGCAAATGGATCGGCCTGGACAATTTCATCAACTTCTTTAACAGCTTCTACTTTACGCGCCTTTTGACCAACACGTTTTTAATCAGCTTTTACGATCTGCTGTTCAACTTCCCGGCGCCGATCCTCTTCGCCCTGCTGCTCAACGAGGTGCGCAACCGGCACTTCAAGAAGACCGTCCAGACCATCAGCTACATGCCGTACTTCATCTCCGTGGTCGTCATGTGCGGCATCATCATCGACTTTGCGCAGGCTGGAGGCGTCATCAGCAATATCGCGTCGTTTTTTATCGGCGACAAGGTCAATCTGCTGGGCGATCCGGCTTACTTCCGGCCGATCTTCGTCGCCTCCAACATCTGGCAGGGCCTCGGCTATGGATCAATCGTTTACTGCGCCGCGCTCTCCTCTGTAGATCAGGAGCTGTACGAGGCGGCGGTCATCGACGGCGCGGGCCGTTTCAAGCAGACGATCCACATCACGCTGCCCAGCATCGTTCCTACGATTATCGTGCTGCTGATCCTTCGCATGGGTTCGATCCTGAATATCGGCTATGAGAAGGTCATGCTGCTTTACAACCCGGCGACCTATGCGACGGGCGACGTCATCTCCACGTTCGTGTACCGCAAGGGCTTCATCGATTACGACTATGGGTATTCTACGGCGGTCGGCCTGTTCAATTCGGTCATCAACTGCGCGCTGCTCATGATGACCAACTGGATCAGCCGCAAAGCCGGTGAAACCAGCCTGTTTTAGGAGGAATACGTCATGGTTGAAAGGATTACGCCCAGCCGGCGCGCGTTTATCGTTTGCAATACCGTCGTTTTGTCCCTGATCGCCTTCATCTGCCTGGCGCCGCTGTGGCATGTGTTCATCGCGTCGATCAGCGATCCGGCGCTGGTGGAGGTCTACAACGGCATCATCCTGCTGCCGCTCGGCGAGGTATCGCTGAAGCCGTATACGCTGGTCTTCCAGAACCCGAACATCTCCATCGGCTATGTGAATACGCTGTTCTACGTGTCGGTGGGCACCTGCATCAGCGTGCTGCTCAGCACGCTGGGCGGCTACGTGATGTCGCGCAGGCGCTTCCGCTTCCGCAGCCAGCTCACGTTTTTCATCACGTTTACGATGATGTTCAACGGCGGCATGATTCCGACCTTTCTCGTCGTGAAGCAGCTGGGCCTGCTCAATACGCGCCTGGCGATCCTGCTGCCCACCTGCATGTCGGTCTACAACACGATCATCATGCGCACCTCGATGCTGGCGGTTCCGGCCAGCCTGGAGGAGTCCGCGCGCATCGACGGGGCGGGGGACTTCACGATTCTGTTTCGCATCATCCTGCCGCTGGTCAAGGCGACGTTCGCCGTCATCGTCCTGTTTTACGCGGTATCCCGCTGGAACGAATGGTTCAACGCGATGATCTACCTGCCCAAGCGCCGTGACCTGTACCCGCTGCAGCTGTTCCTTCGCGAGATTCTCACGCAGGCGCAGGCGGCCTCCGCTTCGGACAGCGAGGTCGCGCTCTACGAGACGCTCACGCAGTACGCGACGATCATCGTCTCCACCCTGCCGATCCTGTGCATCTACCCGTTCGTACAGAAGTACTTTGTGCAGGGCGTCATGATCGGCTCCGTCAAAGGCTGATGCCGGGAGGGAAAACAGATGGCTTTCTTGGACGTTCACTTTTACTCGCAGAGCCTGGAACAGGATGCGTCCGCTTACGTGCTGATGCCCGAACCTATGCAGGGCATCGGCCTTGCGGGGCATCGGGAGGAGGAGCGCCCCTATCCGGTGCTCTGGCTGCTGCACGGCATGAGCGACGACCACACGATCTGGCTGCGGCGTACGGCGATCGAGCGCTATGTGGCCTCCATGGGCATCGCGGTCGTCATGCCGGCGGTCAGCTTCAGCCGTTACACGAACATGAAGTACGGCCCCCGATACTACGACTACGTCGCCAGGGAGCTGCCCGATTCCATGGGGCGGCTGTTCCCGAACCTGAGCGGCGCGCGGGAGGACAACTTCATCGCCGGGCTCTCGATGGGCGGCGGCGGCGCGATGCGCATCGGCCTGCTCAACCCGGAGCGCTACAGCCGCATCTGCATGCTCTCGACCGGCGGCGTCATTCCCCTCGAAAAATACTGGCGTCCGCAGCCGGAGAATCCGGCGGATTTTGACACGTCCCCAGCCTACCGCCGGCTGCGCGACACATACGGTACCGGCGACGTGCAGCGCATGGAAGGGACGGATCACGACATCCTGAGGCTGATCCGCGAGACGGCGCAGAGCGGCCGCCCCCTGCCGCGCGTGTACCACGCGATGGGCACGGAGGACGTGCGCCGCGTGGTGGCCCTCAAGATCAGGGAGGCGTTCGAGTCCATCCCGGGCAACCCTTATCGGTACGAATACCACGAAGGCCCGGGCGTGCACGAATGGAAATTCTGGGACACGTGGATTCTGGCCTTTCTGAAGACGCTGGATCAGGACAATCCGGAGGTGAAGTGAGATGGCGCTGCTGGAGATGCACTATTTTTCGACGACGCTCAGGGAATGCAGCTCGATGGACGTCGTCGTGCCCGAGAGCGGCCTTGCCTGCGCGGGGAAAATGCCGGTTTTGTGGCTGCTGCCGCCGGTAGGCATGGATCACACGGCGTGGCGGCGTCACGCCGTCGTGGAGGAGCTGGCGGAGCGCTTTCGCGTGATCGCGGCGATGCCGGACATGCGCCTGAGCTTTGGCGCGGACATGGTGCACGGCGAGCCCTATCAGGCATTGCTGACGCAGGAGCTGCCGGGCGTTCTTGGACGGTATATCCCGGCGGATCCGGTCAGGCAGCTCCTCTTTGGGGCGAAGGAGGGCGGCTATGCGGCCCTGCGCGCAGCCCTGCTCCATCCGCAGGCGTATATGGCGGCCTGCGGCGCGGATTGCGGCTGCGTGACGCGGATGACGTGGCAGGGCCGAAAAGCCGTATGGGCGTCCTGGGCGTTCGGAACGGAGAACACGCAAAGCCTGCGCGGGACGAACTATGACCTCGCGGCCCTCGCGGAGCGCTGCGGCGATTCGCCGCGCCTCTTCCTGTACGCGGGCGAGGACGCGGAGTATGCGCAGGCTGGTAGGCTGCTGCTGCTTGAGGCGCCGCGCATTCGGGAAATCGCGGCGCAGGGCGCCGGGTGGGCGGCTTGGAGCCAGGCGCTGTCGGCATTTCTGGAGCTGACCGTGCCGAGGGCATAGGTCACGGCGGATGCGCAGCTTTTACGTTTCTCATAGAAAATCGCCTTCAAGCAGCGCTTGAAGGCGATTTTTTGACGAAAAGAGCTTACCCGGCGGCCGATCCCCGTTGTCCTTCCGACGGCCTCGGCCGCGAGCGTCCCTTTCATGGAGCGCGGCGCAATGCCTGCTGCCGCGCCTTTTACTCGACGGGCCTTTCCGTCTCCGCCGCCGGGGTCTCCTCGGCCTTCACGGCCTTTTTGCGGGGGGCGCGCTTCTTGGGGGCTTCCTCAGCCTTGGGCGCGGGGGCCTCTTCGGCCTTTACGGCTTTCTTGCCCGCCGCGCGTTTTTTCGCGGGCGCGGCTTCCGCCTTGGCCTCCGCCGCCGGGGCCTCGTCGGCGCTCACGGCTTTTTTGCGCGTGGCGCGCTTCTTTGCGGGCGCGGCTTCTTCCGCCGGGGCTTCCTCGGCCTTTGCGGCCTTCTTGCGGGGGCCGCGCTTCTTCGGCGCTTCCGGGGCGGGCTCGCTCTGTGCCTGCGGCGCGGGCGCGGCTTCTTCCGGTTCTATGGCGGCGGCCTCCGCGGGCATCGGCTGCTCCAGCGGCGGGGTCATGAGCTTTTCGTACATCTTCACGTACTCGTCCGCCGAGCGGCCCCAGCTGTAATCGCCGGTCATGCCGCGCACGATGAGCTTGTACCATACGTCGCGGTTGTTGTGGTAGAAGTCGACCGCGCGGCGCACGGTGTAGAGCATGTCGTGCGCGTTATAGTTGAAGAAGGTGAAACCGTTGCCTTCGCCGCTCGCCTCGTTGTAGCTGAGCACCGTGTCGCGCAGGCCGCCGGTTTCGCGGACGACCGGCACCGTGCCGTAGCGCAGGGAGATCATCTGAGAGAGGCCGCACGGCTCGAAGAGCGAGGGCATGAGGAACATGTCCGCGCCCGCGTAGATGCGGTGCGCGAGCTGGTGGTTCATCTGGAAGCGCGCGGCGACGCGGCCCGGATAGGCGGTCTCCGCCCACTGGAACAGGTCGGTGTACTTCGCGTCGCCCATGCCCAGCACGACGAGCTGGATGCCCGTGTCCATGAGCTCGCGGATGACGCGCTCCACCAGGTCCAGGCCCTTCTGGTGCGAGAGGCGCGTGACCATGCCGACGACGGGCGCGTTCGCATCGACGTGCAGGCCGAGCTCGCGCTGCAGGCCCGCCTTGCAGGCCTCCTTGCCGCCCAGCGAGAACGCACCGTAGTTAGCGTAGATCATCGGGTCCTTTTCGGGGTCGTAGTCGTCCACGTCGATGCCGTTGAGGATGCCCATGAGCTGATCGCGGCGCGCGCGAAGCAGCCCCTCCAGGCGCTCGCCGTAGTAGGCGGTCTGAATCTCGTCCGAGTAGCTGGGGCTGACGGTGGTGATCTCGTCCGCGTAGACGAGGCCCGCCTTGAGGTAGTTCGCGCAGCCGTAGCACTCCAGCTTGTCGGCGGTGAAGAGGCTGTCGCCCAGGCCCAGGGTATCCTGCACGTCCTTGATGCCGAAGATGCCCTGATATTGCAGGTTGTGGATGGTGAAGGCCGTCTTCATCCGGCTGTAGAAGGGGAAATGGCGGTACTGGATGTTCAGCAGCGCGGGGATCATGCCGGTCTGCCAGTCGTGGCAGTGGAGGACGTCCGGCTGGAAATTCAGATGCGGCAGCGCGTCGATGACGGCGCGGCAGAAGTAGCCGTAGCGCTCGTACTCGTCGCCGCCCATGCCGTAGATGTAGGAACGGCCGAAGTAATACGGGTTTTCCACGAAGTAGAAGGTGACGCCCTGATATTCGAGGGACTTGACGACGCAGGACTGGTGGCGCCAGCACAGCTCCACCTCAAACTGGCACTCGTCCTTCATCTGCGCCTTCCAGTCGTCGGGGATCGCGCTGTAAAGCGGCAGGATGACGCGCACGTCCACGCCCTTTTGCTTGAGCACGGGGGGCAGAGCGCCCGCTACGTCGGCAAGACCGCCGGTCTTGACAAAGGGGACGCATTCGGAAGCGGCAAAAAGAACTTTCATGATCTCAGTTCTCCTCCTTTTTTGGCTGTCTATGTGAACGGCACGCCTGCGCCGGTTGAGGGTTGATTCTACCCAAGCCCGCGTTTTCCCTCTTTTTGGGCCATGGCGCGTTAAAAAAGGGAGGCTGCAAAGCGTTTACAGCCTCCAAAGCGGTTAGATGACGACGTCCTTGGCGATGACGATCGGATACGCTTCGGGGCCGATGAGGCGTCCGTTGCGGCGGATGATCGCCTGCTTGTCCAGGATGCAGTGGTCGATCTCCGCGCCCTCCTGAATCTGCGCGTCCTGCATGATGACGCAGTTGCGGACCGTCGCGCCCTTGGCGACGCGCACGCCCCTGAAGAGGACGGAGTTGATGACCGTGCCCTCGATGATGCTGCCGTTGGCGATCAGGGATCCCTGCACGTTCGGTTCGCCGATGTAGCGGGCCGGCATGTCGTCGCGCACCTTGGTGTACACCGGACGCTTGAACAGGTCGTTGCGGACCTTGGTGTCCAGGATGTCCATGTTGAAGCCGAAGTAGCTCTGCACGCTGTCCAGCCGCCAGGCGCGGTCCTTGTACTCGTAGCCGCAGACCTTCATGGTGCCTTCGTTGACCAGGCGCTGGATGATGTCGCGCCCAAAGTCGTGCAGGCCGTTGGCCGCGCCCTGCTCCACCAGGTAGCGCAGCGTCTCGCGCTTGAGCAGGTAGACCTCAAGGGACGCGCAGTCGCGGGTGGGCTCGGTCGGGTCGATCTCGATGCCCGTGATGCGGTTCGTGTCGTCCGTCGTGAAGAAGGCGTTTTCGTCGCCACCGGCGCACTTTTTCATCGCGGGGTCGCGGGTGTACATGATGGTGATGTCCGCGCCGCTTTCGACGTGCTGGCGCAGCATGTCGCTGAAGTCGGCGTTGTAGATGGTGTGGCTGTTGGTCAGCACCAGGTACTCCTGGCGCGAGCGGCGCAGGTAGCCGGTGTTGCTCTTGAGCGCGTCCAGCAGCCCCGTGTAGACGCCGACGTTTTCGCGCGTGAGGAACGGCGGCAGGATGACGAGGCCCTGGTTCTTGCCGTGCAGATCCCACTCCTTGCCGGACCCCAGGTGATCCATGAGGCTGTGGTAGTTCTTCTGCGTGATGACGCCCACGTTGCGCATGCCGGAATTGACCAGGCTGGACATCAGAAAGTCGATGACGCGGTAGCGGCCTGCGACAGGCAGGGCGGCCACGGCGCGCACGAGCGTGAGCTCGCGCAGGCGAATGTCGTTTTCGCCGGTATAGATGAGACCCATTACGTCTTTCATGTAGCTCGCCTCCTTACGCCTTTTGCTGCAGGTCCGCGTCGATCTGCTCGCCGGCCTTGACGGGGGTGCCCGCCGCGAGCGACGCGCCCGGGCCGACGACGGCGATGTTTCCGGTCTCCTCGCCCACGATGCATCCGGGGCCGATGTACGCGCCCTCGGCCACGATGGCGCGGCGCACGATCGCCCCGCGGTCGATCACGGCGTGCGGCATGACGACGGCGTCCGTCACCTGCGCGCCCGCTTCGACCTTGACGCCCGCGAACAGCACGCTGCCGGAGACCTCGCCGACGACCTCGCAGCCCTCGGTGATGAGGGAATTTTGAATCTTCGCGCCCGGCGCCGCGTAGTGCGGGGGCATGCCGGGGTTGCGCGCGTAGATGCGCCACTTCTTGTCGTACAGGTCGATGGGCATGGGCTGGCGCAGCAGGTCCATGTTGGCCTCCCAGAGGCTTTCGATGGTGCCCACGTCCTTCCAGTAGCCGTCAAATGTGTACGCGAATAGGCGCTGGCTGTCGCGCAGCATGTTGGGAATGATGTTCTTGCCAAAGTCGTTGGAGGACTTGGGGTCGGCCTCGTCCTCGGTGAGGTAGTGACGAAGCTTCGTCCAGCTGAAGATATAAACGCCCATGGACGCCTTGTTGGACTTGGGCTGCTTGGGCTTTTCCTCGAATTCGACGATGCGCCCGTCCTCGTCCGTGTTCATGATGCCGAAGCGGCCCGCTTCGGCCCACGGCACCTCGCGCACGGCGATGGTGCAGTCCGCGTCGTTCTTGATGTGATCCATCAGCATGGCGTTGTAATCCATCTTATAGATATGGTCACCCGACAGGATCAGAACGTAATCGGGGTCGTACTGCTCGATAAACCCGAGGTTCTGATAGATTGCGTTGGCCGTTCCGCGGTACCATTCGCCGCTCTTGCCCGTGACGTAGGGCGGCAGCACGGAGACGCCGCCGTTGGTCAGATCCAGATCCCAGGGCGAGCCCGAGCCGATGTAGGCGTTGAGCTCAAGAGGACGGTACTGCGTCAGGACGCCGACGACGTCGATGCCCGAGTTGGAGCAGTTGGACAGGGGAAAGTCGATGATGCGGTACTTTCCGCCGTAGGGCACCGCGGGCTTGGCCATGTTCTTGGTCAGAATGCCCAGACGGCTGCCCTGGCCGCCTGCCAGCAGCATGGCCACGCATTGCTTTTTCCTCATGGTGTTTCACTCTCCCGGAACAAAAGTAGGTTTAACGGGTGACGATTGGAGGGCTTCAAAGCGATTATACCGGGCCGCACGAACGGACAGCGTTCGTACAGGCCGTCTCTCGCCGCACGGGAATGCGCAAAACCGCCGCAGCAGCGGCGGATGCGGAAAAGCAGCCGCTTCCTGTCCTGGGGGAAGCGCCCAATTTCTCCGGCAGAATGCTTTCGCTCAAATCAGTGGCCTCCGAAAACCGTACAGCCATAAGGTTGTACAGTTAAATTATAGCATGTGTGGGCGCGGACTGCTACAGAAACCTCGTCAATTTCGTGTCAAAACTGCGCAAACTGGTGAAAAAAGGAGACTGTTTTTGTCCCTGCGGGCAAAAATCGTCCCGCTGCGAATGCGCGGAGAAAAGAAAGCGGAGCCGCCGCCGGACGCCTCCGCGCACATTCGTTGCGGGCAAGAAAAGATCAGGAAAGGTCAGATAAAGAGGTGGAAAAGAAAGTTGTAAAAATACAAGGAAATTTGCGAAATTCCTGCATAAAGCACGACGCGTAAATGCAGAAACGTGCGGACTGACCGGACTGAAAAAGGCAGTTTTGACGTTTTTGCAGGATCGGATCGGGCTTGATTTTTGAAGGGGTTCCTGCAAAAAGCGTGGACTTTCCGGGCGAAAGTGTTATAATAGGGGTGCAAAGAAAAGGAAAATGAACGCAAAACCTGCAAAACATTTCCCTTGTCCGAATCGATTAAGGAGTGACTAAAAAATGACTGTCCTGTTCGTGTTCGTTGCGCTGATGATCGCTAATTTCCTGTTCACCCGTTGGGACGACAAGCGCATGGAGGAAGCCCGCCGCCTGAACGACTTCTACCGCATTGAGTACAAGAAGTGCTACGACGCCACCATGGATACCAACTGGATGACCAATAACTGAGGATGCCCGGCACCCTTTTGGAAGAGCGACGAAGAACAAGGCGATTAGGATCAGAATAGAGCGCGCCGCGGCCTGCATTGCAGGCCGCGGCGTTTTGCCGTCATTTTTTATTCGAGGTTCATTTCGAGAGCAGCGTCCTGCGGGGCGGCGAGGTTATCCATGCGGCGGATGGTGCGGGAAAGCAGGGGCGGCACGGCGCACAGCAGCACCATGAGGCCGCAAAGGCCGAAGAGCAGCGGCAGGCTGACGGCGCTCCCGAGCACGCCCGCGGCGGCGCTGCCCAGCGGCATGGCCGCGCAGGAGATCACCAGCAGGATGGCGCTGACGCGCCCACGCAGCGCGGGGGGCGTGCCGCGCAGCAGCGTCGCCTGCACAGTGGTGGAGGAAATGGGGAGGCCCAGGCCCGCAAGCACGCAGGCCGCGAGGGTCACGGGCAGGCCGAGGAACGCCGGGAGCATCGGAGGCAGCAGCAGCAGCATGTAGCCCATGCCCAGCACCGCCACGCCCAGCGACAGGCGCAGGCGCGGCGCCAGCGAGCCGCTGAGCACGGCGGAGAGCAGGCCGCCCAGCAGGGTGCCCGCCATGAACAGCGTGCCCATGACGCCCACCGTTTCCGGCCCGCGGCCGAGCACCGAACCCACGTAGACGACGTTGAGCGCGTTGAAGGGCGCGAGCATCAGGTTGATGAACCCCGCGTACAGCGCGAGCGGCAGCAGCGGCGGACAGCGTCGCATGTGGCGCAGGCCCTCGGTCATGTATGCGCGGCTCATCACGGGCGCATTCCCGGCGGCGGAAGGCGCCGCCCCGACGCGCGCGCGCCCCCAGGCGAACAGCACCAGCGCTGCGCTGATGAAGAACGTGGCCGCATCGACGAGCAGCGCCCCGCCCATCCCGAGGACCGCGATGACGAACCCGGAGAGCGCGTAGCCGCACAGCTCCGCGCCGGTCTGGCCGCCCTGCAAAAAGCCCAGGTAGCCGTCCAGCGCGTTTGCCGGCAGCAGCAGGGAGGGCAGCTTCTGCGCGGCGGGCGCGCTGAGCGCCTCGCAGGTGGAATTCAGCGCGGTGAAGACGAAGAGCATGTAGACGGGGCAGCGCTCCAGAATCGCTAAGGCCGCGATGAAGACAACCAGCAGGCCGCGCACGGCGTTCAGCAGGCTGACCGTGCGGCCGGTGGGCAGGCGGTCGGCCAGCACCCCGCCCGCGAGGCCGAAGAGAAGGTTGGGCAGGGCGTTGACGGTGTAGAGCATGCCCATGAGCAGCGTGGAGCCGGTCAGGCGGTAGACGAGCCAGCCGAAGGCGACGGTATCCAGCGCGTCGCCGAAGCGGGAGATCGCGGAGCCTACGAGCAGCGCGCGCGGCGCGGGGGACGCGAGAAAGGGCCTGAAGGCCGAGAACATTTTTTGGGACGCCATGGTGAGCTCCTTTTGGGTCGGTCGGGCTGAGGGACGGCAGAAAAGGCTCATTTGCACGGCGCGGACGGGCGCTGTGGTATGCACTTCCTATATAGTAGCATTTTCCAGTTCGTTCAGGCAACAGACTTTGCAAATCTTAAGAAAAATTTAAACGGAAGATCGCCATGGACGCCGATTTATGATACAATCTGCAGGGATTACATGAGAACTGCGAGGGCGCGAGATGCAATACGAATTTGAATTGGTCGGCAAGATCGGCTCCATGGCGCTCATCCGCCAGGAGGACAACGACATCGACTACAACATCTTTTCCCGCCTGGGCATGGAGCTGCGCCCGGGCATGATCTGGGTATCCTCCGGCGCGGCGGAGATCGGCCGCCTGGACTTCATGAAGCGCACCGGGCGGGAGCTGGAGGGCGACCGCAACGACGTGAAGACCGACTACGCGGCGCAGGGGCAGATCCTGCTCATGGAGCAGTACCGCCGCTTCATCCCGCAGGCCTTCGGCGTGCGCCAGCTGCTGGTGGAGCACCAGCACTTCAACGATTCTGAAAAGCGCGAACACATCCGCCGCGTGCTGCTGCGCGCGCGGGAGCAGGGGGCGATCCCCATCGTCAACTACAACGACCCCGTGTCCGACGAGGAAAACCGCAAGTGGGAGCTTTCCCATCTGCGCCGGCAGGGGGCGGAGGTGCACGAGTGCGTGGACAACGACGAGACGGCGGCGGTCATCGCGGGGCTCGTTTCCACGCGGGTGCTGCTGATCCTCACCTCCACGGAGGGCATCTACCGCGACGCGAAGGATCCCTCCACGCTGGTGCGCGAGGTGACCGGCAGGGACGCGCAGGAGGTGACGCGCAAGGTGCGCGAGCTGCAAAAGGGCTGCGTGGGCGCGAGCCGGGCGGGCGCGAACGGCGCGTTTGCGAAGCTGGAATACGCGCTGGGCCCCGTATCGCGCGGCACGACGGTGATCATCGGCCATGCGCGCCACCGCATCTCCAGGCTGCTGTCGGGAGAAGCGCCCTGCACGCGGATCGGAGTCTATTGAAAGGACGGCGAAAGGAAAGACGCCGCACGACGGATGCGTCCGTCTGCGCGGCGTCTCTGGCCATCGACAAAGTCGATGGCCTCGTGCAAAATGAAGGTTCATTTTGCACGAATGTCACGGGAGATGTTTTCCTCCGCAAATGCTGCGCATTTGACTACGGAAAACGCCCCGCCCGACCGGCAAAGCCGGTCGATACGATTCTACATGAAGGGGAAGTCTCCCCTTCATGCATCCCCTTTTACAAGACGATACTTTGTCAACGGTCTGAGACGCCGCGCGACGGATGCGTCCGTCTGCGCGGCGTCTTTATGTTTTGGCAGAAAAGCGGTTACGCGAGCAGCGTCTGCTTGATCCACTCGACCAGATGGGCCATCTGGCGCACCTCGTCCTCAAAGAGCGGCGTCATCTCGTGGGCGTTGCGCGCGCGGGTGCAGGTGCTCAGCGGTAGGCCGAGGGTCTGCAAATGGTACTTGGCGTTGACAGGGTAGAGCTGGCGCTCGATCTGGGCGCACATGGTGAGCGCGGCCTGCAGCGTGCGCGCCTTTTCGGGCTGGTCGGCGTAGTGGGCGAGCAGCCACGCGTACAGCTCCGGATGAAAGTTGGCCATGACGCCCGAGAAGCCCGCCGCACCCGCCTGAAGCGAGGATAGAAGCGTCGCGGTGTTGGCGTTGTACAGCGAAAGGGACGACCCCTCCAGCACGCGAAGGCGCTCCTGAATGAGCGAAAGGTCGCAGCAGGTGTCCTTCAGAAAGCGGAAGCGCCCGGTCTTGACGCACGCCGCGAGCTCCTCTAAGGTGACAAGGCGCTTGTAGGGATAGGGGCATTCGTAAAATCCGAGCGGTATGGCGGGGTCCAGGCGCGAAAGCAGGTATTGCAGGCGGTCCATCCAGACGCCGGGGGCCGCCCCTTCCTCGCAAAGGCGGTTGGTGATGAGGATGACCGCGTCGACGCCCGTGTCCGCGACGCGGCGCAGCTCGTCGAGCTGGTCGTCCAGCGCGTAGGAGACGTGGCCGGAGGCGATGACCGGTATGCGGGCGCGGCGCTTGATAAAGGAAGCGATGGAGATTCGCTCCGCAAGGCTCAGGTAGAACACCTCGCTGGACTGGCAGACCGCGAACAGGCCGGAGGCGCCGTTTTCCTCGTACCAGTCGATCAGGCGCGAAAGGGCGTCGTAATCGACCGCGCCTTCGGGCGTAAAGGGCGTGAGCAGTACCGGCCACATTTCTTTTTTCTTGGGCGCTTCCATCGGTGAGATCCTCCTCAAAGTCGAATGATCGGGATGTATTGTCATAAAACAGAAACGGTGTTAACCATTGATGAACAAAGCGACTGCATACAGTATAAGCAAGAACGCAAAATCTGTCAATCACCAGATTGCTTTTTCGACATAAAGCCCGGGACTTTGGAGGCGGATGGTGAAAAAGGCACAAAAAAACAAGAATAAAGTATTGACAATGCGAGGGGAGGCATGTATACTTGAATTAACAATAAAGAACATTATTCATTAATAATGAACTATAACGGGACGAAATCGCGCGAAGAAGGGATGAAGAGAAATGAGCCCATCGGTACTGAGAAATACGCAGCCCCGTCCGAGAAAGATCGGCAAGCGTATCTATGAAAGCCGTTACCTGTACCTGCTGCTGCTGCTTCCGGTGCTCTACTTTGTGATTTTCAAGTACGGAGCCATGATGTGGCTCGTCATCGCCTTTAAGAAGTACAACGCGATCCAGGGCATCTGGGGCAGCAAGTGGGTGGGGCTCAAGCAGTTCGAGAAGTTCATCACCGACCCCTACTTCTGGAACGTGGTGAAGAACACGATCGTGCTGAACCTGGAAATGCTGGTCTGTTACTTCCCCGCGCCGATCATCCTCGCGCTGATGATCAACGAGGTCAGGGCGAAGAAATTCCAGAAGTTCACCCAGTCCGTCACCTATCTGCCCTATTTCCTCTCCACGGTCATCGTCTGCGGCTTCATCAAGGACATCACGGCCAGCGACGGCATGATCAACGCGATGCGCGGCCTGTTTGGGGCGGAGAGCATCGCCTTTATGTCGGAGGCCCGGTACTTCCGCACGATCTACATCCTCTCCGAGCTGTGGCAGCAGACGGGCTGGGGGTCGATCATCTACCTGGCCGCGCTCACCGGCGTGGACTCGCAGCTGTACGAGGCCGCCTCCATCGACGGGGCGAGCAAGTGGCGCCAGCTTTTCAGCATCAGCCTGCCCAGCATCGCCCCGGTCATCTCCATTCAGTTCCTGCTGACGGTCGGCCGCCTGCTGAGCGTCGGCTACGAGAAGATCATCCTGCTGTACAACGGCTCCACCTACGCCACGGCGGACGTGATCTCCAGCTACGTCTACCGCCGCGGCCTCATCCAGGCGGACTACAGCTACGGCGCGGCGGTCAGCATCTTCCAGGCGGTCATCGCCCTGGTGCTGGTGGTCGTGGCGAACAAGACGGCGGACAAGATCGGCCAGACGAGCCTTTGGTAAGGAGGAAGAAACATGGTTGCGACTCGCGAAACGCGGGGGGACAGGGCGTTTACCGCCGGCGTGTACGTCGTCCTGGCGGTGCTGTGCCTGATCGTCATCTACCCCCTCTACTATATGCTGATCGTATCCGTCAGCGACGGCTACGCGGTCATCCGCGGCGAGGTGTCGCTCTTGCCCAAGGGCGTGAATTTCGGCGCCTATTCCTACGTGCTGGGCGACCGCTACATTCCCCGCTCCTACCTGAACACGGTCATCTACACGGTGTTCGGCACGCTCATCAACGTCGTGATGACCGCGCTGTGCGCCTACCCCCTCTCCCGGAAGAAGCTCTTCGGGCGCGGCTTTTTCACGATGATGATCGTCTTTACGATGTTCTTCGACGCGGGCATCATCTCCAACTTCATGGTGGTGCTTTCCCTGGGCATCAAGAACACGATCTGGGCGATCCTGCTGCCGCCCGCCATCAACGTGTGGTACATGATCATCATGCGCACCTTCTTTTCCGACATCCCGGAGGAGCTGCACGAGTCGGCCACCATCGACGGCGCGAACGACCTGACGGTCTTCCTGCGCATCATCCTGCCGCTCTCCAAGGCGGTGCTCGCGACGATGGTCGTCTTCTACGCGGTGTGGCACTGGAACAGCTTCTTCCCGGCGCTGGTCTACCTGGACGACCGGATGCTCTACCCCATGCAGCTCATCCTGCGCAACATGCTGCTCGAGTCGGACGCGGGATCCGCGACGGTTTCCTCCGACCTGGCGGTGATGGGCCGCAACATCAAGTACGCGGCGGTGTTCATCACGGTGCTGCCGATCCTGGTGGTCTATCCCTTTGCGCAGAAGTACTTTGTCAAGGGCGTCATGGTGGGGTCAGTTAAAGGGTAAGATTTGTGACACCCCGGAAAAAGGAGACAACGGAAGCGGCGGTGGGCGCCTTACGCCCCACAGAGCACGCATTTCTTTCGACCGAAAAGGTACGATTCATTTGTCACCCGGGCTTTGGCCTGAAAATAGAGAAAAAGGAGCGAACACGATGAAGACAAGGAAACTCGTATCCCTGATGACGGCGCTGATCCTGGCGCTTTCCCTCGTCCCGGCCTTCGCCGCGAGCGCGCAGGACGCCGAAAAGAGCGACCTGTGGTTTGAGGACGGCCTGACCATCAAGTGGATGACGCGCGAAACCAACCTGCAAAAGATGGATTTGGACGCCCCGGTGCTCAAGGCCATCAAGGACAGGCTCAACGTGACCATTGAGCTGCAGCCGATTCCCTCGGCGGACTACGCGACCAAGCGCGCGACGGTGCTGGCCTCCAACACCATGCCGGACGTGCTGGGCCCGGGCGTGCAGATCAATGAGGTGGCGACCTACGCCGAAATGGGCATGTTCGTGAACCTCGACGAGCACAGGGATTTGATGCCCAACTACTTCGCGCTCGTGGACGCGGAGGATCGCATCACCGAGACGAACAAGTTCCGCGTGAACGGAAGCCTTTATTCCTTCCGCACGCTGGAGTACGACCGCCTGGCCGTCGCCCCGATGCCCCAGCTGCGCATGGACCTGCTGGAGGAGCAGGGCCTCGCGGCCCCCACGACCTGGGATGAGCTGTACGACGCGATGCTCAAGATCAAGGCGGCGCACCCCGACATGTACAGCTTTTCCAGCCGCAGCGGCACCAACTACCTGATCGGCGCGCTGGCGTACCCGCTGGGCACCGGCGGCTTCCCGGGCTTCGCCTCTACCCGCGGCATGTACTACGAGCCCAACGAGGACCGGTACGTCTACGCCCCGACGGACGAAAAGTTCACCCGCGTGGTGGAATTCCTGCAAAACGCCTACAGGGACGGGCTGCTCGATCCGGACTACGCGACCATGAACAAGGACCAGATGTTCGAGAAGCTGTCCAACGGCAAGCTGTTCTGCGTGTTCGACAACAACTCCTTCACCGCCCGCACCTACAACCCGGCGCTGCAGCAGCTCGATCCGAACGCGCGCTTTGACCTGCTGGCCCCGATGCAAAACGCCGACGGCCAGACCCGCGCCTTCCGCTACGAGCGCGACTGGGCCGACCAGACGGTCGTGAACGCCCAGAGCGAGCACTACGAGGACATCCTCAAGGTCATCGACTGGATGTACTCCGAAGAGGGCCGCATGATTACGAACTTCGGCATCGAGGGCGAGCACTACGACGTGGTGGACGGCTTCCCGACCATCAAGCAGGAGATCGTGGATCGCAACGCGAACGCCTCCGACGTGTTCATGGCGATCCAGGGCGAGATCGGCGTCGGCCTGCACGGCTTCAGCCTGTACATCGACGAGGCGACCTACAAGCAGGTTTCCGACCCGCTGTTCGTCGAGATGGGCGAGCGCATCCAGCAGTGGACGGACGACGGCACGGTCGTGTTCCTGCCCAACTGGCCGGCCTTCACCACGGAAGAGGTCGAGGAGATCACCGATCTGGAGCTTCGCATCGGCAACGTCTTCGACCAGGAGATCAACAACTACATCACCGGCAAGAAGAGCATGGAGCAGTGGAACGAGCTGGTCGAGATGCTCAAGGCGCAGGGCACCGAGCGCCTGGAAGAAATCTTCAATGCGGCGTACGACCGCATCCGTTAAGCCCGCGAAATAGAGGGCGGCGTTACGGGGGGCCTGTTCTCAGATGCGCGCCATTTGGGAGCACGGCCCCCTTTTTGCCGAAAAGAACTGCTGGCAGCCCTGCGCTGCAACGGAGGAAACATGGCTGAGCAAATGACGGTAAACCTGGTCGTCCCGCCCTGCGCGGACGGCCTCGCCGCGAAGGCGGCGGACATCCTTTCGGAGGAGCTGCGCCTTAGGGGCATCGGGGCGCAGCGGCGGACGAGCCTGAGCGCGTCGGGCGCGGCCGTGATGATCGGCCTGGAGGCGGACGTGCGCGCGGCCTGGCCGGAGGCGGGGGCGCGGCTCGACGCCTTGGAAGCCCCCGGCGCGGAGGGCTTTCGCATCGCCGTCCTTCAAGCGGACGACGTGCGCGTGGCCGTCGCGGGCAGGGACGGGCGCGGCTGCCTGTACGGCATGGCGCACGTGCTGCGCAAGCTCTACCTGAAGGACGGCGTCCTTCGCGCGACGGCGGAGCTTGCGGATCTTTCGCTGACGCCGCGCTATCAGCTTCGCGGGCACCAGCTCGCCTACCGCGACAAGCAGAACTCCTGCCCGGCGTGGGACCTTCAGGACTTCGACCGCTACATCCGCGACCTGCTGCTCTTCGGCGCGAACGCGATCGAGCTGCTGCCCCCGCGCACGGACGACGCGCTCTACTCCCCGCTCTTCACGCGCGATCCGCTTGACATGATGCTGGACCTTTCCCGCACCGTGCACGCTTACGGCATGGACGTGTGGCTGTGGTACCCGAACATGGGCGAGGACTACGACGACCCGGCGGTCATGGAGGCGGAGATCGCGGAGCGCGAGCGGGTTTTCTCGCAGATTCCGTATCTGGACGCGATTCTCATCCCCGCGGGCGATCCGGGCGAGCTGCATCCCCGCCGGTTCTTCGAGGTGACGGGCCGGATGATGGAGGTGGCCCACCGCTACCATCCGCAGGCGAAGGTCTACGTCGCCCCGCAGGTGTTCGCGCCGGAGCCCGGCTGGTACGACGCGTTCTACGACGAGCTCTCCCGGGAGCCGGAGTGGCTGTACGGCGTGTGCTACGCCGCCTGGGTGCAGGGGACGATCGAGGAGATGCGCGCGCGCATCCCCGACAGGTACAAGGACCGCATCCGCCACTACCCGGACATCACGCACACGGCCTCCAGCCAGTTCGAGGTGCCGGAGTGGGACACCCCGTTCGCCCTGACGAACGGGCGCGAAAGCTACTGCCCCCGGCCGCTGGCGATGAAGCACATCCACAACCTGCACGCGCCCTATACCCTCGGCAGCCTGACGTACTCGGAGGGCGTGCACGACGACGTGAACAAATTCGTCTGGGGCGATCAGGACTTCTGCCCGGAGCGCGACGCGCGCGAGACGGTCCGCGACTACGCGCGGCTGTTCATCGACCCGGACATCGCGGAGGAGTGGACGGAGCTGATCTTTGCGCTGGAGCAGAACTGGGTGGGCGAGGCCCGGCAAAACGAGCGCATCGAGGCGGTATACCGGCGCTTTGAAGAGCTGAACGGGCGCGTGAGCGAGCGCACGCGCCAGAACTACCGCTTCAAGATGGCCTACCTGCGCGCGATCCTGGACTGCTATGCCCGCAGGCGCGCGATCCGGGACGCGGCACTGGAGGCGGAGGCGGTCGCCTGCCTCGCGCGGGCGCGAGAGATCGGCGCCGAGCGGGCGGCGCGCGCGGCGCTGGAGACGCTGAACCTGACGCGGGACGAACCGGAATCGGAGGAGCTCGTCTTCACCATGCAGCGATTGGCGGACGAGCTGCGCGCGACGCCGGGCTGCCGCATTCAGCTCAGCACGCAGCGCCACGGCGGGCAGAAGTGGATTCGCGGCGCCTGGCTGGACACGCTGGACACGCCGCTTAGCGACGACCAGTGGTACAGGCTGCACCTCCTCAGCATCCTTCGGCTGACGGACGAGGGGGAAAGGCTGCGCAGGATCGACGAGCTGCTGAACTGGCAGAATCCCGGCCCGGGCGGACAGTACGTCTGCCTGGGGCGCATCGAGGACTTCAGGGCCCACGTCGTGCCCGAAGCGACCTGGGCGGAGGACCCCGGCCGCCTGCGCACGCCGCAGCTCACGCACGACCCCTACGGCATCCTGATGCAGTTCCACGCAAACAGGGGCTGGGTGGGCGAGTTCCCCATCGCGCTCAACTGGATCCGCCGCGCGCGCGTGATCTACGGCACGCCGCTGGTCGTGCGCTTTGAGGGCCTGTGCCCGGGGGCACGCTACAGCCTGCAGGTGACATACCCCGACTTCCTGCTGCCGGGCGCGCCGGAGGAGGCCTGCGTCAACCTGCGCGCGGGCGGGCGCCTCGTGCACAGCCGCGTGCGCCGTCCGCAGGGGACGCCGCTCTGCCCGGTCTACCGCTACCCGCTGCCGCAGGAGGCCTATCGGGACGGGACGCTCACGCTGACCTGGCAGGTGTACGGAAAGCTTTGCAGCCTCGGCGTGAGCGAGCTGTGGATCATCCGGGAGGAGGGCGAACATGAAGAGGTTTGAAGCGGTTGCGCCGGTGCTCGTATGCCCCGAGGGGCTGCCGGAGCTGGAGCGGCGCGCGATTTCGATTTTTGCGGAGGAAATCTCCCTGCGCACGGGGCTGGAGCTTGCGCAAAGCCCGGTCTTCATGCCGGGGGTGAGCAACGCCGTCATCACGACGGAATCGCGCCTGGGCAGCGTCTGCCCGCAGGCGGCGCGGGCGCTTTCGCGCCTGGAGGCCCCGGGCGCGGAGGGTTTCCGGCTCTTCTTCAGCCGCCGGGGCGACGCGCTCTCGCTGTTCGCCGTCGGGCGGGACGCGCGCGGCGCGATGTACGCGATGGGCAAGCTGCTGCGGCTGCTGCGGCTCTTTCCGGGGCGCATCGAGGCGGACGCGCTCTTTCCCGGCCTGAGCTCCACGCCGCGCTATCCGCTGCGCGGCCACCAGCTCGCCTACCGCGACAAGCAGAACACCCTGCCCTGCTGGACCGAGCGGGAGTTCGACCGCTACATCCGCGACCTGCTGCTCTTCGGCTCAAACGCCATCGAGCTGCTGCCCCCGCGCACGGACGACAACCTTTATTCGCGCAAGATGCGCCGAGACCCGTTTGAGCTGATGGTGCGCCTGGAGAAGATCGTGCACGCCTACGGCATGGATCTTTGGCTGTGGTACCCGAACATGGGCGCGGATTACGGCGACCCGAAGGTGCTGGAGGCGGAGCTGCTGGAGCGGGAGAAGGTCTTCTCCGCGCTGGGAAGCGTGGAGGGCATGCTCGTGCCCGCGGGCGATCCGGGCGAACTTGAGCCGGACGAGCTGTTCCCAGTGACCGAGAAATGTGTTAAAATACTCCATAAATACCATCCGTCGGCCAAGGTCTACCTCGCGCCGCAGAGCTTTGCGCCGCAGCCCGGCTGGTATGACGCGTTTTACCGGCACGTGAGCGAGCAGCCGGACTGGCTGTACGGCGTGTGCTTCGCCCCCTGGGAACAGCAGACGATCGAGGAGATGCGCGCGCGCCTGCCGGACCTGTACAAGGGGCGCATCCGCCACTACCCGGACATCACGCACAACTACGGCTGCCAGTTCGCCCTGCCGCACTGGGACAACTGCTTCGCCATCGTCGAGGGGCGCGAGTGCTATAACGCGCGGCCCCGCGCGATGAAGGCAATTCACAACCACCACGCGCCCTGCACCGTGGGCAGCATCACCTATTCCGAGGGCATTCACGACGACGTGAACAAGTTCGTCTGGGGCCAGCAGGACTGGGACGACCGCCAGGACGCGGAGGAGACGGTGCGCGAATACGTGCGGCTTTTCATCGACCCGGCGCTGGAGGACGAGCTCACGCGCGCGCTGATGGGGCTGGAGGAAAACTGGGACTGCGGGGCGCCCATCGAAGAAAACGAGGCGGTCGGGCGCACCTGCGCGCTGTGGCGGGACATCGACGCGCGCGCGAGCGACGCCGTGCGGCGGAACTTCCGCTACCAGATGGGGCTGATGCGCGCGCTCGCGGACGAATACATCCGCGGCAAGCGGCGCTACGACGCCCGCCTGGAGGGCGAGTGCAAAGAGGCGCTCGCCCGGGCGGAGGAATGGGGCGCGGACGAGGCGATGCGCCGCGCGAAGGCCATCCTGAACCGGGGCATCGACGAGCCGCACGACCCGCAGCTTCGCGCGCGGCTTCAGCGCATGGCGGACGAGCTGCACCGAAGCTGCGGCATCAAGCTGACGACCGCGCGAAGCGGCGGACAGCGCTGGGGACGCGGCGCCTGGATGGACATGATCGACACGCCGCTGAGCGACGCGCAGTACCTGTCGGTCACGATGAAGGCGATTCGCCGCCTGCCGACCGAGGCGGAAAAGCGCGCCGCCATCGCGGCGATGCTCCGGCGCACGGACCCCGGCGAGGGCGGCGTCTACGTGAACCTCGGCAGCGCGAAGAGCCGCGCGCTGCTTTCCCGCGCGCACGATTGGGCGGACGACCCGGGCCTGCTGCGCACGGCCTTCACGGGCATCGACGGCGGCGCGCTCACGGCGGTTCACGAGGACACGGGCACCTACCGCGAGCGGGCGGTGCCGTGGGAGATGCTGTCGCGGGCGTTCACCTATTACGACGTGCCGCTGACGGTGACGGTGCCGGGGCTCGACCCCGCGGCGCGCTACCGGCTGCGGGTGGGCTACAGCGCGCAGCGCTGGCCGTCGCCCGTGCGCCTGACGCTTTCGGACGGCACGGTGCTGCACGAGGAGGTGCCCGCGCACGACGCGGACGTCTCTTATGAATACGACCTGCCCGCGGAAGCGTACGCGGACGGACGCCTTGCGCTCACCTGGCAGGCGCACGGGCAGGTGGGCGGAGCGGGGGTGAACGAGCTGTTCCTCCTGCGCACGCAATAAAACAGAAGCGCGAGCTTCACGAGAGAAGAGGGGCAGGAAGATGGAGCAGGAGTATAAGGTCAAGTCTCTGGCCAAGGCGATGCGCGTGCTGGAGTGTTTTTCGGTCAAGAACCCGGAGCTGGGCGTGACGGAGATCGCCCAGATGCTAAGCGTGCAGAAGAGCACGGTGCACAACATCCTCTCGACGTTTGAAGAGCTGGGCTACGTTTCGCAAAACGCGCAGACGGACAAGTATTCCCTAGGGCTCAAGATGCTCAGGTTCAGCTACATCATCAACAGCCACCTGGACTACCGCGAAATCTTCCTGCCCTACATTCACCGGATCGCCCAGGAGATGAACGAGGTGTGCTATCTGGGCATCCCCTACGGCGCGAGCGTGCTGTATCTGGAGGCGGCCTACCCCTCGAGCGGCGCGAACACCCGCTCGATCACGGGCGAGACCGCGCCCATGTACTGCACGGGCCTGGGCAAGGCGATGCTCGCCTTTCTGCCCGAGGAGGAGCGCGAGGCGGTCATCCAGAGCCCCAAGGAGAAGTGCACCGACTGCACCATTCTGGATCCCGGCGTGCTGCGGGACAACCTGGAGGAGGTGCGCGTGAACGGCTTTGCCGTGGACAACATGGAGCACGAGTACGGCGTGCGCTGCGTGGCGGTGCCCGTCTTCGGGGCGGACAACCGGCTCGTCGCCGCCATCAGCGTGTCCGGGCCGTCGCCGCGCTTCGACCCGGCGACGGTCGTGCGCGCGGCGGACACGCTGCAGCGCATCATCAAGCCCCTGCAGCACAGGCTGTAACCGCTTTAGAATAAAGGAGAAGAAGCATGAGGAACGAGTGGACGTTGCACGAGGCGTCCATCTGGACGCCGGAGCGGGCGGACGCGCTGCTTGAGCGCGCCGCCCAGGTCCTGCAGGAGGAGATCGAGCGGCGGACGGGGCTGCGCCTGCCTCTGACGCACGAGGCCGCGGGGCCCGCGGTCATCCTGATCGCGACGCGCTCGGACGAGCTGCCGCTGCGGCTCCCCGCGGCCCCGGACGGGGAGCCGGGCCCCGAGGGCTACCGCCTGACGGTGAGCGCCTCGGAGGACGTGCGCGCCGCCGCCGTCGTCGGTGCGGACGCGCGCGGCGCGCTGTACGGGGTGGGCAGGCTGCTTCGCTGCCTGCGCTGGCGGCAGGGGGAGGCCTCGCTGCCCGAGGGGCTGAGCCTGACGCAGACGCCCGCGTTTTCGCTGCGCGGCCATCAGCTGGGCTACCGCGCCAAGACGAACGCCTACGACGCCTGGACGCCGGAGACCTACGACCGGTACATCCGCGAGCTGGCGCTTTTTGGCGCCAACGCGGTGGAACTGCTGCCCCCGCGGACGGACGACGACCCGAGCAGCCCGCTGATGCCGGTGGAGCCGATGGACATGATCGCCCGGCTTTCCGAGATCGCGCACGGCTACGGCATGGACGTGTGGGTCTGGTACCCGGACATGGCGGCGGACTACGCGGACCCGCAGACCGTGCAGGCGGAGCTTTCGGAGCGCCGCGAGGTCTTTGCGCGCATGCCGTATCTGGACCACCTGTTCATCCCCGGGGGCGACCCGGGCGACCTGGACCCCGGCCCCCTCTTCGCCTGGGCGAAGCGGGTGTCAGACGCGCTGCACGAGAGCCACCCGGAGGCAGACGTCTGGCTTTCGCCGCAGACGTTTACCCCCAGCAGGGGCTGGACGGACGCCTTTTACGCGCAGCTTGAGGCGGAGCCCGACTGGCTGGGCGGCGTGGTCTTCGGCCCCTGGGAAAAGGACCCCGCGGAGGTGCTCCGCGCGCGCACGCCCGCGCGCTACCCGCTGCGCAACTATCCCGACGTCGGGCACAGCTACCGCTGCCAGTTCCCGGTGCCCAAGTGGGACCTGCCACTGGCGCTGACGCTCGGGCGGGAGTGCATCAACCCCCGCCCGCTGGACGAAAAGCGCATCCACAACGCCTACTGCCGCTCCTTCACCGGCAGCATCGGCTATTCGGAGGGCATCAACGACGACGTCAACAAGTTCGTCTGGCTCGACCAGGAGTGGAACCCGCAAACGCCGGTGATCGACACCCTGCGCGACTACGCGGGGCTGTTCATCGACTGGGCGCAGCGGGACGACATCGCCCAGGGGCTGCTCTCGCTGGAGCGGAACTTCCGCGGCCCGCTGGCGGTCAACGAAAACGTGGAAGTCTGCCTGATGCAGTGGCAGGACATGGAGGGGCGGCTGTGCGCCTACGGGCGGGACAACTATCGCTTTGAGATGGCGCTGCTGCGCGCCTACTTCGACGCCTACCAGAAGGAGCGCTATCTGTACGAGGCGCACCTGGAAAAGCAGGCCGTGCAGGCGCTGCGCCGCTGCCGCGAGGCGGGCGCGTGCCGGGCGATGGACGAGGCGGAGGCCATCCTGAACCGGGCGAGGGAGGAGCGCGTGTGCCCCGAATACCGGGAGCGCATCGCGGCGCTGTGCGACGACCTCTTTGCGCACATCGGCATGCAGCTCACCGTCTCGCGCCACGGCGGGCAGCACTGGGTCCGCGGCGCGTTCGTGGAGTGCCTGGACATCCCGCTGAACGACTACCGCTTCCTGACGGCGCAGTTTGCGCGCATCCGCGCGGCGAAGAACCCGACGGAGATCCTCGCCAGCGCGAACCCCGCCGCGCCGGACGACAAGGCGGGCGTGCTCTTCGACGGCGACGAGGGCTACCGGGTGGAGCTGCTGCTCCGCCTGCTCAACCGGACGAACCCCGGCCCCGGCGGCTTTTACGACAACCTGGGGAGCTGGTCGAGCTGGCACCGGATCAAGGATCACGACCGCTACGAGGAGGACCCCGGATTCCTGCACTCGGCCCTCAGCTCCTTCGTGATGCAGCCCCCGCACGACGAGATGGACGCCTACGACATGCCGCTCGCCTGGCAGCTCAACGCCTGCGCGATGTACATGACGCCGCTCACCGTCTGCTACGACGGCCTGGACGCGGACGCGGACTACCTGCTGCGCACGACCTACCTGGGCTACTTCGGCCAGCACGTGAAGCTCTGCGCGGGGGAGATCCCGGTGCACGATTACATCGTCACCGACCGCCAGATGCTGACGCTGGAATTCATGCTGCCCCGGGCGAGCTATCGGAGCGGAAACCTCGAGCTTACGTTCACCGCCCTGGACGGCGAGCGGGGCATCAGCGTCGCGGAGATCTGGATCGAAAAGCTGCCGAAGAGGCTTTGACGCGCGGGGACGGTTCGCGCAATCCGGCAAAAATCGAAACAAAAGCCGCAAGCGAGCTTATTGCCCGGCCGAAAAAAACGCAATAGAATAAAGGAAGAGGAGCAGGGGCGGGGGAGGAATCCCCCGCCGCTGTGAACGGATGGAGGAATGCTTATGGACAGGAGACCCAAGATTCTGGTGGTGGGGAGCCTGGTGATGGACCTGATCGTGAGCACGGGGCGCTTTCCGCAGAGCGGGGAGACGGTGCTGGGCCTCGATTATCACACGGCTTCCGGCGGCAAGGGCGCGAACCAGGCGGTGCAGGCGGCGCGCCTGGGCGCGGACGTGACGATGGTGGGCCGCGTGGGCGAAGACGATTTTGGGCGGAGCATGGTGAAGAGCGTGGGGGACGCGGGGGTGAACACCTCGCGCATCCTCCGCACGCCGGACGCGTGCTCGGCCATCGGCAACGTGCAGCTGGAGGTGCAGGGGGGCAGGACGGCCAACCGCATCATCGTGGTGTCGGGCGCGAACATGAAGATCACGCCGCAGGACGTCGCGTTCCTGGAAGAGGAGATCGCGCGCTACGACATGGTGATCCTGCAATACGAGATTCCCATGCAGATCGACGAGATCGTGGCCGCCTACGCGCACGCGAAGGGCGTGCCGGTGATGCTGAACACCGCGCCCTCCGCGCCGACGAGCGGGGAGCTGCTCGCCAACGTGACGTACATCTCGCCCAACGAGCACGAGGCGGAGGACCTGACCGGCATCGCGGTGCGGAGCGCGGAGGACGCAAAGCGCGCGGCGGACGCGCTGCTCGCGCGCGGCGTGGGCAACGTGCTCATCACGCGGGGCAGCGAGGGCGCGGTGCTCAAAAACGACCGCGAGTTCATCGTGAGCCCATGCGTGCGCTGCGAGGACGTGAAGGACCCGACGGCCGCGGGCGACAGCTTCGTGGGCGCGTTCTGCGTGGCGGTATGTTTGGGCGCGCCGCACGAGGAGGCGCTGCAGTTCGCGAACTGCACGGCGCACATCACGGTGTCGCGCCTCGGCGCGCAGCCGAGCCTGCCGACGCTCTCGGAGGTGGTCGCGCTGATGCGCGAAAAGGGATTCGACGCGGGGCGCTACGAAGCGCTCTGCTGAGCCCATGGGGCGAAGGGATCGCCCGACATAAGGAGGAACGACGAACATGACGGCACTGGAAACGTTTATTGAAACCCAGCGCGCGGAGGTCGAGCGCACGCTCGCGAGCTTTGACGCGCACACGTTCGACGCGGCGGCGCAGATCATCTGGGACGCGCAGGCGGCGGGCAACCGCATCCACATCACGGGCATCGGCAAGCCCGCGCACGTGGCGGGCTACATGGCCTCCCTGATGTCCTCGACGGGCACGCCGACCTACTTCCTGCACGGCACCGAGGCGGTGCACGGCAGCTGCGGCCAGCTCGTCGCGGGGGACGTGGTGATCTGCATCTCCAACAGCGGCGAGACGGCGGAGCTGAAGGCGACGGCGATGGCGGTGCGCAACAACGGCTGCAAGGTGATCGCGGTCACGGGCAACGCGGACTCGTGGCTGGCGAAGTTCGCGGACGCGCACCTGCTGGCGCACGTGGAGAACGAGGGCGGCCCGCTGAACCGCGCGCCGCGCGCCTCGATCCTCTCGGAGACGCTGGTGCTGCAGGGGCTGTCCGTCGTGCTGCAGGACAAGCGCGCCATGACCCCGCAGGAATACGTGATGCGCCACCCCGGCGGCTCGCTGGGCAAGCTGCGCGAAGACGAAAAGTAAAGAGAAAGAGGGCCTGCCCGGCGACGCCGGGCAGGCCCTCGCTGTTATGCGGGATGGTTTTGCCGGTTAAAGCGGCGCGCCGCCGAGCACCTCCACCCGCTGGGAAAGCGCCCCATCCTCCCCGCGCGTCTGGTGCAGCACGCCCCAGCGGCTGCCGTCGGAGAAGAAGCAGTGGAAGTCGTCCTGGCAGACGCGGGGCGAGAACGTGAAGCCGCCCTCCGCGCGGGGGGTAAAACCGCTGAGCGCCGGGATCAGGCCCCAACTGGCGAGGGAACGCGCGTAGTGGTAGCCGCACTCGATTTCGCTGAAGGGATTGCGGCGGACGCCGTCGTAGCGGCGGCGCACGGCCCGCACGATCTCCAGGGCCTCGTCCACCATGCCCTCGCGGACGAGCAGCGTGGCGACCTGGTATTCGACGCCCGTCCAGACCTCGTCGGAATAGACGAAGGGGAAGTCCGGCTTGCCGCCGTCCGGCCAGGAGCAGAGCACGAGCCCGGGCTCGTCCGGCGCGACGTACAGGCGCTGTAAACACGCGCCGCGCGCGTCGCCGGTCAGGAAGTTGTGGCGGAAGATCGCCGCCGCGGCGCTTTGCAGGTGTTCCTCCGGCAGCAGGCCGCCAAGTCCGGTCAGGCAGGCCAGCGTCTGCCCCAGAAGCTGGTCCGACAGGCAGCCCCGGCCGAACTGGTAGGGGTGCGCGTTGGGCGCGGATTCGAGCTGCACGTAGTATTCGCCCGTAAAGCATCGCTCGTCCAGCAGCTTCGAGCTGCGGACAAAGCGCTCGCGGTACGTCCCGGCGTCCTCCGGCAGGCCGAGGGCGCGCGCCATCTCCTCCATCGCGCGCAGCGCCGCGAGGTAGAACACGCCGCTGAGCGGGTTGACGCCGAAGAACTCGATGTCGTAGGTGTTGTGCTGGCGCGCTTCCAGCAGGCCGTCCCCGTCCGGATCCCAGGTGCGCTCCGCGTACGAAAGCGCGCGCTGCGCGGCGGGGTAGACCGCACGCAGGAACGCTTCGCCCCCGCCGAGCAGGTATTCGCGGTAGGCGCGGACGATGGTGCCGAGCTGGCCGTCGGCCGCGGCGTGCATGTCAAAGGGCGGGAGCCCGAAGCGCTGCTGCGTGCGGAACGACATCTTGCCGTCCGCGGCCGTCTCCACCAGAAACTCGTTGAGCCGCGCGGAGCGCTCCAGGCCGGGGAAGAGGAAGGCGGCGGCCTGCGCGTAATTCCACACGTGCGTGCAGGTGCCGTGGCAGCTCCCCTCCTGCTCCAGACAGCCCTCCCAGGCCATGAAGGTGCCGTCCTCGCACCGCCAGCAGGTGTTGGAGCGCAGCACCGTCAGGTTGGCGGCGGCGGCCTCCACGACCTGCGGCGGCAGGGTGCTGCCGTAGAGCGCGTCCGAAAAGCGGCGGGAGGCGGCCTCCAGGCGCTCGGCATTTTGCAGCAGGCAGGCGCCCGCCTCCCAGGCGTCCGAGAAGCGCGTGGCGTAGTGGTTCTTCATCGTCCGGCCGGGGTTGTCCTGCGCAAACCAGCCGCGCACGCGGTTGGGCACGTACCAGCTGAGGACGAACGTGAAGTCCGCGCTCCCGCCGGGCGCGATCTCGCGGCGTACGCCGACCGTGCCGACCCGGCAGCCCGCGGGGCCGATGGCGCTTTGCGCGTCCGCGCCCTCCGCCTCCGCCTGCAGCTCTCCCCGGCAGAAGCTGTCCCAGAAGGAGGTGACGCCGTCCCACCAACCGCCGCGCCGCCAGGCGGGCAGGATGAGCGCATCCTCGCCGGGGGTCAGAATCGCGTTGTTGGCGTACGTCAGCGCGTCCGCCGGCACGGCCCTTCCGTCCATAAACAGGCCGCTGACGCCGCCGGCGCGGCGCGCCTCGCTGAACGTCTGACCGGAGGGAAGGTAGTTTTCCATGCAGTCAAAGCCCGTGTGGTTGTGGATGTCGGGCATGGAGCAGGCCACGAGCACGCGGGCGGGCGAGCCGGAGACGTTGCGCACGCGGAAGCGGAAGAGCGCGGCGGGAATGCCCGAGTCGTCCTCGCAGAGGGGAATCAGCGGGTTGAAGGCCGTGAGCGATACCTGAAGCGGCAGGGCGTCGTCCTCAAATTCGACGCGGGCGAACGGCACGTTGACCTGCATGGTGGACGCGGCGAAGCGCGGCAGCCCCATCACGCGGTGCGGATGGCAGCCGCGCGCGAGGTCGAAGTCCGGGGTCTGGGGCGCCTCGAGCACGCGCGTGTCCGCGTGGCCGGCCCATTCGCTGTGCATGGCAAAGAAGCTGTAGGGAAGCTTCTTGCCCTGCGAGGGACGGTTGAAGATCTCAAACTCCGTAAGCTGGCCGGATGCGTGCAGCGAGATGGTGCCGGTGCCGATTCCGCCCAGGGGATAGGAAGCGTGGGGCGCTGTGTTTGCGTAGATGGGCGAGGGATTCATCGATGCGGCCTCCTTTGATCATGGCGCGTGCAGGTTATAGAATCGATGTCATATCGAGCTGTTACTTGGAAGGATAACGGATATGGCTTATAAAGTCAAGTCGGTTTTGTTGTGTTTTCCTAAAATGTGTGATAAGATGGGGGCAGGCGGAGAACGGATGCGCCCGTTCAGGGCGAAGATTGCAGAAAACTCCGCGGCGCCGCCGAAAAATATGAGATCGATATTATACGGCGCACATGAAGGGGAGAGACGGATGGCAACGATCTATGAAATCGCGCAGGAGGTGGGCGTTTCGCCTTCGACGGTGGCGCGCGCGCTGAGCGGCAAGGGATATTGCAGCAAGGAAAGCTACGACAAGATCATGGAGGCGGCTCGGCGGATGCAATACGTGCCCTCGCACGCGGCCCGCACGCTCAAGAGCAAGCGGACGAGCAAAATTCTGTTCTGCATCCCCGATTTGTACAACCCCTTTTACTTCCGCATGATCAAGGGGGCCAGCGACGTGCTGGACGCGCACGACTACTTCCCCGTGCTCTGCCACACGCGCGGCGAACTCAAGAGCGAGCTGCAGATGCTCAGAAATTTGCAGGAGGGGTATGGGGACGGCATGATCTTCGTCTCCTTTGACTTCAACCCCGAGAACATCGCCGCGGTCAACGGCTGCGGCATGCCCGTCGTGCTCACGAACAGCTATCAGTCGCCCCGCGGCAACGACCGGTTCGACTGCGTGTACATCGACACCTACGAGGGCGTGCGCATGGCCTGCGCGCACTTCATCCAAAAGGGGCACCGCCGCATCGGCTACATCGGCGGCGACGCCTCGGTGCAGACCGGCCGGGAGCGCTTCGCGGGCTTCGTGAAGGCGATGGACGAGGGAGGCGTCGCGATCGACCAGGCCCTGCTCAAGGAAGGGGATTTCTCGCGCGAGAGCGGCGAGTCGGCCATGCGCGAGCTGCTCGCCGCGGGCGAGCGCCCCACGGCGGTCGTCGCCGCCAACGACCTGATGGCGGTGGGCGCGCTGCGCGTGTGCCAGCGCGCGGGCGTGCGCGTGCCGGAGGAGGTCGCGCTGATCGGCATGGACAATTCCGACGTCGCCCTGTACACCACGCCGGAGCTTTCCTCCGTTCAGATGATGGAATACGACATCGGCCAGATCGCCGCGCAGCTGCTGATGGAGCGCATCTTCAAAAAGCGCGAGGAAAAGAAGACCGTGCGCCTGCAGCCCTCGCTCGCGCTGCGGGCCTCGAGCGGCGATTGACGGGGCATACTGTACCAAAATTGCAAAAACATATTGACACTTCATCCAGCAAGGACTATACTGACAATGTGACAACGATCTCATATAGCATAATTGCCATATTTTCTGTCATGGTACATCTGGATTTACGGCACGGTTTTTGATTCGGACTGCATCTAAAGGATACTTTTTGTGACAGAGGCCCAAAAGAAAAAAAGCGCCTCAAATGTTCCTGCAAAGGAGCATTTATCAGCGCCAAAGGCTTATCACAAAAAGTATGACATCGATGCCATGAATTGGAAGGAGGGAAGACGGCATGGTCTTGCAAAACGAGGGCGTTCGCCTTCAGATCGACGACGCGACGGGCGCGATCCTCCAGCTGGAGGATTTGAAACGGAACCGGCGCTATATCGCCGAGGGGGCCAAGACGGCCGGACAGGTCATCAGGGGCGAAGAGACGGCGCCGCTGGGCGAGGCGCAGGTGCGGGCGGAGGCGGACGGCCTTGAGATTCGCTGGCAGCTTGCGGACGCGGTGGTGAATGCGAGCGTTCGCCTGCTCGCGGACGGCGCCGCGTTCCGGGCGTCCGTTCAAAACGGGCCTGCGGGCACGTGGCGCGCGGTGGAATACCCGGTGCTGGGGCCGCTCACGGATTACGGCGGGCGCGGCTGCCTCGCGCACGCCTGGGCGACGGGCGTGCTGGTGCAAAATCCCGCCGCCGTGCTGCCCGAACAGGGCGCGCTGCGCTTTGCGCCCTACCCCGAAGGCTTTTCGGGCGCGTCGATGCAGCTGATGAGCTATTACGAGGAAGGGCGCGGGGGCCTGTACCTGGCGGCGCAGGACGGCGGCTGTCACCAGAAGTGGCTGAACGCCTGGACGCAGGGCGGCGCGCTCTGCCTAAGCCACATGGCGGGCTATGAGGATTTGCGCCCGGGCGCGAAGGTGTCGATGGATTACGACTTCGTCGTGCGCTTCACGGACGGGGACGGCTGGGAGGAAGCGGCCGGGCTGTACAAGGCCTGGGCGACGGAGCAGGAATGGTGCCGCGAGGGAACCGCCGCCGGGCGGGCGGACCGCGCGCGCTGGCTGTACGAGGACGTGGGGTACTGTACGTTCGGCGTGAACGCGGGCAGCGACCGCACGAAGTGGCTGAACCGCTATCGCAGGGACATCGGCGCGCACGGCTTTCACGTGCTCGGCCCGGACTGGACGAACCGCCTGCAGGACTTTCAGAACGGCATCCCCGGCGCGATGGAGGACTGGCTGCCGACGCGCTTTAACGCGGCGAACCTCCGGGCGATCCGGGAAAACGGCGACCGCTTCGCGCCCTTTGAATTCGACTTTCTCGTAGGGCTGGACAAGAGCAGGCCGGAGCTGCTGCGGGAGAACCTGGAGCGTTTCCCCTCGCCGACTTACAGTCACGACGGCTACACGTTCAACATGCTCTGCCCCTGCCAGCCGTACACCCGGACGTTCCACCGCGAGCGCGACCTGCAGGTGCTGCGCGAGGCGGGCGTAGACGCGATGTACTACGACATTTCGGCCAACAACCTCATCAAGATCTGCGAGCGCGAGGATCACGCGCACACGCCGGGCGGCGGATGCGAGATCACGCGCGGCTATCAGGAGGTCTACGAGGACACGCGCGCGGCGCTTACGCAGGAGGCGGGACGCGAGGTGCCGCTGGGCACGGAGATGATGTGCGAGTGCTTCCTGCCGCAGCTCAGCTTTTACCAGGCGCGCGCCTGGGCCCAGCCCTGCGCGATGCTGGAGACCTGGCCGCTGGCGGAGGCGATGCGCGACGGACGCGCGCGGATGATCCCGATGTTCGACTTCGTCTACCACGAATACGGGCCGGTCCGGATGGACGGCTGGGGCAAGCTGGTGGAGGAAACGGGCGATCTCTTCTACTACAACGCGGCCAAGGTGTATTCCTGGGGCGGGCTTTACGAGATCAACCACGAGTACAGCCCCATGGAGCTGCTGGAGGGGGCGGAGAACGACCCACAGGAGCACTACTTCCGCTTTCAGAAGCGCGGCTACGCCTACGCGCCGGAGCGCGCCGCCTACCTGCGCGCGTTCGCAAGGGCGCGCACGGGGCTGGCCAACCCCTATTGGGCCTACGGCACGATGCTGCGCACGCCGCGCGTCGCCTGCGAACGGATTCGGCTGCCCTGGTTCCACTACAACTACGGCGGGGGCGGCGAGGAGACGCGCGGCAGCTACGAGGTCGAGGCCGTCTTCGCCAGCTGCTTCAGGTCGCCCGAAGGGAGCGCGGCCGTGTTCCTGACGAACGTGGACGGTCGGACGCAGGGGGCTGAGGTGGAGCTTGACGCAAACGCGCTGGGGGCCGGAAGCGTGCTGCTGCACACGGGCTTTGACGCGGACGGGGGCCCCTCAACGACGGATTTAGGCATGCTGCAGGCGGGCGAGGTGCGGACGCTTCGGTTGGAGCTTTCTCCCCGCACGCTGTACATGCTAAAGATCAAATCATAAATGGGAGGTATTTCTTGTGAAACGGATGACATCTTTGCTGATGGCGCTGCTCATCGCGCTGACCCTGCTGCCCGCTGCGGCGGGCGCGGACACCGAGGGCAAGACGGAGGTCGTGCTGTGGAACCAGATCTTCGAGGACTGGAACCGCGCGTGGTGCGAGCAGATGGTCGAGGAATTCAACGCGGACCCGAACCAGAAGTACTACGTGACGCAGGAGTTCGTGGACGGCGCGGCCTGGGATGAAAAGCTGACCGCCGCGCGTGCCGCCGGCACCACGCCGGACATCCTGCTGACCAACTACAGCAACATCGTGTGGCAGGCGAACCAGGGCATGTTCCTGCCGCTGGACGAACTGATTCCGCAGGACGCCTGGGACGACCTGTACGACAACGTGCGGGACATGGTGACGGTAAACGGCAAGAAGTACGCCTACCCGCAGATGCTGGAGCCCGCGGTCGTGCTCTACTACCGCAAGGACCTGTTCGAGCAGGCGGGCCTGGACCCGGAAAACCCGCCCAAGACCTGGGATGCGTTCGTCGAGGCGGCCAAGGCGCTGACGACGAACGACATGTACGGCGCCACGATGAACTATGAATGGTCCATGTGGGGCTGGGAATACACCGCCGCGGGCCACTGGCCCATCACCGAGGGCTGGGACGCGGCCGACTGCCAGGATCAGGGCTACGCGGACCTGCTGAACTTCATGAGCGAGCTGTACACGAACGAATACGTGCCGCTTCAGCCGCTGGAGGGCTACAACGGCTCCGCGCGCCTGATCGGGGACGAGAGCGTCGCGATGACCTTCTGCGGTTCCTGGGGCATCGCGGAGATCCTCAACAACTACCCGGAGATGGCGGACGTGATCGGCGTGGCGCCGGCCCCCACCAAGGACGGCTCGCCCTTCAAGAGCACCGTCGGCGGCTGGACCTACGCGATCGACGCCAAGACCGACAACGCCGAGGGCGCGGCGGCCTACATCTACTGGCTGCTGGGCCAGGACGCTCAGCGCACCGCGAGCTTCTTTGAGGCGGCGAACTTCTCCAAGTACGCGCCCCGCGAGTCCGTGGACGCGTACCTGATGGAAAACACCGCGGCAAAGGACGACGCGTGGATGCAGACGATCTCCCAGGAGATCATCCCCAACGCCATCAGCGAGCCGATCTACGCCTGGGACATCAGCTCTTTCCTGCTCACCGCGATGGACGAGGTGCTGATCAACGGGACGTCCGCGGAGGATGCGCTCGCCCAGGCGGCGGACGCGATCAACCTGTTCATCGAGGGCAACGACTACGCCAACAAAAAGCCCCAGTAAGCCTGAAGACGTTTTGAGGAGGGCGAGAGCCCTCCTCAATTCCGCTGGACCAGTTAGGAAAGGAGTATTGCGATGACAAATAAGGCAACGGCGGCCCGAAAGCGGAGCACCACCTATCGGATGGACCACTGGACGGCCTATCTGATGATCCTGCCCTCGCTGGTCTTTTTGGGCATCTTCGTGCTGGCGCCGCTGGTGATGTCGCTGGAAAAGAGCTTTACCGACTGGCAGTTTTACGGCGAGACCCGATTTATCGGCCTGCAAAACTTTCAGATGGTGCTCAAAAATCAGCTCTTTCAAAGGTCGCTCGGGAACATTTTGTGGTTCGTGCTGGCGATCGTGCCCACCGAAATCATTTGCTGCTTCCTCTTCGCGCACGTGCTGCGCGGCATGAACCAGCGCGTCGGCGCTTACGCGAAGACCGCGATTTACGTGCCGACCGTCATCTCGGGCGTGGTCGCGTCGGTCATCTTCCTCTTCATCTTCAACTACCAGGGCGGCATCCTCAACTGGCTCATCATGCAGACGGGCCACAAGCGCGTCGCCTTCCTCAAGGACCCCACGCTCTCGCGCATGGCCGTATCGTTCGCGACCATCTGGCTGGGGTTCGGCTACAACTCGCTGGTGATGTACGCGGGGCTTCAAAACATCCCGCAGAGCTATTACGAGGCCGCGGAGGTCGATGGGGCGGGCATGCTCACCAAGCTCTTTCGCATCACGATTCCGTCGCTGCGAAACGTGTTCATCCTCATCATGGTCAACCTCATGGCGGGCACGCTGCAGATGTTCGACCTGCCCTACATGATGATGAACGGCACCGGCGGGCCGGTCAACAGCACGCTGACGCCGATGATCTACGTGTACAACAACTTCAAGAGCGCCGATTACAGCATGGGCTATACCGTCGCGGCGTCGCTGCTGCTGATGATCATCATCGGGCTGCTCAACAGCGTCGTGTTCATGCTGATCGGTTCCGAAAAGGCGCAGGACGAGTGAGGAGGGAAAGCGATGTCGGTCAATAAAAATCGAAAAAGGGTCGAATGGGTCTTTACCGCGGTCGCGCTCCTGGTGACGGTGATCTCCCTCTTCCCGCTGGTCTGGATGGGCATTTCCGCGTTTAAATCCGGCAAGGAAATCCTGAAGGCGAACCCGCTGCGCTTCTTCCCCTCCGTGTGGATCACGGACAACTTCCAAAAGCTGTTCAGCGATACGACCTACCCCTTCCTGCAATCGCTCGCTTCCACGGCGTTCGTGGCCGTTTCGGCGGCGCTGCTTTCGATCTCGATCAACTCGATGGCGGCCTACGCCTATGCGCGGCTGGACTTCCGATTCAAAAAACCGCTGTGGCGGCTGACGATCTTTACGATGTACATTCCGGGCATCACGATCCTGGTGACCTCCTTCGTGGTCGTCAACACGTTGGGCATGCTCGATTCCTACGCCGTGCTGATCCTGCCGGGACTGGCGAGCGCGTATTCGATCTTCTTCTTTCGGCAATTCTTTCTCAACATGCCGATGGCGACCGAG
This sequence comes from Beduinella massiliensis, assembly GCF_900199405.1. Classification (NCBI taxonomy): domain Bacteria; kingdom Bacillati; phylum Bacillota; class Clostridia; order Eubacteriales; family Beduinellaceae; genus Beduinella; species Beduinella massiliensis. The sequence continues at coordinate 534,575 of NZ_LT963430.1, forward strand.
GAGGCCGCGCTCATCGACGGGGCCAGCCGCTTCCGCATCTTCATCAGCATCTTCATCCCGAACGCGAAGTCGCCCTACGTCATCATGGGCACCAGCGCGTTTCTGGGCTGCTGGAACAGCTTCCTCTGGCCCGCGATGACCGTCACCAGCAGCAAGTATTTGCAGGTGATGCAGGTCATACGCTCGTACAACAACATGTACAGCAATTCCTACGGCGTCGTGCTGGCGGGCTCGATCATCGCGGCGCTGCCGCCGATCTTCGTGTTCCTCTGCTTCCAGCGCTACATCGTCAAGGGCCTGATGATATCGGGCATCAAGTGAGGGAGGGCGCCAAAATGATGAAAAGACGGATCGCAGCCCTTCTTTCGGCGCTGCTGCTCGCCACGTCGCCCGCGGCCCTCGCGGCCGGCGGCGGCGGGGACGAGGCCGCCGTCGCCGCCCTGCCCGGCAAGCAATGGGCGCTCCACAGCCTGAAGAAGACCCGCGTCACAAAGGTCGCCCAGATCACGGGCGAGGAGAGCGAAAACAAAACGCAGTCCCGATTCGGGGTCTGGGGGACGGATTTGGGCTCGATGGCCGTGCTGAACGGTAAGACCTACATGTTCGGCGGGGATACGTTCGGCGCGGAGGATCAGTCGCACTGGCGCAGCAACGTGCTGTTCGTGATCGAGGACGACGACCCGTCCGACGGGCTCACGATCACGGACGCGGTGACCGACAAGACCGGCCGGGCCAAGGAGCTGCTGCGCAGCCTCAAGCGGGAGGGCACGGAGGTGACGGTCATCCCCACCAACCTCTTTTCCGCGAACGGCAAGCTCTACTGCATTTACATGTCCGTGTCGCACTGGGGCGACGCGGGCCGGTGGGATTGCCGCCACTCCGGGCTGGCCGTTTCAGAGGACGAGGGCCAGACCTGGAAAAAGCTAAGCGACGTCATGTGGCCGGGGGACAGCAACTTCATTCAGACGGCCAACTGCGAGATCGGCGACACGATGTACTTCTTCGGCATCCCCGCAGGGCGGATGGGCGGCGTGGCGCTGATGAAGGCGCCGACGGCTCAGATCGAGGACTTTTCGCTCTACGCCTACTTCACCGGCACGGACGAGGCCGGCGCGCCGGTCTTCGTGCAGGGCGAGGAGGGCCTCGCGCAGGCAAAGCAGATCATCGAAGGGCCGGTAGGCGAGATTTCGGTGCTCTACGACGCATATCTGGGCAACTTCATCCTCACGTACATGTGCGAGAAGACGTATTCGATCGTCATGCGCGAGGGCGTCACGCCCTGGGGCCCGTGGGGCGAGCCGGTGACGCTTGCGACGGGCGCCGCGTATCCGTCGCTCTACGGCGCCTTCATGCACCCCAAATACGTGGAGCAGGAGGGAAGGACGTTTTACTTCGCGATGAGCCAGTTCTTCCCGATCTACAACATCCAGTGGATGAAAGCCGAGCTGCCCGCGATCGAGCGGAGCGGGGACTGAACACAAAACTTGGAGGGACAAAATCATGGCATACAACGGAATCGGAAGCATGGCGGACATTTTCAAGCTGTCAAACGCGAAGACGCGGTCGATCTCGCCGGAGAACTACAAGGGCGAGGCGGGCGGGGGCGGACGCTGCCCGCTGGAAGAGGGGAACGCGAAGCGCGCGGCGCGGGACCTGGGCCTTGGATGGAAGGTGAACCCGTACATCATCATCCAGCCGGGCGAGACGTTTGAAATCGCGGACATCGAAGGGCCGGGGTGCATCCAGCACATCTGGCTGACGCCGACGGGAAGCTGGCGCAATACGATCCTCAGGATGTACTGGGACGGTCAGGAGAACGCGTCGGTGGAATCGCCGATCGGGGACTTCTTCGCGTGCGGCTGGGGGGAATACGCGCAGGTGTCGTCGCTGGCGGTGTGCGTGAACCCGGGAAGCGCGTTCAACTGCTACTGGCCGATGCCGTTCCGAAAGCACTGCCGGATGACGCTGGAAAACCGAGCGGAGGAGCCGGTGACGATCTACTACCAGATCGACTACTGCCTGACGGAGGTGGAAGAGGACGCGGCGTACTTCTGCGCGCAGTTCAGGCGTGTGAACCCGCTGCCGTACAAGGAGGTCTACACGCTCGTGGACGGCGTGAAGGGGAAGGGTCACTACGTGGGCACCTACATGGCGTGGGGCGTGAACAACCGCGGCTGGTGGGGCGAGGGCGAAATCAAGTTCTACATCGACGGGGACAGGGAGTACCCGACGATCTGCGGGACGGGAACGGAGGACTACTTCTGCGGGTCGTACGACTTCGAGGACCCGTTCACGCACGACAAGTACGTGCCGTTCACGACGCCGTACGCGGGGCTGCCGCAGGTGATCTGCGCGGACAAGCTGTACAAGAGCCAGATGCGCTTTGGCATGTATCGCTGGCACCTTCAGGACCCGATCCGGTTTGAGGAGGAGCTGCGGGTGACGATCCAGGCGCTGGGGTGGAGAAGCGGCGGACGCTACCTGCCGCTGCAGGACGACATCGCGTCGGTGGCGTACTGGTACCAGACGCTTCCGACCGCGCCCTTCGCCCCGCTGCCGGACAAGGATTACCTCGAAATCATTTAAGCATAAGGGGGAGGGGCCCAGCGCAGCGCGCTTCTGTTTCTTACACGCAGACAGCTCCGATGGATAAGCCTCTTTCCCGCCCGCCTTTACGGCGGGCCTTTTTTGCCTCCCGCGCGTGCTTGTATATTTTCTGCAAAAGAAATATAATGGGTCTATGCAGCGGCGAAAGCGGGGAACGCCCCCGAAGGCCCCGCGGGGCGCGCCGCAAGGGAAGGCAGGTTGAACCGGATGAACCGCATCCTTCTGGTCGAGGACGACCGGGCCATCGCCCGGAACCTGGTGCTGCTCCTGCGCGCGGAGGGGTTCGAGGTCGTGCACGCGCCGACGCGCGCGCAGGCTCTGGATCAGACCGCGCGGGGCGCGTTTGACCTGGCGCTGGTCGACATCTCCCTGCCCGACGGCAACGGCTTTTCGCTCCTGACGGAAATGCGGGAAAAGCAGGACGTCCCCGTGATCTTCCTGACGGCATCCGGCGACGAGGCGAGCGTCGTGACCGGGCTCAGCCTCGGCGCGGACGACTACGTCACCAAGCCCTTCCGCCCGCGCGAGCTCATGGCGCGCATCGCGGCCGCGCAGCGAAGGCGCGGACGCGCCGCGCCAACGTTTGAGTGCGGCGGTCTTCGCGTGGACCTCGCCAGCGGCGTCGTGACCCGGAACGGGGCGGAGGTCTTCCTCTCCGCGCTGGAATACCGCCTGCTGCTGGTGTTCGTCAACAACCCGAAGGCCATCGTCACGCGCGCGCGGCTGCTGGACGAGCTGTGGGACGCGGCGGGCGAGTTCGTGAACGACAACACGCTGACCGTGTACATCAAGCGCCTGCGGGAAAAGATCGAGGACGACCCCGCGAACCCGAAGATCATCCTGACCGTCCGCGGCACGGGATACCGGCTGGGAGGCGACCATGTTTCGCAGTAGAGAGATTCGCCGTTTCGCCGCCCTGCTCTGCGCCCTGACCGCCGCCTTCGCGGCTGCGGGCTTCCTGCTGTCGCCCGCGGCGGGCGCCCTGGCGCTCGCATCCGCCGCCGCCTTCTGCGCGGCTTTTTTCGCGTTTACCCGCGCGCGCTACGGGCGCCTTGCGCGCCTTTCGGAGGAGATCGACCGCGTGCTCCACGACGCAGACCACCTGTTTATCGCGGAGGCGGAGGAGGGCGAGCTTTCCATCCTGCACAGCGAGATCACGAAGATGACGCTGCGCATCCGCGAGCAGAACGAGGCGCTGAGGCGGGAAAAGGAGCATCTGGCCGACTCGCTGGCCGACGTCGCCCACCAGCTGCGCACGCCCCTCACCTCCGCGAACCTGATCCTGTCGCTGCTGAGGGCGGAGCCCGACGGGGAGCGGCGGATGGCGTTTCTGCGCGAAGCGGAGGAGCTCCTGTCGCAGATGGATTGGCTGCTCGACTCCCTGCTCAAGCTCTCCCGGCTGGACGCGGGCATCGTCGCCTTTCAAAGCGAGGAGATCGAGGTGGAGCGCCTGCTGAACGCCGCGGCCCGGCCCCTCCTCATCTCCATGGAGCTGCACGGCATCGCCCTTCAAACGCGCGTGCCGCCCGGCATGACGATCCGGGGCGACGGCCTGTGGCTGACGCAGGCCCTGTCCAACCTGCTCAAAAACTGCATGCAGAGCGCGGGCGACGGCGGGCGGATCGAGATCGCCTGCGCGGACACCCCGCTGCACGGCGAAATCGTCCTGCACGACAGCGGACCGGGCTTTGAAAGCGGCGACCTGCCGCACCTGTTTGAACGGTTCTACCGCGGGAAGAATACGAACGCCGCCGGATACGGCATCGGCCTGAACCTGTGCAAGACCATCCTCGTGCGCCAGGGCGGGACGATCGCCGCGAAGAACCACCCGCAGGGCGGGGCGATGTTCATCCTCCGCTTCCCAAAGTGACGGATCTCTCACCCGAAAGTCACGAAGATGTGAGCGCGCGGCGCTATGATGTAGGCGAACCAAGGAAAAGGAGGCTCACATCATGGATTTTTTAAGGATTGAGGATCTGTGCAAGGTATACGGCAAGGGGGAAAACCAGGTCGTCGCGCTGGATCACGTCTCCCTGACGCTCGAAAAAGGGGAGTTCACCGCCATCGTCGGTTCCTCCGGCTCGGGCAAGTCCACGCTGCTGCACGCCATCGCGGGCGTGGACGTGCCCACGAGCGGCAAGATCTACCTGAACGGGCAGGACGTGTACGCGGGCAGCAGCGAGAAGCTCGCCATCTTCCGCAGGCGCCAGGTCGGGCTGATCTATCAGTTCCACAACCTCATCCCCACGCTGAACGTGGTGGAGAACATCACGCTGCCCATCCTGATGGACAGGCGCAAGGTCAACGAGGAGCGCCTAAACGACCTGCTCGACCTGCTCGGCCTTCAGGAGCGCAGGGATCACCTGCCCAACCAGCTCTCCGGCGGCCAGCAGCAGCGCGTCGCCATCGGCCGCGCGCTGATGAACGCGCCGCAGGTCTGCCTGGCCGACGAGCCCACCGGCAGCCTGGACAGCCGCAACGGGCAGGAGATCATCCGGCTGCTGAAGGAAAGCCACGTGAAGTACCACCAGACCCTGCTGGTCGTCACCCACGACGAGAACATCGCCCTGCAGGCGGACCGCATCATCACCATCGCCGACGGCAAGGTTCTGCGCGACGAGAGGCAGGTGGCGCGGCGATGAACGTCTTTTGCAAGGTCGCCTTTCAGGGGCTTCGGCGAAACCGCACGCGCACCCTCGTCACGATCGTGGGCGTCGCCCTGTCCGCCGCGCTGGTCACGGCGGCGCTCACGTTCGGCATCTCCCTGCTGGACTACGCGGCGGCGGGCGCGGCGCAGCGGTATGGAGGCTGGCACACGGCGTTCCTGGGCGTGGACGGGCGCTTCTGCGAGGAGCGCGCGCAGGACGACGAGGCCGCGGACGTGTTCGCCCTTCAAAACATCGGCTATGCGCGGCTGGCGGACGGTCAAAATGCCGACAAGCCCTACCTCTTCCTCGCGGGCTTCGACCAGAAGGCGTTTGATTCCCTGCCCCTCATCCTGCTCTCCGGCAGACTGCCGGAAAACGGCGGCGAGGCGATCATCCCCTCGCACGTGTCGTCGGTCGGCGGCGTGGAATTCGACCTGGGCGACACCCTGAACCTCTCCGTCGGCAGCCGCATGCGCGGGGCGCAGCGCCTCACCCAGCACGACCCCTACGCGCCGGACGAGACGTTCGCGCCCGAAGCGACGCGAACCTACACGGTCGTGGGCACTTACGGCAGGCCCGCGTTTGAGGAAACCGCCGCGCCCGGCTACACCGTGATCACCCGGACCGACAGCAGGACGCCGGCGGAGAGCCTCAGCGCATTCGTCACGCTCAAGTCGCCGCGCGGCGTGCACGCCTACGCGCAGCGGGCCGCCGGGGGCCACGCGACCCTCTTTAACGACGAGGTGCTGCGCTTCATGGGCCTCGCGTCCGGTTCCGGCGACAACGTGTTCAGCGCCCTGCTGCTCGCCATCGCGACCGTCGTCATCTCCATCATCATGGTGGGATCGATCTTCCTCATCTACAACGCGTTCAGCATTTCGCTGTCGGAGCGCATGCAGCAGATCGGCATCCTCGCCTCCGTGGGCGCGACGGCCAGGCAGATTCGGGGCTCCGTGCTCTTCGAGGGGCTTTGCATCGGCGCGGCCGGCATCCCCCTGGGCGTGCTGATCGGGCTGCTGGGCATCCGAATCGTGATCGCCGTCGTCGCCGCGAACTTTGGCAGCATCCTGTACAGCGGCGTTACGCTGACCCTGCACGTGACCCCGCTGGCCATCGCCGCGGCCGTCGTAATCAGCCTGATCACGATTCTCCTCTCCGCGTACATCCCGGCCCGAAAGGCCGCGGGTATGCCGGTGATGGAGTGCATCCGCCAGACGAACGAGGTCAAGGTCGGCGCGCGCACGGTGCGGACCTCCCGGCTCACGCAGCGTCTTTTTGGGCTGGAGGGCACGCTCGCGGTCAAAAACTTCAAGCGCAACCGCAGGCGCTACCGCAGTATCGTGTTTTCGCTCGTGCTCAGCGTCGTGCTGTTCATATCGGCCAGCGCGTTCGTGGGAGATCTGGAGCAGGTCATGGCGCAGTCGATCGCCTTCACCACCTACGACGTCGGGCTGGAAATGCGCGGGCTGAACGATACCAAGCTGATCGCGCTCTATGAAGACCTGCTGACCGCGCCCGGCGTCACCGGCGGAAACTATCAGGAGATAACGGCGTTTTCCTGCTCCGTGGACGCGGCGGACCTGGCGGACGCCTACTGGGACGTCAGGGACGAGCCCCCGGCGGACGGGACGGTGGAGCTGCCCGTGGAGGTGCAGTTCCTGGACGAGGACACGTACCGCGCGCTTTTGGAGGAAGCCGGCCTGCCGGTGGAGGCCTACACCGGAGCGGGCGCGAGGTGGGTCGCCGTCGCCAAGCTGCAGACCGCGAGCGGGGAAAAGCAGGGGGAAAAGGAAGCCGCGGACTTTCGCGACCTGTTTCAGCCGGGCCACCTGGAGACGACCCTCACGCCCACGGCAGGCGGCGAGCCGGATCGGGCGCACGCGTTTCGCGCGGAGATGACGCTCGTAGAGGCCGTGTCGCCGGACATCCCCCCGACGAAGGGGACGAGCGCTTACTCGGACCAGAACGTCTACTACTTCAACGTGATCGCCCCCTGGTCGCGCAGGGCGGAGCTCGCGGCCGCGGGCATCGTCGCGGACGTGCGCACGAGGGGCATGACCTTCACCTCTGGGACACCCGGCCAGTCGGCCGCCGAGATGAAGGCGAGGATTCAGGCGGCGGGCGTCACCTCCGCCTACTCGCTGCTGAACATGTCGCAGGTGCTGGAGGAAAACCGCAACTTCGTCTTCATCGCGGACGTGTTCGCGTACACGTTCATCCTCATGATCTCGCTGATCGCGGCCGCTAACGTGTTCAACACTGTCTCCACGAACATCCGCCTGCGCAGGCGCGAGCTGGCGATGCTGCGCTCCGTGGGCATGTCCGAGCCCGCGTTCAACCGGATGATGCGCTTCGAGTGCGCGCTCTACGGCCTGCGGGCGCTGGCGATCGGCCTGCCGCTCTCCGTGCTGTGCGCCTACCTCATCTATCGGGGAATGTTTGCCGGCGGGGGCGAGGGCATCGTCTTCGAGCTGCCGCTTTCGAGCATGGGCATCAGCATCCTTTGCGTGCTGTTCGTCATCTTCACCACGATGGCGTACGCGGTAAGCCGGATTCGCAAGGAAAACATCATCGACGCGCTTCGGGACGAAATGACCTGACGCGCGGAAAAAGCAGGGGCTGTTGGGCCGCGAAGCGCGGCCCAACAGCTCCTGTTTTGCCCAAGGGCGCTTTTTCAATGGGAAAGCGGATGGGACTAGGATACGATAGTGCTGTGAAAAAACAGGGGAAATGCGCGGACGGCGCGGCTTGCGGCCGATGAAAAAACTCCGCGATAAAGCGGAACGCCTTATGACGGAGAAATGGAGAAGGATGAGGATGAGATTGGAGAGAATGGAGTTCTCCGCGCTCCCCGCGGCGCCTTCACGCGTCCGGGTAGCCGTCGTCCACGTGCTTGAGCGGGTTTTTGACGTAATAGGCCCGGTATTGCAGCGGCGACATGCCCTTGCTCTTCTTGAACTGAATCTGGAAGTTGGACTGGTTCGCGTAGCCGACGTCGCTGGCAATCTGGTGGATGGGCAGATCCGTCTGCGAGAGCAGGCGGCAGGCCTCGTTGATGCGAAATTCCGTCAGGTACGCGGAGGGGGAGAGGCCGATGCTCTCCTTGAAGAGGTGGGAGAGGTAACAGCCGTTGATGTGAAACTGATCCGCGATCTCCTTCATCGAGAGCTTCTGGCTGAAGTTCTGGGCGAAGTACTGCTGAATCTGGTAGACGAGCGAGCCCGCGTCCTTCTTGCGAAGCTGCACGTAGTGCGAATCCAGGATGCGCAGCGTCAGCAGCAACACGCTGTAGAGCAGGTGATCGAGAATCTGGCGGTACCCGAGGCTCTGCTGCTCGGCCTCCTGAAACATGGTGGAGAGCAGCTTGTCGAACGAGGCGCCGTTCTCCTTTGAGGGGAAGGTGGGCGAGAGCCCGGCGGGCAGAAGGCAGTTGACCGGCATGCCCGAAATGGAGAGCTCGTCGAACTTGAGGTGATAGAAGAGCGGCGCTTCCTCCTCGTGGCCAAAGCGCTCCGCGTGCTGCACGCCGGGGTTGTAGACCGCGATCGTGCCGGGCTCCAGCGGGTGGCGGCTGCCGCCCACTTCCACGAAGCCGTGGCCGCTGACGATGTAGATGAGCTCCACCGTAGGGTGGGAATGCCGGTCGATGGAGTAGGCGGGGATGTTGCTGCACCGCCCGACGCAGCGGAGCACGGGGTTTCGGATGATTTCCAGCGCCGGACCGGGAAATTCGACCAGATGGATGTTGGGCATGCGATACACCTCCCCTTGCGTCCCAGAGGTGCGCTCTGCGGCGGCACGAACCATGCCGTCGTTTTTTATCATTTAACCATACTTTTTGGCGCTTGTCAAATGGGCGGGCCGCCCATAGCTTCCGCAAGAGCGCAAATCGAGTAAAAAAAGCGACAAAATAAAATATTGAATAAAAACGCCAAGACAAATATAATGAATTTGTAAAATAAAGATGAAATCCGCTCCGCAAAATTGCGAATTTCGGCAGAGAACGCGCCTTGAACCGAGGCGGCACAAAGCAAAAATGCCTGTAAAGGTAGACAATTTGTGTCGATTTGAAAGGCGCACTCTCGGGCCGGGATTCGTCTTTTTTTTTGCCCTCAAGACGCCTGTAGTCCCTGTCAATATTGGTCTAGAAATTGCGCCAAACAGGGTTTGGCGTAAAAATAAAAAAGGAGTGGAACCTGAATGAAGAAATGGCTGACCCTCGTACTGGCCGCGATCATGCTGGCAACGATGGTTCCGGCGATGTCGCTCGCAGAAGAGACGACGATCGCAGGCACCCCGCGTTCGCAGACGCTGGTGGTCGATCCGCTGGACGGAAAAATCGGCAACCCCTACCAGTGCAACCCCTACATGACGGGCACGAATTTCTCCTCCGGACTGCACCAGCTGGTGTATTCCAACCTCTGGGACATCAACACCATCACGGGCGAACAGTTCTGTGACCTGGCCGCGAGCTTCCCGGAGCCCCTGAACGACGACTACACCTCCTTTCGCGTCAAGATTCGCGAGGGACTCAAGTGGAGCGACGGCGAGACGTTCGACGCAAACGACGTCGTCTTCACGATCAACACCCTGATGGAGCACAAGGATCAGCTGCCGGACGGCGCGAACCTTGCCACCTACATCAAGGAAATTCGCCTGGTGAACGACTACGAAATCCAGATCGACACGCTGGAAAGCTATCCGAAGCTTTCGCAGACGATGGGCGTCACGGTATGGGGCAACTCGATCCGCCCGATTCCGGAGCACATCTTCTCCAAGATCGACATCCTGACCGATCCGTACACCGACCCGGTCTCCATCGGGCCGTACGTGCTGGTCGATCGCGACCCGCAGGGCTACTGGTTCCTCTATCAGAAGCGCGAGGACTGGCAGTACTCCGACGTGGGCGCCATCAAGGGCGAGCCCAAGCCGGAATACGTGCTCTTCCAGAGCTTCGGCACCGAGGAAAAGCGCGTGATGGCGATGCTCAACAACGAGATCGACATCCTGTGCGACATCACCCCCGAGTCCTGGGACGTGCTGCAGGCGGGCAATGAATACGTGCAGACCTGGCTGGACAGCTATCCCTACGGCTGCTTCGACGACCCCTGCCAGCGCGGCATCGTGTTCAACTGCATGGCGGAGCCGTTCGACAAGGTGGACGTGCGCTGGGCCATGGCGCTGGCGCTCGACATCAACCAGGTTTCCATGGACACCTTCAACGGCCAGATGCGCGTGTCTCCCGTGAACATGCCGCCGACGACCTTCATGATGAACGCCGTGCACATGCCGCTTCGCGACTGGCTGGTGAACTACACCTGGGAGGACGGCTATCAGCCGTTTGACAAGGACTACGCCCTGAAGATGGCCGAGATCCTCAAGGAAGAGGGCATCGAGGGCCTGCCGGAGAGCGAGGACGAGCTGGTCGAGCTGTTCGGCATCGGCTGGTGGAAGCACGACCCGGATAAGGCGGCCGAACTGCTCACGAAGAGCGGCCTTTCCAAGAACGACCAGGGCCTGTGGACCTATGGCGGCGAAGTGCTCAGCTTTGAAATCGTCGCCCCCGCGGACTTTGAGATGCAGTCCAACCGCCTGGCCTACGCCTGCGCCGACCAGTGGCGCGCGTTCGGCTTCGACGTGACCGTGCAGGCCGCCGATAGCTCCGTGTTCAACACCCTGGGCAACATGGGCCAGTTCACCGCGGGCGCCTACTGGCCGTCCTGCGGCGTGCAGCTCGACTTCTACGGCAACCTCGCGGGCTGGCACAAGAAGCTGGTCTCCCCGATCGGCCAGACCAGCGCCGGCGGCCCCGCACACCTTTCGAGCGACAAGATCTCCGACATCCTGGACGAGATGTCCAAGCTGCCCTCCGACGACCCGAAGATCGAAGAGGTGGCGCACAACCTGATGAAGGCGTTCGTGGAAGAGGCCGGCTGGCTGCCGATGTTCGGCACGACCAAGCTGGTGCCGGTCAACAACTACTACTGGACGAACTACGTCTCGGCCGACAACGCCTACGACGGTCCGTGGTGGTGGTGGTCCTGCTTCAAGTTCCAGATGCCGGAAATCACCCCCGCCGCCCGATAAGAATCCCTGACTCATGGTAAGAAGATAGCCCGGCGGGGATGTGAAGCTTTTTCACATCCCCGCGCGCTCTCCCATGGCATCTGCAGGGCGGCGCGGCAAACAGACCGGTTTACAATCGAGGAGGTGCCTTTGGGTGAAACTGGTGAAATTTTTTCTCACGCGCATCCTGATCTGGGTCCTGACCATCTGGGTCGGCGTATCCATCGTGTTCGTCATTCAGCGCATGATGCCCTCCGACCCCATCGAGTCGATGATCGCCAAGATGACGACGATGGGCACCCGCGTGACGCCCGAGGAAATCGACGCGACGCGCGCGACGCTGCAAAAGCAATTCGGCCTGGACGGAACCCTCTGGGAGCAGTACACGACCGCCATCGGCCGCATGCTGACCTTCGACTTCGGCCCGTCCCTTTCCATGTACCCTACGCGGGTGATGGACCTCATCTCCGCCTCCCTGCCCTACACGGTGAGCCTGCTACTGTTCACGACGCTGTTTTCGTGGATCGCCGGCAACGCGATCGGCCTGCTGGCGGGCTTTAAAAAGGACAAGTGGTATTCCAAGCTGCTGGAAACGGTCAGCATCTGCATTTATCCCACGCCTTACTTCATCATGGCGCTGGTCTTCATCATCCTGTTCTGCTACATCAACAAGTGGTTCCCATTGATGGCAACTTTGCCGGCCACCTTCTCCTTCTCGTGGGAGTGGCTGTCCAAAGTCGTATATAACTCCTTCCTGCCCGCGCTTTCGCTGATCCTGCTCGGCTGCGGCTGGTGGATCATCAGCATGAAGTCCCTATCCTCCAACGTCGCGGAGGAGGACTTCGTGAGCTATGGGCGCATGAAGGGCCTTTCGGAGCGCACGATCGGCTACCGCTACGTGTTCCGCAACTCCATTCTCACGCAGGTGACGGCGCTCGGGCTGCACCTGGGCGGCGTGTTCAGCGGCTCTTTGATGACGGAGATCTTCTTCGGCTATCCGGGCGTCGGCATGCTGCTGCAAAACGCGATCACCTCCGCGGACTACAACCTGATGCTGGGGCTCATCACCATCTCCATCTTCGCCGTCTCTACCGCGACGCTCATCATCGACCTGATCTATCCGTTCCTCGACCCGCGCATCCGCTATAGCTGACGGGCGCCCCAAAGAGAGGTAGAAAAGGAGGAGACATACTCATGAAACGCAGACATAACGCCACCGTCGGACAGGTGTGGCGTGCGATGAGCCTCCGGTTTAAGATCGGCCTCATCATCACGCTGTGCTTTTTGATCCTGGGCTTTATCTTCCCGCTGTTCAACCAGACGGACCCCATGGCGCTCAGCGCCTTCAAGAAGAACCTGAGGCCCAGCCTGGAGCACTTCTTCGGCACGAACAAGCAGGGCCAGGACATCTTCTGGCTGCTGGTGGAATCCATCAAGAATTCGATCATCCTGGGCATGACGGTCGCGCTCTTCGCCACGGTCATCGGCGTGCTCGTGGGCCTCACGGCGGGCTTCGTCGGCGGCGCGCTGGACCGCATCCTCATGTTCATCTGCGACTCGATCATCGTCGTGCCCTCGCTGCCCATCCTGATCCTGATGGGCTCCATCCTCAAGGGGCGCGCGTCGATCATGGCGATCGCGGGCATCCTCATCATCTTCAACTGGCCCTGGCCCGCGCGCCAGGCGCGCAGCATGGCGCTGACCATCCGCGAGCGCGAATTCATCAACACCGCGCGCTTTTCGGGCGAGAGCACGCTCAAGATCATCTGCGTGGAGATCGTGCCCCACGTGCTCTCCTGGTCCATGGCAAACTTCATCAACACCATCCTGGTGGCCATCGGCTCGGAAGCCAGCCTGGCCGTCCTGGGCCTTTCCTCCACGACCACGGCGACGCTGGGCAACATGATCTACTGGGCGCGCCAGTACCAGGCGATATTGCTCAAGCAGTGGTTCTGGATCGGCTCGCCGGTCATCGCGACGATCGTGCTGTTCATCGGCCTGTTTTTGACCTACACGGGGTATAACGACTATACCTCCACGAAGAGGGGGCGCTGAGCGTATGATGAAGGTTGAAAACGTATCCGCGCAGTACCGGACGATCACCGGCCCCGTGCTCGCGGTCGAGGACGTATCCTTTCAAATTCACGACGACGAAATCTTCGGCATCGCGGGCGAGTCGGGCTGCGGCAAGTCCACGCTGCTCAAAATCCTGTACGACCTGATCTCCTTCCCGCTGGAGCTGACGCAGGGCAGGGTCCTGCTGGAGGCCAAGGACGGCAGGGGAGACACGCGCGCCTACGAGAGCGGGCAGATCAGGAAGGCCTGGTGGGATTCCATCTCCTACGTGCCCCAGGCCGCGCAGAGCGTGCTCAACCCCGTGTTCCGCGTGGAGGAGCAGTTCTACGAGATCATCCGCCGCCACCGCCCGGACGAGGACAGGAAGGCCATGGACGCGCGGCTTTGCGCCTACATGGAGGAGCTTTCGCTCAGCCCCGACATCCTCAAGGCCTACCCGCACCAGCTTTCCGGCGGCATGCGCCAGCGCGTGGTCATCGCCATGGCGACCTTTTTGCGCCCCAGCCTCATCCTCGCGGACGAGCCGACCACGGCGCTGGACGTCGTGGTGCAGCGCGCGATCCTCATGATGCTGATGGAACTTCAGCAGAAGATGAAGAACACGTTCGTCATCGTCAGCCACGACATGGGCGTGCACTACCAGATCACCCACCGCATGGGCATCATGTACTCCGGCAGCATGATGGAGCTGGGCCCCACGGAGGCCATCTTCGAGGACCCCATCCACCCCTACACGCAGATGCTGATCGGCGCGCTGCCCCGCGTGGGCGACAAGCGGCCCAAGGAGGGCATCCCCGGCGCGCCGCCCTCGCTGCGCAACCCGCCGCCGGGCTGCCGGTTCGCGCCGCGCTGCCCGCGCGCGACGGAGGCCTGCCGCGCGCGCGTGCCGAAGCTGCGCGAGGTGAAGCCCGGCCGCTTCGCGGCCTGCCACCTGCTCGATCCCGAAATGAAGGGAGGCAAAATCGATGGCTGAAAACCTGCTCGAACTGCAGCACCTCACGAAGGAATTCCGCATCGGCAGCTTCGTCGTGGGCAAGAAGATGACCGCCGTGGACGACGTGAGCTTCTCGATCCCGGGGGACAGGCCCACGATCCTCTCGATCGTCGGGGAGTCCGGCTGCGGCAAGACCACGCTGACCAAGATGATCCTGCGCCTGCTCGCCCCCACGCGCGGCACGGTGCTGCTGGACGGAAAGGACTGCCACGACCGCCGGGCCGTGAGCAACCCGCGCTTCCGCACGCTGGTGCAGCCGATCTTTCAAAACCCCTTTGAGGCGTTCTCCGCCCGCCGCCAGGTGGCGAAGTACCTGATCGACACCGCGCGCGCCTTCGGCGGCGCAAAGAGCTACGACGAGGCCGTGAAAAAGACCGACGAGGCGCTTGCGGCCGTGGGCCTCAGCTACGAGGTCGTGCGCGGCAAGTACTCCACCCAGTTTTCCGGCGGCGAATTGCAGCGCGTGTCCATCGCGCGCGCGCTGATCACGTCGCCCAAGCTCATCATCGCGGACGAGCCGGTCGCCATGATCGACGCCTCGATGAAGATGAACATCGTCAACCTCTTCAAGCAGATTCGCGATCAGTACGGCATCAGCTTCATCTACATCACCCACGACCTTTCCACCGCCTACTACGTCAGCGACTACATCGCCACGCTCTACCGCGGCAGCCTGATCGAGTTCGGCACGGCGGCGGAGATCATGGAAAACCCGGCGCACCCCTACACGGAGCTTTTGATGAACTCGGTGCCGCACGTGGGCGACAAGTGGAAGAAGAACATCCGCATGTCCGACGGCGAAACGCAGGACTTCTCGCTCACCTGCTGCAAGTTCGCGCCCCGCTGCCCCTACGCGACGGAGGAATGCCGCGCGCGGCGGCCCGAAAGCAGAAGCCTTTGCGGCGGGCGCAGGGTGCTCTGCTTCCACCCGCTGACCGGGGAAGACGCGCAGGGCTGAGGACTGCCGGGAAGGGAGGGGCCCGCATGAAAGGATGGATCGCGGCGGCGCTGTGCTGCCTGCTGTTCGCCCCGGCCCCTTCGGGCCGGGCGGAGGACTGCCTGGAAATCTACTGCATCGACCCCTGCGGGGGCTGCATGGGCGCGGAAAAGCCCTGCGCCGATCACTGCACGGTGGAAGACGAGCTCTACCTGCGCTACCGCGCGCTGCTGGAGGAGGCCGGGGACGGGCGGGACGTCCGCCTGTGCAACCTGCGCCGGACGCCGGAGCGCTATCAGGAGCTGACGGAGCGGCTTGCGGATGCGGCGCCGGAGGGCTTCGACCTGCCGCTCGTGCTGGTCGGCGGCGCGCCCTTTCCGGCGGATGGGACGCAGGACGCGGCGATCGAGGCGTATATCGCGTCGGGCGGCGCGGACTACCCCGGCTACGAGGCGCTTCGGGCGCAGCGGGACGCGCTGATCCAGAGCCGTCCGAAGCGCAGCGTGCTCTACTTTTACAGCGCCTACTGCGAGGACTGCAAGAAGGTCTCCAAGTGGATCGAGCGCGCGCTGCCGGCGGACGTGGAGGTCGTAAGGATCGACGTGGGCACGCAGGAGGGCATGCTGCTCGAACGCGCGGTGCATGCCAGGTACGACATTCCGGAGGATCAGTACTACGTCCCTCTGGTGATTTACGGGGAGGACTGGCTGATGGGCAGGGACTCCATCTTTCTTTCCCTGCCCAGCCGCATCGAGGAACGCCCGGACGCGGTGACCCCGGACGCCGGGGCGCTGCTCGGGAACGGGGAGGGATGAGCCTTGCTGCGCAGGAAGGAAAGGGCGCGGCTTTGCCTGGAAGTTCGGGACGCCCTGGGCGGCGCGCTCTTTTCAGATCGTCTGGAGCGCCTGACGCTCCCCGAGGAGACGGTGCTCGCGCTGAGCGTGGAGTTCTTCGGCGACCCCGAGCCCTGCGAGATCCACCGCTCGGCCGTGCTCAGCCGCGCGCACGCGGAGATCGAGGCGGCGCTGCCGACGGATGCGCCGCGGGAGGCCGCCGCGCTCGGCGCGCGCGTGCGGATGCTGCTGGGGGCCTGGCCCGACGCGGCGACGGTTTGTCTCAGAAGGGAGGCGGGGCGATGAGGCGGCTCTTCGCGCTGCTCCTGCTTCTCTTGGCGATGATCCCGTCGTGCGCGGCGGCCGCGGAGGAGCCGGAAAGCCGGGTGACCTACCTGTACGTGACGGCCTGCCAGAGCTGCGCGCGCGTGAAGGACCTGCTCGCCTCGCTGCCGGAGGAGATCGAGGCGGCGGACGGGCAGGGAGGGACCGTGCGCTCGCGGCTCGTCGTCGAGGAGGTCAACATCGCCGCCGACCTCCCGGCGGCGCAGGCGCTCTTTGCGCGCTACGGCGTGCCGGAGGACGAGCAGATGGCCCCGACCGTGTTCCTGCGGGATACCTACCTCGCGGGCGCGGACGCGATCCTCGCCTCGCTGCCGGAGACGCTCGCGGCGGGCGGCGCGCTGACGGACGGCGCGGCTGCCCAGGCGGAGGCGGCGTCTTCCGCGGCGGGCGGACCCTCCGCGCTGGGCCTCGGGGCGACGGTGCTGGCGGGCCTCGTCGGCGGGCTGAACCCCTGCGCGCTTTCGATGCTGCTGGTGCTGCTTTCGGCGCTGCTGACGGCCGGGCGCGGCGCGGGACGGTACGCGGCCGTGTACCTTGCGGTCAAGGGCGTCTGCTACTTTCTGATCGGCACGGTGTTCCTCGCGGCGTTTGCGGCGACGGACGCGGCCTGGCTGCCGGGCGCGGTGCGCCTGGCGGCGACGGCGGTTTCGGCTGTGCTGGTCGTGCTCAACCTGATGGACGCCGCAAGCGCGCTGCGCGAGCGCTACGGGGCCGTGCGAAACCAGCTCCCCGCGCGGCTGCGGGGCGGGCTCTCGCGCTGCATTCGGCGGGCGGTGCGCTCGCACCCGGGCGGGCTGTTGCTCGCGGTCGCGGGGGCGGGGGCGCTCGTCTCCCTCGGGGAGTTCATGTGCGCGGGCCAGGTGTACCTGGCGACGCTGCTGAGTGCGCTGCACGCGGGGACGGAGGCCGGGCGCATGGCGCTGCTGCTGCTCGCGTACTGCCTGTCGTTCCTCGCGCCCTCGGCGCTGATCGCCTGCTTCGTCGTGCGCGTCAAGGGCACGTTCGAGGCGTCGGACAAGCTCCGGCGGTACATGCCGCTCGTCAAGCTGCTGACCGCGCTGGTGCTCGCGGGAGCGGTGGTCTCGCTATGGATGCCCTAAAGGCGCAAAAAGCGCAAAAAAGCGCGCAAAGCACGGCGTTGAAGACTTCGGCAGGATGCAATAAAATGGTGCCGGCGCTGGAAACGAAGAAGGAATGACGGCCGCGCCACGGGCGGCGGCTTCATCGAAAAAACGAGGAGGACAAGATCATGGCATACAACGGAATCGGAAGCATGGCGGACATTTTCAAGCTGTCAAACGCGAAGACGCGGTCGATCTCGCCGGAGAACTACAAGGGCGAGGTAGGCGGGGGCGGACGCTGCCCGCTGGAAGAGGGGAACGCGAAGCGCGCGGCGCGGGACCTGGGCCTTGGATGGAAGGTGAACCCGTACATCATCATCCAGCCGGGCGAGACGTTTGAAATCGCGGACATCGAAGGGCCGGGCTGCATCCAGCACATCTGGCTGACGCCGACGGGAAGCTGGCGCAATACGATCCTCAGGATGTACTGGGACGGTCAGGAGAACGCGTCGGTGGAATCGCCGATCGGGGACTTCTTCGCGTGCGGCTGGGGGGAATACGCGCAGGTGTCGTCGCTGGCGGTGTGCGTGAACCCGGGAAGCGCGTTCAACTGCTACTGGCCGATGCCGTTCCGAAAGCGGTGCCGGATGACGCTGGAAAACCGAGCGGAGGAGCCGGTGACGATCTACTACCAGATCGACTACTGCCTGACGGAGGTGGAAGAGGACGCGGCGTACTTCTGCGCGCAGTTCAGGCGTGTGAATCCGCTGCCGTACAAGGAGGTCTACACGCTCCTGGACGGCGTAAAGGGGAAGGGTCACTACGTGGGCACCTACATGGCGTGGGGCGTGAACAACCGCGGCTGGTGGGGCGAGGGCGAAATCAAGTTCTACATCGACGGGGACAGGGAGTACCCGACGATCTGCGGGAC
Organism: Beduinella massiliensis; assembly: GCF_900199405.1. Classification (NCBI taxonomy): domain Bacteria; kingdom Bacillati; phylum Bacillota; class Clostridia; order Eubacteriales; family Beduinellaceae; genus Beduinella; species Beduinella massiliensis. Next base: position 553,073 of record NZ_LT963430.1, read on the forward strand.
GGGAACGGAGGACTACTTCTGCGGGTCGTACGACTTCGAGGACCCGTTCACGCACGACAAATACGTGCCGTTCACGACGCCGTACGCGGGGCTGCCGCAGGTGATCTGCGCGGACAAGCTGTACAAGAGCCAGATGCGGTTCGGGATGTACCGGTGGCACCTGCAGGACCCAGTCCGGTTTGAGGAGGAGCTGCGGGTGACGATCCAGGCGCTGGGGTGGAGAAGCGGCGGACGCTACCTGCCGCTGCAGGACGACATCGCGTCGGTGGCGTACTGGTACCAGACGCTGCCGACCGCGCCCTTCGCCCCGCTGCCGGACAAGGATTACCTCGAAATCATCTGAGCGCGCGGGAGAGGCCGAACAGACGCGCCCTGCCGGAAAGCGAAAGCTCCGGCAGGGCGCTCGCTTTGGGCAGGAGATCGCGAAGATTTGTCCAATACCTTATGACAGATGCACGCGGCGGGCGCGCCCCGGCGCGGCAGGCACGAAAGGGAGGTTTTTTCTGATGATGCTGGACGGGTGCATTCATCCCCAAATCATGCAGGCGCTTTCGCTGTGCGGCCACGGGGACAAAATCCTCATCGCGGACGGCAACTATCCGCTGCAATCGCGCACCGGCGACGCGCAGAAGGTGTTTCTCGGCCTGACGGCGGGCGTGCCCACGGTCACGCAGGTGCTGGAGGCGCTGCAAAAGGAGATCGTCGTCGAGGACGCGACGGTCATGCAGCCCACTGAGGGCGGCGAGCCGGAAATCTTCGCGGAGTTTACGCAGATGCTGGGCGGCATGGCCCCCCGCAAGATGGAGCGCTACGCCTTCTACGAGCGCTGCTGCGAGCCGGACGTGCGCCTGGCGATCTCCACGGGCGAAAAGCGCACCTACGCGAACATCCTGATCACGGTCGGGGTGGCGTAAAAGAACGCGGGAGCGGAGGCGCGGCCAACGGGCCGCGTCTTTTCTTTTTGGACATGCGGAAGAAAATAAAAGTATTTAAATCAAAAACTTAAAATAATCAATTTTAAAATTAAATATATTGATTTTTATATTGACTTATTTGAAGATGTGTATTATATTGTTTACAGCGAAGGGAGTGAGGGTGTGAAAAAGGTCATCAGCCGCTGCCCCGTGTGCCAAGGCGAGCTCACCGTGGCAAGGCTCAAATGCGAGGCCTGCGACACGGTCATCGAAAATACGTTCAGGCTCAGCAAGTTCGACTACCTGTCGAACGAAGAGCTGTACTTCACGGAGACGTTCCTGCGCTGCCGGGGGAACATCAAGGAGATGGAGCGAGCGCTGGGCATTTCCTACCCGACGGTTCGCGCCAGGCTGGATACGGTGATCAAAAAGCTCGGCTACGAGACCGGCGCGGACGAGCAGGCGGCGAAGCGGGAGGAAATCCTCAAGTCGCTGGAAAACGGCGAGATCACGGCGGAACAGGCGATCGCACAACTCAAATAAGACGAATGACGGGAGGAAACGCGCGATGGACGAAAAGATGCGGATTTTACGGATGGTGGAGCAGGGAACGGTCACGGCGGAGCAGGCGGCCGAGCTGATGGCCGCCCTGAACGCGGACGCCCCCGGGCCGCTTGCGGCGCCGGAGGCGAGCAGGTATGACAAAAAGCTGCTCCGCGTGCTCGTGGAGAGCGCCGAGGGCGACAACGTGAAGATCCAGTTCCCGGTGGGCGCGATCAAGAAGATCGTGAAGGCGACCGGCAAGCTGCCCATTTCGGAGGCGAGCCTTCAGGGCGTGGACCTGACCGAAGTGATGGAGGCCGTCTCCGAGTGCCTGGACGCCGAGGTGGAAGGCGACTTTGTCAACGTGGAGTCGGCGGACGGCACCACGGTGCGCATCTTCGTGAACTGACGGGGCGCGCCATGCGGATACGAATTAAGTCGCCGGATTGCCGCCTCTTTCTCCCTGTTCCGGATGCGCTCGCGGGCCTCGTGCTGCGCCTGCTGCCGGAGAGCGCGTTTACGGACATGCAAAAGAGCTTCCCGGAGGCCTTCCGTCCGCTCGTGAACCGGGAGAACGCCTGCGCCCTGTGGCGCGAATGCCGGGAGATCCTGCGCGCGCATAAGGGGTTGGAAGTCGTGCGCGTCGAGGGCAAGGGGGACGTCTTCGTTTCGATCAAGCTGTAAGAATGAAGCGGGCCGCCGCGCGGGACGATTGCCGGTCGTCCCCGCGGCGGCCCGCCCTTTTGCGCGGAGCGCGCGAACATTTTGCCCCCCGGCGCTTGACAAACCCGCCGGAAAGCGCTAGAATAATACTGTAACGAACGGAAATACAGATAGGCGGTGGAGCGACATGACGAGTGAATTTGCGGTAGCTGTGCACGCGCTTGTCTACCTGAACCATAAGAAGGAGACGCTTTCCAGCGAGGTGCTGGCGGGCAACGTCTGCACGAACCCGGCGCGCATCCGCAAGGTGATGGCGCAGCTCAAGCGCGCGGGGCTCGTGGAGACGAAGGAAGGGCTGGACGGCGGATATCACTTCACGCAGGATGCGGACGAGGTGAGCCTTTGCCGCGTGGCGCAGGCGCTGAACGCGCGGTTCGTGTGCGCGTCGTGGCACAGCGGCGACAAGGACATGGCCTGCCTGGTGGCGTCGGGCATGGCGGGCATCCTGGACGAGGTGTACGACGACCTGGACGCACTGTGCATGGAGCGTCTTCGGCACATCACGATCGGGACGATCGACAGGAAGATCTTCGGCGCGAGGCAGCCGGTATAAACCCCGGCAGGGCCGGAGAAGATGTACAAAAGGAGGCGCAGCATATGGCAATGACGAAGCTGACGAAGGAAAATTTTGAAGCCGAGGTGCTTTCGGCGCAGGAGACGGTGATGGTGGAGTTCAGCGCGCCCTGGTGCGGCTACTGCCGCCGGATCGCCCCGGCGGTCGAGGCGCTGGCCGAAAGCCTTGCGGGCAAGGTGAAGGTGGGCACGATCGACATCGACGAGCAGCCGGAGCTGACCGGGCGTTACGAGGTGGAGACGATTCCCTCTCTGATCGTGTTTCGGGGCGGCCAGGCGATGGGCGAGGCGCTGGTGGCGCCGCAGTCGCGTGGGCAGATCGAGGGCTGGCTGCGGGAAAACGGTGCGCTTTGAGGAAGCCCCGGGCATTCGGAAGAGAGGATACGGCGATGGAAGAAAAGATTTACGACATGCTGGTAGTCGGCGGCGGGCCCGCGGGCTACACGGCGGCGCTGTACGGCGCGCGGGCGGGGCTTACGGTCCGGGTGATCGAAACGCTGTCGCCCGGCGGGCAGATGGCCACCACCGAGCAGATCGACAACTATCCGGGCTTTGAGGACGGCATCGACGGCATGCAGCTCGCCGAGCGCATGCAGCGAGGGGCAGAGCGCTTCGGCGCGGAGTCGGTCTTCGGTCAGGCGCTTTCGGCGGACCTTTCAAGCAGCCCCAAGCGCCTTGAGACGGAAAGCGGCACGCTGCTGGGCCGCACGGTGGTGCTCGCGATGGGCGCCGCGCCGCGCGAGCTGGGGCTTGCGGACGAGCGCGCGCTGCGGGGCAAGGGCGTCGCCTACTGCGCGACCTGCGACGGCATGTTCTACCGCGGCAAGACGGTCGCCGTCGTGGGCGGGGGCAACAGCGCCGCAGCGGACGCGCTGTTCCTCTCCAAGATCTGCAAGAAGGTCTACCTCGTGCATCGGCGGGACGAGCTGCGCGCCTCGCGGCGGGAGCGCGCGCTGATCGAGGAGAGCGGCGTCGAATTTCTGCTGAGCCGAAGGCCCGTGGCCATCCTGCACGAAAAGCGCGTGACGGGCCTGCGGCTGGAGGACGTGAAGACCGGCGAGGTGAGCGACATCGCGGTGGACGGCATCTTCGTGGCGGTCGGCCGCGTGCCGAGCACGGAGCTCGTGCGCGGCCAGGTGGAGCTGGACGAGGCGGGCTACGTGGCCGCGGACGAGTCCACGCGCACGAACCTGCCGGGCGTCTACGCCGCGGGCGACCTGCGGCAAAAGCCGCTGCGCCAGATCGTGACCGCCGCGGCGGACGGCGCGACCGCCGCGCACTTCGCGGAGGAGTACGTGTACAGGCTCTGAACGCTGACCCGGACGCCGTTTTCCTTGACAGGGAGCCGTCCGGGATTTACAATGCAGACAGAAAGGGGGCGCAAGGCGATGGCGCTGTATGACGAACTGAGAAAGGTGCTGATGGCCGGCGTGGGCGCGGTGGCGGTCACGGCGGAAAAGGCGAAGGAAATCGCGGACGGCCTGATCGAAAAGGGCGAGCTCACGGTCGAGCAGGGCAAGTTCGTGAGCGACGCGTTCTGCAAGAACGTGTCTGAAAAGGTGGATCGCGCCGCGAAAAAGGTGGATATGTCCGCCAAGATGATGGCGCTCTCCCCCGAAGAGCTGGAGCAGGTCAAGGAGATCATCGCCCGCATGCAGCGGGAGCGGGCGCAGGAGGCGGGCGGTTCGCCGGACGCCGGGGACGGCGCGCAGGAGGCGGAGCCCGAGGACGAAGCTGAGGCGGAGGAAGAGGCTTTTGAGGAAGCCGCAGATGCGCCGGAGTCCTCGTCTTCGTCGGACGCTGAGGCGGAAGGCGAACGGGAGGACTGACCGCAGGCCGGGCTGTCCGTTCGGCTGGATAATTCCCCGGACCGGGGACGGAAGCGTAAAAAAGGCGGCCTGATCAAGGGGCCGCCTAATAAAGGTGTATCATTGGTTTGTAGCGGAAGGCGTATTTTCGGATATGCCTTCCGTTTGCTATATCATAGAGCTAAATTCCGAAGTACTTCTCAAAGAACTGCGTAAGCCTGCTGATGATCCCTTGCTTTTTCTCCGCTCTTCCGCCTCCAAAGCGGGAAACAGGCGGCATGATTTTGTCAATATCCGTTCCGATCGTTTTCAAAGCGCCATCTCGGAAGGAATTTTCAATATACCGTTTGGTTTCCTCCGGCTTCAGCTTTTCAGAAGCGATGATTGCTTCCAGTTCCGCTTCCTTTTCTTTGATGACAAATTCACGCCATTCCAGCAGTACGTCCGAAACGTCGTTGACCCCGGCAAGAAAAGTTTCAATCAGCGCCTTTTTGCTGCGAAGCTCCGGACTGGCGTCTACCGCCCGTCGGATGGATATGAGCACTTCTTTGTCCTCGCAATGGGTGTCGTGATACTTCTTTACCAGCATGAGAATGTAATCGATATTGATTTCTATTTGCTTAATCAGTTCGATTTCAAACACAATATCGTCGTTGATGTTCTCCTTGCCGCCATTTTCCCGCTGCCTCTTCCACTCATCCCGAAGGTCCTGATATCGCCCCAGATAATCCTGCAATTCCCGCTCCGACAAGATTTCATTGCCGCAAAAGTCATCAAAGGAAACCAGAATGTTCCGCATACGCAGAATGGCGCCGAACAGACCGATAAAGTCTTTTTGGTTTTTCTCTCCGATGATCGACGGCTCGGAAAGCGGAAATTTCTCCAGAAGCTCCTGTACCATATCGCAATAACCGGGCCTTTTGCTTCCATCCGGGTCTGTGTAGCCCTCATAGTAATCCTTATAGCTTTTTAAAAGGACGATCCCACCAGCCTCTTTATCGCCGAACAGGGCGATGGCTTCGTCCGTCCGCTTTTGCAGGTTGCGGAAGCATACGATATTGCCAAAGGTTTTAATGGTGTTCAGAATGCGGTTCGTTCTGGAAAAAGCCTGAATCAGCCCGTGCATTCTCAAATTTTTATCCACCCACAGCGTATTGAGCGTGGTAGCGTCAAAGCCGGTCAAAAACATATTGACGACGATGAGCAAATCCAGCTCCTTGTTTTTCATGCGGAGGGAGACGTCCTTGTAATAATTCTGGAATTTTTCGCTGGTGGTGTCATAATTGGTGCGGAACATCCGGTTATAATCCAAAATAGCGGCATTCAGAAAATCGCGCGAGGAGGGGTCCAATGCGCTGGTATCCTCTGGATTTTCCTCGTCCAATAGGCCATCTGCTTCCTCTTCGTTGTTCCCGTAGCTGTAAATCAGCGCAATTTTCAGCCGTTTGGCGGGGGATTCTGCCATCTGCCGCTGAAATTCGGCGTAATAAAGCTTTGCGGCCTCCACAGAAGAAACGGCAAAAATGGAATTAAAGCCGCTCAACCGCTGTTTTTGCTTGATCTCTTCCGTTTCATCCCTGCCGCCCGCGGAGGCTACCTCTGCAATGTTTTGTAAGACGCTGAACGAATAGGTTCGCTGGTTCCGGTAGGTCTTTTGATCGAAATGATCCAGAATGTACTTTGTCACCAGAGAAATCCGCTCGGGAGCTAAGAAGGCCTTTTCCCGGTCGATGTCTCTGACCTGCTTATCGTCCATATCCGGTTCCTTGTCCATGGTTTTGATGTAGTCAACCCGGAACGGCAGGACGTTTTTGTCGTTGATCGCGTCCACGATGGTATAGGTATGCAGAGGAAGTACCCTTTTCCCGTCCTTGTCCGGTTCGCCGCCGAAAACCTGCGGCGTGGTTTTCATCGTCGGTTTTCCGTGGTGCGGCGCGTTGACCGCAAAAATCGGCGTTCCGGTAAAGCCGAAGAGGTGATACTTCTTAAAATGTTTGGTAATCGCCGTGTGCATATCCCCAAACTGGCTGCGATGGCATTCATCAAAAATGATGACGACACGCTTTTGGTAGACCTCATGCGCGGGATTCTTTTTGATAAAGGTGGATAGCTTTTGAATGGTGGTGATGATGATCTTGTATTCATGGGGATTGCCCCGGCGGTCCTTATCCTCCAGCTGCCGCTGCAATACGGCGGTGGAGGTGTTGCTGTTGGCCGAGCCCTTTTCAAAGCGGTCGTATTCCTTCATGGTCTGATAATCCAGGTCCTTGCGGTCTACCACAAAGAGAACCTTTTCGATGTAGGGCAGCCTGGAAGCAATCTGCGCCGTTTTAAAGGAGGTCAGGGTCTTGCCGCTGCCGGTGGTATGCCAGATATATCCGCCACCCGCAATGGTTCCATAGGTTTTGTAGTTGTTCGCAATCTCCAGCCTGCTCAAAATGCGTTCTGTTGCGGCAATCTGGTAGGGGCGCATGACCAGCAGCATGTTTTCTGCCGTGAAAACACAGTACCGGGTCAAAAGATTCAACAGCGTGTGCTTGGAGAAAAAGGTCTTTGTAAAATCAATCAAATCCGGGATGATACGGTTTTGCGCATCCGCCCAAAAAGAGGTAAACTCAAAGCTGTGGCTGGTTTTGGCCTTGGCGCTTTTCCCGGAAGCTCCCGCCTCCCGGATATGGTTGAAGCGGGTGCTGTTGGAATAGTATTTGGTATTGGTGCCATTGGAAATGACGAAAATCTGCACGTACTCAAAGAGCCCGGAGGCTGCCCAGAAGCTTTCCCGCTGATAGCGGTTGATCTGATGAAACGCCTCCCGAATAGCGACGCCCCGGCGCTTGAGCTCTATATGCACCATGGGCAGGCCGTTGACCAGCACCGTTACATCATAACGGTTTTTATGGGTTCCTTCCGCGGTCGCGTATTGATTGATGACCTGTAGGCGGTTGTTGTGGACGTTTCTTTTATCCAGCAGATAGATGTTTTTTGTGGAGCCGTCGTCCCGGCGGAGAATCTGGATATAATCGTCCTGAAGGCGCCGGGTTTTCTCCACGATTCCATCATTTTTCCCTGCAATGCACTCGGTGAAGAACTGCTCCCATTCGGCATCGGAAAAAGCATAGCGATTGAGCAGCTCCAGCTGCGTGCGCAGGTTGGCAATAAGCGCCTTTTCGCTGTGTATCGCAAGGTATTCATACCCCTGCGCGGAGAGCAGGCCGATGAACTCCTTTTCCAGCGCCGCCTCGCTCTGGTAGGCGTCGGACTGGCGCGGCTGCGGCGTGTATTCCGCCACGACGGTGTTTTCCGTTGTTTGGGCGACGATGTTGTAACAATTCACCGGTATCCTCCTTATTGCCCGGAGGCCTCCAGGCGGTCCCGAAGATCGGTAAGCCGTTCCCCCTGATAGGTAAACCACAATGTCCCCTGAACAGGATGCTCAAATCCTTTCAATAACTGCGCAAGGGCGGAAACCGACGTTGTTTCCCCGTTATACTCGATATGGCGGTCGTCCACCACTAGGGCCTTGACGGTGGGGTCTTCGATGAAGGCGATTTCGCTCCCAACAGGAATATTGCAATCACTGAATCGGAACGGCCCGCGCCTTGCGGTTTCCCGCAAATCATCGGCGATTTGCTCGTCGATAATCTCGTGCCCTTCCGGCGTCATGCGCTTAAGACGGTCTTTTGTGCCGCTGATCTCCGCAATACACTCCAGCAGGTTATACGCATCCTCGGCGGACATGGCATAAAATTCTCGGGCGCGTTCCCTCCCGTCAAAGGTTTCAATCGTGCGCAGATCAGGGTTGAGCTTATCGATCAACAGGTGCAGCTTTTTATCTGTCAGAGGCTTCTCCACCTCATAAACGGCGTAGACACGAAAAGCGAAGGGCACGTGGTCGCTGCTGTTGAGCTGTCGTAAGCGGCTTTCGATGTTTTTCGCGTAGCCGATTTTCACAAGATGGGAAAAAGACGGGTTTGTCAGAATGTAAATAACGCCCTTTATCATGAGATCACATCCTTTTCCTGAAACGTCAGCAGCTTGTCCCGGTAGTATTCGTATTGCTTTTTCCGCGCTTCGATCTCAGCGGGCAGGCCGCTGGTGAGGTCGTTGCACAGCGCGTCGAAGCGGTCGAGGATGGAGACGATGCGAGCTTGTTCAGAAAGTGGGGGAACTGTGATTTTTGTTTTACTTAAATTATCGTTATACAGCCGAGCAATTGTCCCGCCAGTGGAAATTACCCAAGGTTGTAGTTGGTAGTAGTAAAATAGGTATTTGTTTAAGACAACACTCTCGTCATTATCAATCCAAACAATATTAGAATCCTGATAATATGCAGGTTCACCATTATAAATAACGGCTCGGCCTATAGTTCCTGCTGCTGAAATAAGGACATCTCCCTTTTTAGGAAAAGAATAAGTTGTACTATACTCCTCATATTTTTGCTGTGAGATATAGGCATCAGGCTTTTTACCGAATGTACCGATTTTAAAAAACGGAACATCACCTATACTTCTTGTTTCAGATTTCATAATTCTCTTGCACATTGAAACTTTTCCTATATCGCCCAAGGTCATCGTAGTAACATTATCTTCGGACAGCAACAATTCATTCCGATAATACTCATACTGCCTCCGTCTGGCGGTCAGCTCGGCGGTCAGTTCGGCGGTCAACTCGGCGGTCAGCTCGGTAAAGCTGTCCAGAATCCGAACGATCTCCTTCTGGACGGGCAGAGGGGGGAGGGGAAACTTGAATTCTGCAAACTTTTTCATATCTACAGAAGCAAAATTTCCTTGATTAAGATGTGATTTACAGTATTCGTCTAATTTGAAACAATAATAATACATAAACATTATGTCGACAATGTTTGTGTATTTATCTTTGAGCATCAAATAAGTAAATCTCTGATTAGCCAAAGAAGGAACTGTAATTAATGCGTGTTCTCCGATCGTTGCAGACGTTGCGATAATAATGGAATTGGCTGGGAACAGAGAACCTTTAATTGCTTTTGCAGAAACATATTTTGTCGCTTTAGAAAGGATGCGTCCATTTTCTCGGATATCTTCCATTCGAAACCATGGAATCGTTCCGCTATCCCAGAGTTCTATATTAGCTTTAGGTGGTGTATACCCATTTCTTGTGTTAAAAAGCTCTGTGACTGTTAAGTGCTTCACTCCATTCGGACAAAGTTTCTGCAATAGATAATCCATTCTAAACATCTATAAACACCTTCTAAGGTTTAACATTTAGCTTTAACTTCTTATTCAATTTAATAGTGTAATCAAATTCATCACATAAGACGATGCTTTGATTAAATAGATTTTTATTCTTAGGATCAATATATACAATAGCAATTTCCTTTGGTTGAGTTTTTTTGTTAATGTTAATCGGGTAAATGCAAAAGATAACAAAATCTAAATCATGATGTTCCCAAATATATTCGAACATGTTGTTGGAAAGGGGAATTGTTCTTACCTTTTGGCGATATGTACGTTTGCCTTTTGTTATTGTGTAATCCCCTATACAGGGACTTATATAAGGAATTTCTATTAAAAAACCAAGCTTGTCACACTTTTTTCTGTATTCATTCCTGTTTTCATAGTGATTATTAAATTGTCGCTTATAATTCTCGATAAAATTTTGATATTTGAAATTTCTTATACCATCAACTTGAGAATTTACAATGTTCTCAATAAATTCCGTTGCTTTTCCATTATCAACATCTTTTTCTAAAGATTCTGCATTATTTTGATAATGACTGACCGCCTCGATTATTTTCGATGAATTCTTTCGCGCTGTTGACATGGCATTCTTTTTCTTTGTAGTAAAAAACATATCTGCAAGAAAATGCTCAATACCCATCCGGTTAATCAGAAAATCTGGTGTTTCCCTCTCCAAGATTTCGCCCTTCAATAACTTTTGGATTTCTTTCCCGAATTGACATGACGGTTTATCGTGGAGAACAAGTTCGAGACATTTCTTCTCTTGTTGTTTGTTTCCCATAAGGTTATTTCTCTTCAATCTCCTTCACAATCCTATCAATCTCTTCCCTTAACTTTTGTTCCCGCGCCACGATCTCCGCAATCTCCGCGTTGAGCTTCACAATGTCGATCTTTTCCCGGGTGTCCTCCTGCTCTATATAGGTGGAAACGGACAGGTTATAGCCCTGCTCGGCGATTTCGTCATTTGGCACCAGCCGGGTGAAATACTGCCTGTCCTCCCGTTTTGCAAAGGCTTCCACAATGGCGTCGATGTTGTCCTGCGTCAGCTTGTTGCTGTTCGTCACCTTGACGCACTCCTTGGAGGCGTCGATGAACAAGGTGGCGTTGTCCGTCTTGGATTTTTTCAGCACCATGACGCAGGTGGCGATGCTGGTGCCGAAGAACAGGTTGTCGGGAAGCTGAATAATGCAGTCGATGAAGTTGTTTTCAATCAGATACTTGCGAATTTTCTGCTCCGCGCCGCCCCGATACATCACGCCCGGGAAGCAGACGATGGCCGCCGTGCCGCTGGTGGCCAGCCACGAAAGGCTGTGCAGGATAAACGCAAGGTCGGCCTTGGACTTGGGGGCCAGCACGCCCGCCAGGGAAAAGCGCGGGTCGTTGATCATCAGGGGATTAGCGTCCCCGTCCCAATGGATGGAGTAGGGCGGATTGGAGACGATGGCCTCAAAGGGCTCTTCGTCCCAGTGCTGGGGCTCGGTCAGCGTGTCCCCATGGGCGATATTAAACTTGTCGTAATCGATATCGTGCAGGAACATGTTGATCCGGCAAAGGTTGTAGGTGGTGATGTTGATCTCCTGCCCGAAGAAGCCCTGGCGGACATTCTCTTTCCCGAGGATCTTCGCCGTTTTCAGCAGCAGGGAGCCGGAACCGCAGGCAGGGTCGTAGACCTTGTTGATCTCTGCCTTGCCGTAGACCGCAATCCGCGTGAGAAGCTCGGAAACCTCCTGCGGGGTGAAGTATTCGCCGCCGCTCTTTCCGGCGTTGGAGGCGTACATGCCCATGAGGTACTCATAGGCATCGCCGAAAGCGTCGATGGTATTGTCCTGATAATTGCCCAGCTTCATGTCGGCTACGCCGTTCAGCAGCTTTAGCAGACGCTCGTTGCGCTTGGCGACCGTACCGCCCAACTTGTTGCTGTTGACGTCGATGTCGTCAAACAAGCCCTTAAAGTCGTCCTCGCTGACGCTGCCCTGCGCGGAGGCTTCAATGCTGCGGAAAACCGCCTCCAGCGTTTCGTTCAGGTTTTCATCCTGCGGTGCTTTGGCACGGACATTTTGAAAGAGTTCGCTGGGCAGGATAAAAAAGCCTTTTTCTTCTACCAGACTCGCACGGGCCTCTTCCGCGTCTGCGTCCGAGAGTGCGGCATAATCAAACGCGGCATTTCCGGCTTCCCATTCGCCGCGGTTGACGTACCCCGCAAGGTTTTCGGAGATGTAGCGGTAGAACAGCATGCCCAGCACATACTGCTTGAAATCCCAGCCGTCCACGCTGCCCCGCAGGTCGTTGGCGATATTCCAAATCACGCGGTGAAGCTCCGCGCGTTCCTGTTCCTTCTTCGTATCGGTCATGGGTAAAACTCCATTCTGATTTTTAATTCGCTTGATATTCGGCCTTCATCATTAGAAGAGCCGCCTACCGCGCCGTTTGCGCTCAGGCGGCTTTTGTCGTCGATTTGCGCACATCGGGGCGTCCCGGCATCCTCCTCGTCCTTGTCCCCTACAGGTACCCGTGCTCGACCTGGATGACCGCGAAGTAGTGCTCGCCCAGATTGCGTATGCTCTCGTGCACGGAGTGGGAGACCTGCGCGTCGGTCATGCGGAAGCGGTGCGGCACGCACACGTCGAAGATGAGGTTCGTGTGCGTGGGGCTGACGACCATGCGGAAGTCGTGGATGGAGAGCGCCGGGTCGATGGCCCGGACGGCCTCCCGGACGCGCGCGCGCATGGCGTTGGTGGCCGCGTCGTCCACCTCGATGGGGTCCATGTGGATGGTCGCCTCGCAGTGAAATTTGCCGCGCAGCTCCATCTCGATGCGGTCGATCGCGTCGTGGATGACGAGGATGTCCTCGTCCGAGCGCACCTCCGCGTGCAGGGAGACCATGCGCTGGCCGGGGCCGTAGTCGTGCACGATCAGGTCGTGGATGCCCACCACCTCTTCGTGGGCGAGCACCGTCTGCTGAATCTGCGCAACGAAGTCCGGGTCGGGCGACTGCCCCAGCAGGGGGGACAGGCTGTCGCGCGCGGTGGAGTAGCCGGTGTAGAGGATGAAGGCGGCGACCAGCAGGCCGATGTACCCGTCGATGTGAAGGCCGAACAGCGAGCTTACGCCCACGCCCACCAGCACGGCGGAGGTGGCGACAGCGTCGGTCAGGCTGTCCTTGGCCGTGGCGGCCATGGCGGTGGAGCCGATGCGCCGGGAGAGGCTGCGGTTGAAGAAGCACATCCACAGCTTGACCGCGATGGCGCACAAAAGGATGACGAGCGAGAGCGCGTCCATGGCGGTGGCGGCGGGGTGCAGCACCTTTTCAAACGAGCTCTTGAGCAGCTCCAGCCCGACGACGAAGATCGCCGCGGAGACGATCAGGCCGCAAATGTATTCGATGCGCCCGTGGCCGAAGGGGTGCTCGTCGTCCGCGGGGCGTTCGGCCATGCGAAAGCCCACCAGCGTCACCACGGAGCTGGCCGCGTCGGACAGGTTGTTGAACGCGTCCGCCGTGATGGCGATGGACGCGGTGATCGCGCCCGCGAGAAATTTGAAGGCGAACAGGCACAGGTTGAGGCAGATGCCCACGAGGCCCGAGAGCGCGCCGTAGCGCGCGCGTACCTTCGGGTTCTGGATGGCGTCGCAGTCGGGCACGAAGCGGCGCACGAGGAAATCGACGATCATGGTTTCAACCCCACTTTGGCGCGGCAATGCCGCGATGTTTAAACATAAGCGTACCATATGAAGCCCCGTCAGTCAACGCAAAAGCGCCGAAAAGCCGGGCGCTCATTCGTAGTGTATGCGCCCGCCGGCCGGGCCGCTCCCCGCGCGGCGGAGCTTGCCCGGCGGGGGGAAGCCCGCCGCGCGCAGCGCGTCCGTCAGGTGCACGGCGCCGGAAAACCCCGAGGCCTCCGCCACCTCCGCGATGGAAAGGGACGTCTCCTCGAGCAGGCGGCGCGCCTGCGAAAGCCGCTTTTCCAGCAGTACCTGCTGCGGCGAGCGGCCGCAGACCTGCTTGAACACGCGGAAGAGCTGCGAGCGGCTCAGGCCCATCGCGCGGGCGATCTCCTGCACGCGAAGCGGCTGGCCCATGCCCGATTCCATCATCCAGACGGCCTTGCGGTAGTATTGCTCGCACAGGGAGCCGCTGGGCAGCGCGGCCTGCGCCCCCTGTCCCAGCAGCGCGAGCAGCCGGTACAGCCCGCCCACCGCCGCCAGCTCGCCCATGCGCAGGCCGACCGCGTCCTCGTAGAGCGCGTAGAGGATGGAAAGCGCCCCCGGCAGGCTTTCGCCCAGGCGAAGCACGGGCCGGGCGCGCGAGAGCCCCAGCGATTCGAGCAGCGCGTCCGCGCCCTCGCCCGAAAAGCCCACCCAGGCGTAGCGCCAGGGGTCCTGCGCGTCGGCGGTGTAGACCGTGACCTCGCCGGGGAAGATCAGGAAGCCCTCGCCGGGCCCGAGCGAAAAGCGGCCCGCGCCGCTCACGAACTCGCCGCGCCCGCCGGAGACCACGTGCAGCAGGAAGTATTCGCGAACCGCGGGGCCGAAGCGGTGGCCGGGCGCGCAGTCCTCGCGTCCGCAGGCGCGTACCTTGAGCCGCAGGGCGTGCGGGGCGCCGGGCGTGTCGTAAAACATGGAGTTCCCTTCTTTCGAGGATGCAACATTTCAGAGGATGCAACATTTCATGAATAATGTACAACCATTTCGCCTTGAAATCAAGCCCCTGTTTTTCTATAATGCAGGTAACGACAAGCCTTTAGGAGGGAACATCAAATGGTTAAAATTGCGTTTATGGGCGCGGGTTCCACGGTGTTTGCCAAGAACGTATTGGGCGACTGCATGCTGACGCCCGCGCTTTCGGACAGCGAGATCGCGCTGTACGACATCGACGGCAAGCGCCTGGAGGAATCCGCGCTGATGCTCGGCGCGATCAACAACAACGTGGGCAACAAGGCGACGATCAAGACCTACCTGGGCGTGGAAAACCGCAAGGACGCGCTGCGCTGCGCGGACTTCGTGGTCAACGCGATTCAGGTCGGCCTCTACGAGCCGTGCACGGTCACGGACTTCGAGGTGCCCAAGAAGTACGGCCTGCGCCAGACGATCGCGGACACGCTGGGCATCGGCGGCATCTTCCGCGCGCTGCGCACGATTCCCGTGATGATGGACTTCGCCCGCGACATGGAAGAGGTCTGCCCGGACGCCTGGCTGCTCAATTACACCAACCCCATGGCCATGCTGACCGGCGCGATGCTGCGCATGACGCCCATCAAGACGGTGGGCCTTTGCCACAGCGTGCAGTCCTGCGCGAAGAACCTGCTGGAGGGGCTGGGCATGTCCTACGACGAGCAGGTGCAGTGGAAGATCGCGGGCATCAACCACCAGGCCTGGCTGCTGGAGCTGACGAAGGACGGCAGGGATCTCTACCCCGAGGTCAAGCGCCGCGCCGAGGCGCGCACCGAGAAGCACGGCGACATGGTGCGCTACGAGATCATGAAGCGCTTCGGCTATTACGTGACGGAATCCTCCGAGCACAACGCGGAGTACATGCCCTTCTTCATCAAGGACAAGTACCCGGAGCTGATCGAGCGCTTCAACATCCCGCTGGACGAGTACCCCCGCCGCTGCGTGAAGCAGATCGCGGACTGGGAGAAGCGCCGCGTGGAGCTGACGCAGGACCCGCACCTGACGCACGAGCGCACGAAGGAATACGCCAGCTACATCATGGAGGCCATGGTGACGAACCAGCCCTACAAGATCGGCGGCAACGTGCTCAACACCGGCCTCATCACCAACCTGCCGCAAAACGCGGTGGTCGAGGTGCCCTGCATGGTGGACGCCACCGGCATCGCGCCCACGGTCATCGGGGATTTGCCCGAGCAGTGCGCGGCCATGAACCGCACGAACATCAACGTGCAGCTCCTCACCATCGAGGCGGCGCGCACGCTGAAGAAGGAATACATCTATCAGGCGGCGATGATGGACCCGCACTGTCAGAGCGAGCTTTCCATCGACGACATCGTGGCGATGTGCGACGACCTGATCGCCGCGCACGAGGGCTGGCTGCCGAAGTACAACTGAGCGATTTATCGTCTTGTAAAAGGGGATGCATGAAGGGGAAGTTTCCCCTTCATGGGGAATCGTATCGACCGGCTTTGCCGGTCGGGCGGGGCGTTTTCCGTAGTCAAATGCGCAGCATTTGCGGAGGAAAACATCACCCGTAACATTCGTGCAAAATGATTCTTCATTTTGCACGAGGCCATCGACTTTGTCGATGGCCAGGGCCGTGCTCCCCATTCGGGGGGCGCGGCCTTTTTCGTGGGCAAAGGGGCGCGGAAGGACGCCGCGCAGGAGGGCGGGCCCATGCGGGAGCTACCGGGTTCCCCTGTAATCCGAGGGCGTCACGCCCAGGTGCTTTTTGAACTGCATGGCGAAGTAGGCGCTGGACGAGTAGCCGCATAGCGCGGCAATCTCGGTAATGGTAAGGCTGGTGTACGTCAACAGGTATTTCGCCTTTTCGATCCGCGTCTGGATGATAAACTGGTGCGGCGCGATCCCCGTCTTTTCCTTGAAAATATGGCGGTATCGGTCGCGGCTATAGCCAAGGCTGGAAATTTCCTGTTCCTCCAGCATGAAGTGCCTTACGTCGCTGTCCCTGGAGCGGATCGCCGCGAAATACCCGCTGATCCCGCCGATCTTGTGCGCGTTTTGTGTGCGCAGCAATTCGATGAGCAGCAGCAGCAGCGTCGCGTTTTGCTTTTCCTCGTGATAGGCCGAGTCCAACGTCCATTCGGCGCTCAAATCCTGCACCATGCCCTCGACCTTTTCCTTCATATCGCTGTAGATGCTGGGCTGCGGAAACAGGCTGTCGTCGTCTATGGAAAAGTGTATATACGCCACGTTCGTGGCGGTGCGATGGATTTCGTCGTGGGTCACGCTGGGGGGAATGACCACGACGGAACCGGAGGTATACGCAAACAGGCTGCTGCCGCAATGGAGACTTCCCTCGCCGCGGTAATAATAGAGCAGCTCATACGTGCTGTGTGTGTGCAGGTTGACGTAAAACGGGATTTGCAAAAACTGATTGATGCCCAGATATTCCATCGTGGCCTGCATGCTTTCCCTCCTCTTTGGAGCCATTTTTTATACATGACCAGCCATTTTATTATATCACATGTTATAGGGTTTTGTTAAAATATGAATGTAAAAAGATTGCGGCATGTTTGATTGATAGAATATGACGCATCAAATTTGTGGAATGATTCCATCTTGCCGTAAACGGGGCCTTTGCGCACGCAGGCGCTTTGCGCGGGGGAAAAAGGGCCCCGGCCCGCCCGGATGCGCGGGCGGACGGGTCCTGAAAAAAGCACAGGAGGTAGGGGTATGACAGCATGGGCCAAGCCATCCAAGAGGAGGCGCCTGATCCCGAAGCGGTTTAACTGGCAGGTTTTCCTGATGGCCATGGCGGGCGTAGCGTTCCTGACGGTTTTCGCCTATCTGCCGATGGTCGGCATCGTCATTGGGTTTAAGAACATGGACTACTCCATGAACATCATGAAGGACCTGTATGCCAAGCCGTGGGTGGGCATGGAGAATTTTGTGAAATTCATTCGGGACGCGCAGTTCAAAAATGTGATGACCAACACGCTGGCGCTGGGCGTGCTGGAGCTGACGCTCACCTTTCCGCTGCCCATCTTCTTCGCGCTGCTGCTCAACGAGCTGCGCAGCGGTAAATTCCGCCGGGTGATCCAGACCGGCACCTACTTTCCCCACTTCATTTCCTGGGTGGTGTTCGGCGGCATCGTCACTTCCTTTCTTTCCTCGGACGGCGGCATCGTCAACAACCTCCTGAAGGATGCGGGCGTCATTGAGCAGGCCATCCCGTTCATGTCCAAGCCGCAGTATTTCTACGCGATTGTGATTCTTTCCACGGTCGTCAAAGAAACGGGCTGGAGCTCCGTCATCTACGTGTCCGCCATCGCGGGCGTCGATCAGGAAATCTATGAGGCGGCGCACATCGACGGCGCAAACCGCTGGCAGACGGCCTTCCGGGTGACGCTTCCGTGCATTTCCTCCACCATCGCGGTGCTGCTGCTGCTGGCCATCAGCGGCATCCTGGGCTCGAACTTCGACCGAATCTACATGCTGCAAAATCCCCTGAACCTGGCCGCCAGCGAGGTGCTGGATACCTATATTTATAAGGTAGGCATTTCCCAGCGGCGGTTCTCCTTCACCACGGCTGTGGGGCTGTTCCGCTCGATCATCGCCGTGGTTCTGCTGGGGGCGGGCAATTTCGCGAGCAAGAAGCTGACCGGAAACGGGCTGTTCTGAAAAAGGAGGAATGAGACGATGCCGGAAACCGAACGCGCGCTTGGAAAGTACCGAAGGAGACTTTCGGGCCTGATGAACAGAAAGAACGGCTGGGATTACCTGATGACCGCCTTCATGTTCCTCTTCCTGTTCATCTGCGTCTATCCCTTCTGGTATGTGCTGATCGGCTCTTTCAGCGACGGCGGCGACTACATGCGCGGCGGCATCTACCTTTGGCCGCGCAAGATCAGCCTGCAGAACTACATGGTGACGCTGATCGACTCGCGGCTGTGGATAGGCCTGCGGGTGACGTTCCTCAGAACCGTCGTGGGCACCGTCACCCATGTGCTGTTCACGGCCATGGTCGCTTACGCCATGAGCCGCAGCGACCTGCCCCTGCGCACGCCCATCTACTGGTTCAACATGTTCACCATGTTCTTCGGCGGCGGATTGATCCCCTTCTATATCATGCTCAAGCAGTTGAAGCTGATCAACACCTTCTGGGTGTACATCATCCCCGGACTGTATTCGGTCTACAACATGATTATCTGCTCCAATTACTTTCACAGCATCCCCGAGGAGCTGCACGAGTCGGCCATGCTGGACGGCGCGTCGGAGTTCCGCACCTTTGCCCAGCTCTACCTGCCGCTGTCCGCCCCCGTGCTGGCGACGGTCGCCCTGTGGGTCGCGGTGGGGCATTGGAACTCCTTTTATGACAGCATGGTCTACACCACCGACCGCAGCCTGCAGACGCTGCAGCTTTTCCTGTACAAGATGATCAAGACCTCGGAATTCGTCAGCAGCGCCGACATGGGCGGCCTGCCCGCCAACATGCAGCAGAACGTGACGCAGACGACCGTGCGCTACGCCACCATCGTGGTTTCGACCGTGCCGATTCTGTGCATCTATCCTTTTCTGCAGCGCTTCCTGACCAAGGGCATCATGCTCGGCTCGCTGAAGGGCTGAAGAACGAATCCGACCGCAGCGCGCGGTTTGAGAAAGATGCGGGATACCCGCAAAAGGAGGCTCTATCATGAAGAGATTGGTTTCCCTGCTGATGGCGCTGTTGCTTCTGGCGACCGCCATCCCCGCCCTGGCGGACGAGGAGCCCGTCAGGCTGACCTGGTTTGTGGACGTTCCCTCCTTCGTGTTCAACTCAGAGGGCTGGGGCCTTGACCGCATGACCGCCGAATTCAAGGAAAGGTTCGGCATCGAGATCGAGTTCGTCACCGCCGCGGACGAATCCGGCTCTCAGCTGGCGACGCTCATTTCCTCGGACTCCGTGCCGGACATCATCACGATGAAGGGCCTGTGGGACAGCCCCTCGACCAATCTGATCAGGCAGATGGCCGAGGCGGAGATGCTCGTTTCCTATGACGAGCTGATCGACCTGTACGTGCCCGAAGAGGAAAAGGCCGGCTTCCGCTCCGACGTGCTGGCCTGGTACGCGCTCTCCGACGGCAAGACCTACGCCTACCCGAACTTCGCCTACTCCACCGACGACCTGCCCGAGGGCACCGGCCTGGTGCCGAACCGCTGCATCATGGTGCGCGCCGACATGCTCGAGCAGCTCGGCAATCCGGACATGTCCTCCCCCGCGGCGTTCCTGGACGTCTGCGAGCGCGCGGTGAAGGAAATCGGCGCCTATAACGGCCTGGACGTCGTCGGCATTCAGCTCTACGAGGGCGGCAACGAGGCGCAGAGCATCGTGGGCTCCTACTTCGCCGAGCCGTGGGAGACCGAAGACGGCCATGCCTTCGACGCCTTCGCCGCGGGCACCAACAAGGAATCCTACGCGTTCCTGAACGAGGCGTATCGCCGCGGCCTGATCCTGGACGCCAACTACGCCGACACCCGCGACCAGGTCCGCGAGAAGATCGCCAGCGGCCGCGTGTTCGCGCTGATCGCCGCGCCCCAGGATTTCTACAATGAATTCTGCACCCTCTACGACGCGGACCCCAACGCCTACTACAAGGCGGTCGTCCTGCGCAACAGCAGGGGCGACGACCCCGTGCTGGGCGACATCTCCGGCTGGGGCTATCTGCAGACCTGCATCAGCGCCAACTGCAAGGCGCCTGATAAGCTGATCCGGTTCATCTCCTACCTGGTGAACGACGAGGGCGCGATCCACCTGGCCAAGGGCTGGGAGGGCGAACAGTGGGCGTACGACGCGGACGGCAAGATCGCCACGCTGGACAGCTGGGCCGAGGCCTGCAAGAACGACCCGACGCTGACCAAGAAGGAAGGCGTGTCCTGCTTCGACCTGTTTGCGAATTTCGCCTTCCTCATGCAGTACGACCCGAATCTGGACCTGACCAACCCCAACGACCTGAAGGTCAGCCGCACCTCGGACGTCCAGCTCAAGCAGCCCATGGCGCAGTATTCCCACCGCTCCGCGCAGTACCGGTATGACCCCAACGACGAGCGCGCGATGCCGGTGAACGAGGAAAGAATCAAGCGCGAAAGCTACCTGGACATCGCGGAGGCCGAGCTGCTCACCGCGGAAAGCGCGGAAGCCTTTGAGGCCAAGTACGCCGAAATTCAGCAGACGCTGCCGACCGTGTACGACATGGAGCTGTACCTGCAGTACCAAGACGACGCGCTCCAGGCGGGCAAGGCGCAGCTGGGGGTGAAGTTCTTCTTCCCGCCCTATGCCGAGGCCGCCCAGTAAACCCAATAGCGACCGCGTTCCCCGGTATCCTCGCACGGCTGCCGGGGAACCTCTTTCACACGGAGGGAACTTATGCTGCAACAGGAAATGAACGCCGCCTACTTCGGGCGGATCCACCGCCCCGGCGAAAAGCTCGGCGTCTTTGACAACGCGTCCGACTTTGAATGCTGCGCGGAGCGCACGCACTGCAACTGCACCCACGGCGAATTAACCTCCCCCGTGGTCTGGGACGAGGCGCAGGGCCAATACGTGCTGGAAGAGACGGACCTGTCGGCGCGCCTCATCGGCTTTCACGACGTGATCGAGGGCAAGCGCCACACCATCATGGGCGGCGGCGAGCACAACAACGTATACTTTCCGGGCTTTCACCAGTACAAAGCCCGCATCCCGGAAGCGCTGATGCAGGATGTGGACGGCCGTTTTCTGGAGCTGAGGGACCCGGACATCCTCAACGGCACCCCCATTCCCATGCCGGCCATCGACGACCCGAAGCTGCTGCGCCTGTACGCGCGGCAGCTGGCCCGTCAGGCGGCGCTGCTGCCGGGCTGCCACTATGTCGCCGCCTACGTGATGGGCGCGGAAATGCTCTACCCGGAATACTTCAACCTGGGCAGCGGCGATTACCGGCCCGCCTCCTGGGCCCACTTCGCCGCCTGGTGCCGCCGGGAGGGCGAGGAGGTCCCCGCGAAGCGGGACACCCTCCGGGCGGG
The DNA here is from genome assembly GCF_900199405.1 of Beduinella massiliensis. Classification (NCBI taxonomy): domain Bacteria; kingdom Bacillati; phylum Bacillota; class Clostridia; order Eubacteriales; family Beduinellaceae; genus Beduinella; species Beduinella massiliensis. Next base: position 574,523 of record NZ_LT963430.1, read on the forward strand.
CAGCCCGGCGCGCAGGCTCTGGCTGCGCTACCGCGAACAGGCCATGGCGGACCGGGCCGCTTACTATTATCAGGCAATTCTGAGCGAGGACGACACCCACCTGTGCTATTATCCCACCCATGGCTCCATGATGCACGGCGACGCGCGGGCCCGGCTGGGGCAGCAGCCAGACACCCTGGCCGCGGCCTGCGACGGCATCGAGATGGGGCACATCCTCATCGACGACGACGCGGAGCGCCGAAACGTGATTCTGACCTGCCTGAACACCTCCTACGGCGCGCCGGTCATCGTGCCCCGCCTGGGCAACAAGACCGCCGACCTGAGCGCCGCGGGCGGCGGCCGTTCCTTTACGCCGCAAACGCTGCGCCGGCTGGTTTATGAGGACGTGGGCATGGGGATCAGCATCATTTTCCCCATCCATTGGCGTTCCCACCTGCACGACGGCGAATGGTTCATCAAAAATACGCCCGCCGAGGCGGAGTGCCGCAGGGTCTTTGACGAAATCATCGCCGCCAGCCCCTACCTGACGGGCATGGGGCGCATGCAGCCTCAGGTAGGCGTTCTGGCGGCGGACGACACCTGGCTGGATGGATACGAACCGCGGTGGACGGCGCTGATGCAGGACCTGTTGAGCGACCGGGCGAACGCGACCGTCGTGACCGATGCGCTGGTGGAAGCGGGGCTGGCCGGGCGCATGCCGCTGCTGATCGCGGTTGGCGACAAGGCCGTTTCGTCCGGCACGCTCCGGCGGCTTGCGGATTATTTGGACAACGGCGGCCGGCTGATCGTCTGGGGCGAGTTTGCCCTGGACGCGGACGCGCGGTGCCGGGAGGCGGTGCTCGGCCACCGGAACTGCCTGGTCAGCCGCGCGGCGCAGGGCGCCGAGCTGCGGACAATCCGAGAAATGTTCCTTGCGGGCGTTAAGGAAGGGACCTCTGGCACGCGCTACCGCTTTCACGCGGTCGATTACGGACAGCTAAGCGCGGAAATCAGCCGTTTTGCCCCGGACGTGGTGCTGCGGCCGTTCCGGGTATCCGGCGATGCCGGGCAGGTCAATCTGTACGCGCTGACGGACCGCGCGGCGATGGGCTGCGTGTGCGTCAACAACGGGGCGAAGGAGGCCGTCCTGACCGTCGCGCCCGACGAGCGCCTGATCGGGGATGCCTGCGCGGTGAACATGCTGACCGGGCGGCGCATGCCTATGCCGTTTACCCTGCCCGGCCATGGAACCGCGCTGATTTTCTTTGGAGAGCGGCCCGAAAAGCTGGAGGACGCCGTCTGCCGCGCCGAGGATGCCTATGAAAGGTGGAAGCAGTCCGGCGCCGACGTGGAGGCGCTTCGCCACTATTACAGCGGCATGCGCACCGGATGGCATGCCGCCAGGCGCTATGCGCTGGCCCGGGCGATGCTGGAATCGCTGGCCCTCCGGTGCCGGTGGGAGCGGTCTGAGCAGGGCGGCCTGAACGTGTACGCGGACGTCCTGGACGCGCGGGGGGAACGCGTGAAGGACGCGCGGGTGTGGCTGCGGATCACGCCGGGCACGATGCGGCGTTACGCCTTTGCCTGGGACGGCGCGCAGCATTGCCTCCGGCTCCCCCAGGAGGAGCTGCCCTGGATCTACCAGCCGGATGCGGGCGACTACCGGCCGCTTTGCGGCGCCGCGCGGCTCATCCTGCAGGCGGAGCATCCGACGGGCCTGGGCGGATGCATTCTCAATATTTCGATTTGACGGCAGAGAGGGACGGGAATATGCTCACGCTGGAACAAAGACTGAAGACGCTTGAATGCCCCGAGGGCCCCGTGGACATGGTGCTGGACACGGACGCCTACAATGAAATCGACGACCAGTTCGCCATCGCCTACGCGATGCACGCCCCGGAAAAGCTGAACGTAAAGGCCATCTACGCCGCGCCCTTCTACAACGAGCGCTCCGAAGGCCCGGCCGACGGCATGGAGCGCAGCTATCGGGAGATTCAAAAGCTCCTGCGCCTGTCAGGGCAGGAGATGGAGGTGTTCCGCGGCTCCACGGGCTATCTGACGGATGAAAGCACCTTTCAGCCCTCGGCGGCGGCGGACGACCTCTGCCGGCGCGCCATGGACTATTCGCCCTACAGGCCCCTGTACGCGGTGGCCATCGGCGCGATCACCAACATCGCCTCCGCCCTGCTGAAAAATCCGGAAATCGCCGACCGCATCGCGGTGGTCTGGCTGGGCGGCAACGCGCTGGAATGGCACGACAACGTGGAATTCAACGTCCGTCAGGACGTCGCCGCCGCGCGGGTGGTTTTCGGCTCCGGCGTTCCGCTGATCGTGGTGCCGTGCATGGGGGTGGCCAGCGCCTTTACCTCCACGGGGCCCGAGCTGGAGCGCTGGCTGGGCGGAAAAAACGCGCTGTGCGACTACCTGGTGCAGCACACCGTGGAGGCGGCCGATGAATACGCCAGGGGCCGCATCTGGAGCCGCCCCATCTGGGACGTGACGGCCATCGGCTGGCTGATGAACGACCGGCGCCGCCTGATGCTGGACAGGCTCGTCCCCACGCCCATCCCGGAGTACGACCATTACTACGCCCAGGACGCCCGCCGCCCGGTGTGCAAGTTCGTCTACCATATTTACCGGGACGCCCTTTTGAGCGACCTGGTGGCGCACATCACGCGGTAAGCGGCAGCTTCATCGCCCCGCGCGAACAGCGGGACGCTCCCCGGTGCGCTTTCCCGCGCAGTAGGCGAGCAGCAGGCACAGGGAGAGGACCTGCACCGCAAGGCACAGCAGCACCATCCAGGAGACGCCCAGGCGCTCCACGACGACCCCGGACAGCGCGGTGGAGCACATGCCCGCCAGGCTCTGATAGGTGGCGTCGCCCAGCCCCTGCGCGGTGGCCTGCAGGCCGGCCGGGGCCAGCTCCTGCATCATCTGGCGCATGGCGGGCAGGTACAGGGCGCTGCCCAGCCCGTTGAGCAGATAACAGCAGGTGAGCTGCGCGGGCGTCCGGGCGAAGGCGATGCACAGCAGCGTCAGCACGAAGAGGCCGCTGGCCGCGGTCAGGCGGCGCGGCGCGCTGACGCGAAAGAGGCGGCGGCTGAGCATCAGCACCGGCGATTGGGCGATGGAGTTGGCGAACATCACGTAGCTCTGGTGCACGACCGTGCCCCCGACGCCCGCGACCAGCAGGGCGGTGAGCTGAATCTGCGGCGCGTTGGCCATGCCCATGCAAAAGAGGAGGAGCAGGACGCCCGCGAGCGGATAAAAGGCGCGCGCCGCCCCGCGCAGGGAGGGGCGCGCCTGCCGGGCCGGGCGGGGGACGGCGGGCGCGTCCGCCGTCAGCAGGCAGGCGAGGAGCGAGAGCAGCAGGAAGAGCCCCGCGCCCGCCACCATGCAGCCGTAGCCCAGGGCGCGGATGAGGTTGCCCTGCAGGGGCATCAGCAGCGCGTAGGCGAACGTGGAAAGGGCGCGCGCATGGCCGAAGCGGTGGGGCTCCGCGAGGCAGCTCTTTATGACCCAGGTGTCCAGCAGGGCGCCTACGGGCTGCTGAATGAAGCCCACCGCGCCGTAGAGCACGATGCCCAGGGGGCCCAGCGGATGCGCGAAGAAAAGACAGCAGAAGAGAAAGAGCAGCGCGCAGCCGAGCGCGAACAGGGGCCGGTGCGCGCCGGAACGGTCGCACAGCGCGCCCCAGAAGAACTGGCCGAGGAAGGCGCACAGCGTGTAGGCGGCGGCCATGAAGCCGACCCTGGACGCGCCCATGCCCAGCTCCAGGACGTAGGAGACGCAGAAGGTGGTAAACGCCCCGTAGGCGCACCAGTAGCCGACCTCCATGAGGCCGAACCGCAGCGGGGAATGCTTTGCCGTCATATAAAACCTCTCGTCAAGTCAAAGGAAGGCCCGCCGCCCCGCGTATCGGGACGGCGGGCCAAAGCCGCTTGCGTCAGTTCCAGTCGATGCCGCTGAACCTGCGGAAGCAGCTCATGCTGACGCGGATGGATTCCATCTCGTCCAGCTGCGTCTGATCCTGCTCCAGGATGATGTACTCGATGTTGCCGGTCCTGTTCGCCGCGTCGATGATCTTCTGGATGTCCATGCAGCCCGTGCCGATTTCCACGATGGAGCGGCGGTCGCCGACCGTGTCGCGGAAGACGTCCTGCGTGATGTACACGTCCCCGCACTTGTCGAGGTGGTTGAGCGGCGGGTCGTAATCCTGCGCCAGGTCCTTCTGGTGCAGCACGCATACGCGGTCCGCGTGCGCCTCGATGAAGGCGACGGGGTCGCATCCGCCCCGCAGAGCCCAGTAGGTGTCGAGCTGGATGCCCACGCACGCGGGGTCCGTGTTCTCCATGATGAGCTCCATCACGTTTTTGTCCCCGAAGCGCTGGAACTCGTGGAAGTGGTTGTGGTAACAGAACCGCATGCCCGCCTGCGCGATGCGCCTGCCCACGCGGTTGAAGCCGTCGCAGGCGCGCAGCACCTCGTCGCGGTTCCGAAAGACGCTCATGGGGTTGATGAGATATTTCGCGCCGAGCACGCTGTAATACGCGATGATGGGGTCGATGGTCGCCTCGTTCATGGGGAAAATGTGGCCGCTGACGACCTTGGAGCCGTAGGGGGCGATTTTTTCCTTCAGGCTTTCGGCGCTCACGCCGAACCCGCAGCCGCAGTCCTGATCCGCGCGGTGGTTCGCGGTTTCGATGTACCGGTAGCCGGCGCGGGCCACCTCGCCGATCGCGGCGATGGGGTCCTTGGCCATGGCGTTCTTGACGGAGTAGAGCTGAATGCCGACCTTAAGTGCCATGTGTATTCCTTCCTTTCCTTCGGATCGTCAATCCTCGTCGAAGTAGACGGCCCTGCCCGTCGCGCCCGACGTGTAGATGGCCTCCAGAATGCGGGTGACGACGATCGCCTGCTCGGGGAGCACCAGCGGCTCGGTGTCGTTGATGACGGCGTCCAGCCACTGGCGGGCTTCCAGCACGCCGGGGGTATCCTCGGCGCCGCCGAAGTAGTCCACGCCGCTCGCCTCGAGGTCGGGCTTTGTGACGACCATCTTGTCGTCCACGACGTAGTTGAGCCGCAGGCCGTCGTTCATGTCCGCGCCGCCGTCCACGCCGCACAGCGTGCACTTGGCCTGCCGGTCGTCCAGGATGTTCAGCGCCCAGGAGCTTTCCAGCACGATGACCGCGCCGTTCTTCATGGTGATGAAGCCCATGGCGGCATCCTCGACCGTGTACTTGTCCACGTCCCAGTGGCCCAGGATGTTGCCCTGGTTTTCCTGCTTGCCCAGCTTTTTGAAGGCGCAGCCCATGACGGAGGCGGGCTCGTAGTTGTCCATCTCCCAAAGCGTCAGGTCCAGCGCGTGCGTGCCGATGTCGATCAGCGGCCCGCCGCCCTGCTCGTACTCGTTGAGGAACACGCCCCAGGTGGGCACGCCGCGCCTGCGCAGGGCGTGCGCCCTGGCGTAGTACACCTCGCCCAGGGAGGGCATGCGGCCCTTGAGGTATTGGCTGTCCGGGCGGAAGCGGTTCTGGTAGCCGATGGTGAGCTTCTTTCCGGTCTCCTTCGCGGTTTCCAGCATCTTCTTGGCGTCCGCGTAGGTCTTGGCCATGGGCTTTTCGCACATGACGTGCTTGCCCGCGCGCAGCGCGTCGCAGGTGAGCTCGCAGTGCGAGCGGTTGGGCGTCAGCACGTGCACGACCTCGATTTCTGGGTCGCGGAGCAGCTCGCGGTAGTCGGTATAGACCTTTGCGTCCGGCGCGCCGTATTCCTTTGCGGCCCACTGGGCGCGCTCCTCGATCAGGTCGCAGAAGGCGACGAGCTCGGCGCGCGGGTCCGCCTTGAGGGAGGGGAGGTGCTTCTGCTTGGCGATGCCGCCGCAGCCGATGATGCCGATCTTGACGGTTCTCATAAATCACGTTTCCTTTCGATGGGCCGCGTCAGCCCTTGACGGCGCCGACGGCGATGCCCTTGACGAAGTTGTTCTGCACGAAGGGGTAGATGAGCAGGATGGGCAGCACGCCGATGGCCGCGATGGCCATGCGGACCGACATGCTGGGGATGCTGGACTGCATGCCGGCGGCTGCGGCCGAGAGCGAGGCGTTGCTGGCCAGGAACTGGATGTCGGACATCATGCGCGTGAGCAGATTCTGGATGGAGTAGTACTGGGGCTTGGTGATGTAGATCATGCCGTTGTACCAGTCGTTCCAGTAGGCGATGCCCACGAACAGGCCGACGGTGGCGATGATGGGCCGCGACATGGGCACGACGATGCTCAGGAAGATGCGCAGCTCGCCCGCGCCGTCGATCTGGGCCGATTCGACGACCGCGGAGGGGATGTTGCCCGCAAAGTAGGTGCGCATGAGCAGCACGTACCAGGCGCTGACGAGGAGCGTGGGGATGAGCAGCGCCCACAGCGTGTTCTTGATGCCCAGGTAATTGGTGTAAAGCAGGTAGGTGGGCACCAGGCCGCCGTTGAAGAGCATGGTGAAGAAGACGAAGAAGGTGAAGCCCTTGCGGCCCGGCAGGTCCCTTCGGGAGAGCGGGTAGGCCAGCAGGGACATGATGACGAGGCCGCCGAGCGTGCCCAGCACGGTGACGAGCACGGTGACGCCGTAGGCGCGCAGGATCTGATCGCCCTGCCTGACCAGGTATTCGTAGGCCTCGAGGCTCCACTCCGCGGGGAAGATGCTGTAGCCGTTCGTCGCCAGGGCGCCCTCCGAGGTGAGCGAGGCGACGAAGAGCAGCAGGAAGGGAAACAGCGCGAAGAGGCTGAGCAGGCCGAGCACGACGTGCGCGACGCACTGGAAGATGCGGTTGTCGCGGGTATTCATGGCGGTTTCTCCTTTCTGCTCAGAACAGCGCGTTTTCGGGGCTTACCTTACGGACGATCAGGTTGGAGGCGAGCACCAGCACGAAGCCGACGAGCGACTGATACAGGCCCGCCGCGGAGGACATGCCCACGTCGCCCAGCTTCATCAGCCCGCGGTACACGTAGGTGTCGATGACGTTGGTGGTGGAGTAAAGCGCGCCGGAGTTCATCGGCACGTGATAGAACAGGCCGAAGTCCGCGTAGAAGATCTTGCCGATCATCATCAGCACCATCATGACGATGGTGGGCTTGATGAGGGGCAGGGTGATGGCGCGAATCTGCTGGAGCTTGGTCGCGCCCTCCAGCGCGGCGGCCTCGTAAAACTCCTTGTCGATGCCTAAAATCGCCGAGAGGTAGAGCACGCACAGGTAGCCGACGTTCTTCCAGGCGTTCACGAACACGAGGATGGGCGGCCACAGCGAGGGCGTGGAATACCAGGCGGGCCCCGTCTGCCCCAGGGCGGGCAGCAGCGTCCTGTTCACGAAGCCCAGGTCGCTCGACAGAAAGGCGTTCACCAGGTAGCTGATGATGATCATGGAGATCAGGTAGGGCAGAAGGACCGCGCTCTGGTAAAACTTCTTCATCCGGCGGCTGGACAGGTCGTTGAGCAGGATCGCGACGGCGACGCCCAGAAAGTTGTTCAGCGCGATGAAGACGACGTTGTACAGGAGCGTGTTGCGCGTGATGAGCCAGGCGTCGGAGGTGGCGAACAGGTATTCAAAGTTCTTGAGGCCGATCCAGTCGCTGCCCAGGATGCCCTTGCGGAAATTGAGGTCCTTGAAGGCGATGATGAGCCCGGACATCGGCAGGTAGTTGTTGACGATGAGGTACGCGATGCCGGGCACCATCATGAGGTAGAGCGGAAGGAACTTCTTCCACTTGACGGGCCTTCGGCCGGTGGGGGTTCTGGTGGCGATCACCGCTTTTCGCTCCTTTTGCCCGCGCCGGCGGACGGGGATGCCGCCCGCCGGCGCGCGGCCGTAATTTTTACTTCGTCTTCGCCCATTCGTCGAGCTGGCGCTGCTTTTCCGCGACGACCTTGTCGATGCCCGCGGCCTTCAGCTTGGCGCGGAACTCGGGCAGGGCGACGTCCGGGTCGAGCACGCCCCATTCCAGGCCGCAGCGGTACTCGTTGAGCACGTTGTTGAGCGCGGCGACCTCGGTCTTGACGGGCGTCGGGTCCCAGGTGAAGCCGAACGCGGCGGACTTGACGGCGCTCTGGTTAAAGGCCTGCAGGTCCTCGTACAGCGTGGGGGCGTCGCCCTCCCAGATGTGCGTGATGTACTGGTTGCCCATGGCCCAGCCCATGTTCAGGTTGTAGCCGGAGCTCTCCGCGGTCACGCCCTCGGGGTAGTTGATGAGGCCGTTTTCCTGCACCACGTAGTGCTTGCCCTCGATGCCCCAGGAGAGCAGGTTGGCGATGCGCGGGTCGGTGTACATGAGGTTCAGGAACTGCATGGCCTTGTCGGGGTGCTCGCAGTTGGCCGCGATGTACCACTGGCACTGCTGCACCACGGAGGAATTGGTGTTCACCTCGACCATGGGCACGCTGACGACCTCGCGCTGCACGGTCGCGCTCTGTTTGAGGTCAAAGCCCGGCTTGATGTTGGAGGTGTTGGCGAACAGGCGGCCGGAGGTCATCTGGGGGTTGGTGTTGTCCGAGGAGGTCATGACCTGCTCGGTCACGTAGCCGTTTTGATACCAGCTACGGAAGTAGCGGCAATAGTCCTCGTACTCCTGGGTGTCGAAGTAGTTGACGACCTCCAGCTTTTCGCCGTAGTTCATCAGGACGCCCAGGTTGTCGCTGAGGGAGTCGAATGTGCAGATCGTGTCCAGCAGGGCGTTGCCGCCGTTGGCCGCGCTCAGGGGGATCATGGCCGGTTCGCTGTCCTTGATGGTCTGAAGGACCGCGGCCATGTCGTCCAGCGTCTTGATTTCACCGACGTCTACGCCGTACTTTTCGCAGACGTCCTTGAGGAGCACGAAGCCGCGCGTCACCGCCAGGTCGCGGTTGGTGGTGAGCCCGTACTGGTGGCCGCCGATGCGCCCGGCGTCCAGCCACTCCTGGCCGACCGCGTCCACGATGCCCTGGCCGTACTGCGAGAGCAGGTCGTCCAGCTCGATGATCTGGCCCTTGTTGTAGTAGTTGAGCCAGTAGCTGCCCCAGCACATGAAGGTGTCGAGCTGCTCGTTGCCCGAGAGCATGAGGTTGAGCTGCTCATGGTAGTTGCCGAAGTTGGCGACCACCGGATCGACCAGCTTGACGTTGATCTCCTCGATCAGGATTTCGTTGACCACGTCCAGCACCTCCTGCAGGTCCGAGGGGACGCCGTTGAGCGAGAAGAAGCCGATGGTGAGCTCCGTGGGCTTCTCCTCCGCCAGCGCGGGGGTCAGCCCCAGGCAGGCGATCAGCAGGGTCAGGCAGAGCAGAAAAGAGATACGTTTTTTGTGGTTTCTCATAAGAAAAGTGCCCTCCTTTGAATGAATTCGATGATTCATTATAACGTGCACAGGAGGGCACAACCACTTGTTTTGTGATAGAATCTTTGTACATTTATGACATTCGCGCCTGAGAGGGGTCTTTTCTGTAGGCGGAGGGCGTGAGCCCGGTGTACTTTTTGAAGATCTTGGAAAAGTAGGCGAAGTTGTCGTAGCCCAGCCGCGCGGCGATCTCGCTGATGGACAGCCCGCTGTGCGTCAGCCACTCGCAGGCGGTGCCCAGGCGCACCGTCTGCAGGTAGCTCACGAGGTTGACGCCCGTCTCCTGCTTGAAGAGGCGCGAGACGTATTCGGGGCTCAGGCCCACGTGGGCGGCGATGTCCTCGCGGCTGAGGTCCTCCTCCAGATGGCTCTTGATGTAGCGGCAAATCTGCTCGGAGACGGGAACCGGGTCGTCGGGCCCGCGCAGCAGCTCGCGGCAGGCGCGCACCACGTGTACGCAAAACCTGAGCATGTCGCTCGCGCCCGCCGCCGCCCGGGCGAGCAGGTCCTGCACGCCCTCGGCGGAGAGCAGGGCGGCGCTTTGTATGCCCTCGTCCTCCAGCACGGCGTAGACCATCTGCAAAAAATCGTGTAAAAAATAGGAAAGCACGCGCTCGGGGACGACGCCCTTGGCGGCGAGGGAGGAGAGGTAGGCGGAGGCCTGCCGCTCCAGCGCGTCCGCCTGACAGGCGCGCAGCAGGCCGCGCCAGCTCTCGAACGGAGGCTTTTTGTATTCGCACTCCGAATCCTCGTGGGCGAGGGGCGCGGGGAAGAAGTGCGCGCGCTGCTGGTCCATGCGGTTGTGCACGTAGCGACGGATGCGGCGGCTCTGGCTGGCGGCGCGTTCGGGCGCGACGCCCTCCATGGCGCAGCAGGCGAGGGCGACGTGCAGGTACATTTCCATCGCCTCCGCCGCCCGGGCGCATAGGGCGAGGTAATCCTCCCCCGTCCGCTCGCCGCTTTGCAGGATGCAGGTCCAGACGCCCTCGACCGGGGAGACGACGGCCGCGGCGCCCGTGAGCTCGGCGAGGATGTTGCGCACGCAGAAGTCCAGGTCGTGCGCCGAGAGGCCCGAATGATCGTCCGAGGGCACGCGCAGCACGGCCTGCAGCAGCGCGTAGGCTTCGTTCAGCGGCGTCTCGATGCGGCGGGCGGCCATCTCCGAGAGCAGCGCGCCGCGCCGGGGCTCGACGCCTTCCCGGAGCACGTCCTGCCAGAAGTTTTCGAGCAGGAAGCGGCGGTTTACGACCCAGTTCTTGCCGTAGGCCACGTAGTCGCTGGTCGTGCGCGTGCGGCGCACGCGTTCAGCCGCGCGCGCGATCGCGTCCTCCAGCGTGGGCAGGGGCGCGGGCTTCATGACGTAGTCGATCGCGCCCAGGGCCACGGCCTCGCGCGCGTAGCGGAAGTCCGCGTGCGCGGTGAGCAGGATGCTGACGACCTCGCGCTGCTCCTCCCGCAGCAGCCGCAGCAGGTCCAGGCCGCTGCCGCGCGGCATCTCGATGTCGCACAGCAGGATGTCCACCTGCCCGGCGGAAAAGACCTGCATCGCCTGGCGCAGGCTCTGGGCGGTATACACGCGCTCGATGCCCAGCTTCGACCAGTTCAGCTCGCTTTTCAGCATGCGGAGCACCAGTGCCTCGTCGTCCACCAGCAGGATGCTCAGCATGGCAAGCCCTCCTCTTCCTGCGGCGAATAGGGGATGTAGGGAAGGACGATGTCCACGCGCGCGCCGTGCGGCTGGGTATTGGACAGGCGCAGCGAGGCGCGGCCCTTGTAGGCGAGAAGCAGGCGCTGCTGGGCGTTGTAGATGCCGATGTGCGCGTCCGTGCCGTCCCCCAGCGGGCGCTGGGCGCGGGCGGCGGCGAGCAGGTCGTCGGGAAAGCCGGGGCCCGTATCCGAGATGGTGAGCAGGATTTCGTCCTGGCGGGCGGGGTCCGTGCGCACCTCGATGCCCAGCACGACCGCCTCGTCCATGCTCGCGGCGTACTGAATGCTGTTTTCCACGAACGATTGCAGGATCAGCGGGGGCACGGCCGCGCCGCGCAGGTTCTCCTGCACGTCCACGCACACGTCCAGCTTGTCGGGGAAGCGCATCTGCTGGATGCTCAGGTAGTTCTCCACGTGCTCCAGCTCGTCGTGCAGGCGCACAAACGTGCCGGTGCTGCGCAGGGTATAGCGGTAATAGCGCACCAGAAAGGTGGTGAGCTCCTGAATCAGGGCGTAGTTCTTCACCTGCGCCAGCGTGAAGAGGGTGTTGAGGGCGTTGATGAGAAAGTGCGGACGGATCTGGAGCTGGTAAAAGTGCAGGGTGGTGCGGCTGCGGCGCAGCTCGCTTTCGTAGTTGGCGATCTTGAGCTGCGTGACCTCCCGCGCCATGTGGTTGAAGGTGTCGTTCACCAGGTCCAGCTCCTGCACGTGGGTGCGGCCGTCGACGCGGGCCTCGAGGTCGCCGCGCTGAAAGGCGCGCATCGCCTCGGCGAGGCGCGCCAGCGGGCGGAGCATGTGCCGCTTCGTCGCCAGGTATGCGCACAGCACGAACAGGCACATGAGCGCGGAGAGCGCGATCAGGAGGTAGAGGTTCCGGCTGAGGCCGCCCACGAGGCGCTGCGTGCGCACCAGGGCCGCCAGCGTGAGGTCGGCGCGCGCGAGCGGGGCGCGCACGAGCGTGTAGCGGGCGCCGTCGAGCGTGAATTCGTCGCCCGGCAGGTACACGGGGTTGCTCAGGGTGTGGGAGACGAGCTCGGAGGAGAGCACCGCGCCCGAATCCCCCAGCAGGCACACGTCGTCCACCGCCAGAAAGCTGGAATTGCGCAGGCTTTGGAGCAGCGCGTCCGCGCTCACGTACACGCCCAGGTAGCTGTCGCTGAACGGGCGCACGAAGAAGAGGTAGCAGCTATCCCCGACGCGCCGGCAGTACCAGGAGAGCAGGTCGCCGCTGAGCGTGCCGCACAGGTCCCCGCGCAGCGTGTCGTGAAGGGCGTCCGTCTCATCCAGGGGCAGCGTCCGGTAGGCGCAGGCGAGCAGGCGGTCCGACTCGGGCGAGAAGAAAAAGGCGCCGTCCATGCTGGTGGAGAGCAGCACGCTCTGAGAGAGCGCGCGGTAGACGGTCTGGCGCGCGAGGAGCGCCTGGGTGTCGTCGCCCGGCTGCTCGGCGGCGTACAGAGCGCTCGTCTGGGTGCTCAAAAGGTTGGCGACGTTCAGCTCCACGTTGTGAAAGGTGCTGTCGATCATCTGCAGATAGAGGCGCATGGTGTCGCTGTAGGAGCGGAGCACCTGGCTTTTGACGAACCCGGCCGAATAGGCGGTGTTGATCAGCGTAAAGGCGGTCAGGAAAAGAAGGATGCAGACGAACAGAAGCTGAACCCAGCGCTTGAGCGAAAGGCGCATCGCACATACCCCGCTTTTTGAGATGTTTAGAATGGGGAAAAGGGGCGTTTTACAGGTTGACCGACATGCTTCGTCCGCTTTTTTAGCCGGACGCGGACGAACGTTCAGGATAAATATAGCGCAAACGGCGAAAAACCGCAATCAAATTTGTGCAGCCTGGGAACGCCCGCCGACCGCCCGGAAGGCGGGACGCCCGAAATCCCTTGATTTCCTTGACTTTTTGCCGCGTTGATTGTACAATACGTTCGTTATGCCCTGTAAGCAATGCGCAGGGACTATGGGATGCGGGCAAGGCCCCGGGAGGATTCAATCGCACATGATCGCAGCACAAAACGTCACCCTGAGCTACAGCGGCAAGCCGCTTTTCAAGAACGTCAACATCAAGTTCACCGCCGGGAACTGCTACGGCATCATCGGCGCGAACGGCGCGGGCAAGTCCACGTTCCTGCGCCTGCTCTCCGGCGAGCTGGAGCCGACGGCGGGCGAGATCGCCATCACGCCCGGCGAGCGCATGGCGGTGCTCAAGCAGAACCACTTCGAGTTCGACGAATTCGAGGTGCTGCAGACCGTCATCATGGGCCATAAGCGCCTTTACGACATCATGACCGAGAAGGAAGCGCTCTATCAAAAGGAGGACTTCACCGAGGCGGACGGCGTGCGCGCCTCCGAGCTGGAGGGCGAGTTCGCGGATCTGGACGGCTGGAACGCCGAGTCCGACGCGGAGATGCTGCTCACCGGCCTGGGCCTCTCGCTCGACCTGGAGCACAGGCGCATGGCCGAGCTGGACGGCAGCCAGAAGGTCAAGGTGCTGCTGGCGCAGGCGCTGTTCGGCAACCCCGACATCCTGCTGCTGGACGAGCCGACCAACCACCTGGACATCCAGAGCGTGCGCTGGCTGGAAAACTTCCTGCTCGACTTCCCCAACACGGTGATCGTGGTCTCCCATGACCGCCACTTCCTCAACAAGGTCTGCACCCACATCTGCGACATCGACTACAGCAAGATTCAGATGTACGTGGGCAACTACGACTTCTGGTACGAGTACACGCAGATGGCCGCGCGCCAGGCCAAGGACCAGAATAAGAAGACCGAGCAGAAGATCAAGGAGCTGCAGGCCTTCATCGCCCGCTTCTCCGCGAACGCGAGCAAGCACAAGCAGGCCACCAGCCGCAAAAAGCTGCTGGACAACCTCACGATGGAGAACTTCGAGCCCTCCAGCCGCCGCTATCCCTTCGTGCAGTTCAAGCCCGACCGCGACATCGGCAACGACCTTCTGACGCTGAAGGACCTTTCCAAGACCGTGAACGGCCGCAAGGTGCTCAACAAGATTTCGTTCACCCTGACGCCCGGGGACAAGGTCGCCTTCGTGGGCACGGACGAGCTGGCCAAGACCACGCTCTTCCAAATCCTCATGGGCGAAATCGAGCCGGACGAGGGCAGCTTCAAGTGGGGCGTGACCACCTCGCAGGCCTACTTCCCCAAGGACAGCAGCGCCTTCTTCGAGGGCTGCGACCTGACGCTCATCGACTGGCTGCGCCAGTTTTCCGAGGAGCAGTACGAGGCCGACATCCGGGGCTGGCTGGGCCGCATGCTCTTCTCCGGCGAGGACGCGCTCAAGCCCGCGCGCGTGCTCTCCGGCGGCGAGCGCGTGCGCTGCATGCTCTCCAAGATGATGCTCTCCGGCGCGAACGTGCTCATCCTGGACGAGCCGACCAACCACCTGGACTTGGAATCCATCACCGCGCTCAACGAGGGCATGACCTCGTTTACCGGCAGCATGCTCTTCACCACGCAGGACCACGAGTGTGTGCAGACCGTGGCCAACCGCATCATGGAAATCCTGCCGGGCGGGCTGATCGACCGGCGCGACAGCTACGACGAGTACATCGAAAACCCCGACATCCCCGCCCTGCGCGAGCGGCTGATGAACGCCTAAATTTTTGACCCTGCAAAGAACGCTGTTTCCCGCGGGGCAAAACTGTGCTATAATGGCCTGTAAGGGATATGCCGGAAGGCGGATTCCAGACCGGTTTGCGTCCCGTGGGAAGCGGGGCGCGCAAGATCAGGCTATCCCCCCGAAAGGAACATGAAACGGTGGAGAAGATCAGGCAAGAGAAAATCCTTAACGTACCGAACGCGCTGACGATTCTGCGCTTCGTGCTGCTGCCCTTTTTCGTGTGGCAGTTTTTCCGGGGCCATACGACCACGGCGTTCATCATCTACATCGTCGTGCAGCTTACCGACATGCTGGACGGGCTCATCGCGAGGAAGTGCAACCTCGTCACCAACTTCGGCAAGCTCATGGACCCCCTGGCCGACAAGCTGATGCTGCTGACCGTGCTCATCTGCTTTGGCATCGACGGGCGCGTGCCGTGGTGGATCATCGCGCTGGTGCTCGTGAAGGAGGCGGCGCTGGTCGTCGGCGGGGCGGTGGCGCTGCACCGGGGCATCGTAGTGCACGCCAAGCACATCGGCAAGGTCGCGACCGTGGTGTTCGCGCTCTCGATCGTGCTCAACTTTATGTCCATGAGCCCGCTGGACCGCTACGTGCTGTACGCGGCGGTGGCGCTGACGCTTTCCGCGCTCGTCTTTTACGCGGCGGACATGCTGGGCCCGCTGCGCGAGGCGAAGAAGCCGCGGGCGAAGTGAGCGGACGCTTCAAAAATCACAAAAGACGGCCCGCCGGAGACGGCGGGCCGCCGCTTTTAAAGAGACGCTTTCAGAAGGAGGAGAATTTCAGATGAGGCTCAACGAAGCAGGACTCCATGCAAGGCCAGAAAGCCGCGACGATTGCATGGAGTAAGGGTCGCGGGCATGACGCTGGCTTTGCTGCTTGACGGAAACATCAAGGAGGGAGCCCGCATGAAGTATATAAGCGCAAAAGCGCTTCTGCCCGATGCGCTGGTCAAGGAGCTGCAAGGCTACATCCAGGGCGGCTACATCTACGTGCCCACGACGCGGGCGCGGCAAAAGCGCTGGGGGGAAGCGTCCGGATACCGCGAGGAGCTGCGGAAAAGAAATCAGGAGATCAAAGGGGCCTACCGGCAGGGGGCGACGGCCGAACTGCTGGCGGAGCGCTACTGCCTGTCCACGCACGCGATCCGCAAAATTCTATACGAGAAATGACCTCGTGCAACGCGTGCAAAATGAAGGCTCGCTTTGCACGAAGGACGCGGGGGATGTTTTCCTCCGCAAAAGCTGCGCATTTGTGCGCAGCGCGCGAAGCGAGCAGGGCCGGGGCCTGCGCATAGCGCTCCGCAGAGGCCAGGGTGCGGCAGGCAAAGCCGGTCGATACGATCCCACATGAAGGGGAAGCTTCCCCTTCATACATCTCATCTCCTTTAACAAGACGATACTTTGTCATCGGTCTGGGGGCCGCGCTGTTCAGCGCGGCCCTATTTTTGCGGCGGCGGCCGTTCGGAGAAGAAGCGGGCACCGCCCGCCGCGTGCGCGGAAGGCGCGAAACGGAGAGAGGGGTTCGGAGAAGGAAGCGGGCACCGCCCGCCGCGTGCGCGGAAGGCGCGAAACGGAGAGAGGGGTTCGGAGAAGGAAGCGGGCACCGCCCGCCGCGTGCGCGGAAGGCGCGAAACGGAGAGAGGGGTTCGGAGAAGGAACACACGCGATATGGGCTCCCTTCTTGGGGACAGGGAAAGTTAAAAGAAGGCAGCCGCCCGCCCCGCCCGCCTCCGCTCGCCATCCGGCCGCGTGCGCAGGGGTACGAAACGGAGAAAGCGGTTCGGAGAAGGAAGCGGGCACCGCCCGCCGCCCGCCCCGCCGCGTAGAAAATGGTTCGGTGCCGTTTCGTGTATTGAGGACGCCCGGCGGCGGGGGTATGATAGGGGCAGGCGGCGTAAAGCGCGCCGGAGAGGATGAAACACATGTGCATTCGATTTGTGCTGAACGGCGACGAGATGCTGACCGGCTTTAACTTCGACATCGACCTGGGGGTGTGGGATCATCGGATTCTTCTGGACGAGGACCGCTTTGCCATCGGCATCCGGCGGCCGGACGGCCTCTACCATTGCTACCACGGCGTAAACCGCAACGGGAATGCGGGCACGCTGCTCTACGTTCACGGCAGCCCGGCGGGCACGTTTGCGGACGGGCCCGGCTGCCTCACGATCGCCGACCTCACGGAGCGCTTTGTCAAGGGAGAAATTTCCCTGGACGAGGCGCTGCGCGCGGTGCAGACGAAGCGGATCGTCTACGCGCCGGACGCGACCATGCAGGCGCTGCTATCGGACGCGCGGGGACGGGCGCTGACCGTCGAGCCGGGCGTCGGCTACCGCATGGAGTGGGCCCCGCTTTCCCTGCTCGCAAACGGTTCGTGCCTCGATCCCGAAAGCACGCGGCCCTTCGCCGTGCCGGGCGACGACCGCTACGAGCGGGCGCAGCGCCTGCTGTCCGGCCGCGGGCGCGGCTTCACCGCCGCGGATGCGCTGGAGGCGCTCCGGGAGGTAAGGCAGGAAGGGGAGTGGGCGACCCGCGTGTCCTTCGTCTACGCGCCGGGGCGCAATACCGTCTATTATGTGCTCAACAACCGCTTTGACGAGGTGTCAAAGCACGAATTTGCGGCGCGCTGAGCGCCGGGGAGGCCATGTATGTTTCCAGATCGGATTTACCCCCGCACGGGGGACGCGCAGACCGTATACCTGAAAAACGTCGTGAAAAACCCCGCCATTTCCGTGGGGGAATTTACGATTTACAACGACTTTGAGCGGGACCCACGGGATTTCGAGCGCAGCAACGTGCTCTACCACTACCCCGTCAACCGCGACAGGCTCGCCGTCGGGAAGTTCTGCTCCATCGCCTGCGGCGCGAAGTTCCTGTTCAACAGCGCTAACCACGCGCTCGGCGCGCTGTCCACCTATCCGTTCCCGCTCTTCTACGAGGCCTGGGGGCTGGACAAGCAGGACGTGGCCTCGGCGTGGGACAACAAGGGCGACATCGTCGTCGGTAACGACGTGTGGATCGGCTATGAGGCGGTGATCCTCGCCGGGGTCACCATCGGGGACGGCGCGGTCATCGCGGCCCGCGCGGTGGTGACGCGGGACGTCGCCCCGTACACGATCGTGGGCGGCGTGCCAGCCAAGCCGATCCGCCGGCGCTTTGACGAGGCGACCGTGTCGGCTTTATTGGAACTGAAGTGGTGGGATTGGCCCGCAAAACGCATCGCGCAAAACCTCGGCGCGATCCGGGCCGGACAGGTCGAGGCGCTTCGCTGAGCGCGCGGCTACAGGATGAAAGCGGCCCTGAAAATCGGGGCCGCGATTTTGTTCTTTTACGGGCTGGAAAGTCCGCAAACCGCCGGATATTCCCGCCGCCGTTCGGTTCTCTATGTATGCAGTTTGAAGGGTGGGAGCATCATTCGTCTGGCAACAGGTATTCAGCAAAGGGGGCTTCACGTGACTTATCTCCTGACGCCAGAATACAGCGGATGCACATACGTACTACGATTGGTTCATTCATTCCGACACAATCAATATAAAGTGTACCTCTCCATGATGAATACTCTGGGGATAGAGGACGAAAGTCCTGTGAGGGCCCTGCTTTAGACGAATTTTCGTTTGGGGGTCTCTTTTCCCCTGTTGAAAAGCACAGTCGATATTCTCAAAAACTGAGGTTTGGTCTATGGATTTGTTTAAGTAGCGTAGAGCCTTTACTTTATATCCACGAAGAGGCAAAGTGGACGTGGCTTGTAACAAAGGGAATGACCACACATTCATCCATCTCACACATGGAATGGTCAACGCCCTATCGTTCACAGTTCCAGGAGTCTTAATCTTTTAGCAGAACACATCGATAGCTAGGCATTATTTGTAATTGTGCAGGAAGTTCGCGTTTTTTATTTATGCCGAAAAACGGCTGTTTGTGCCGGGGTACTCTGTTTTGCGTAAAAATATAGTGTAAAATATAAGGATATGATAGAAGGGGCGCCTAATGAACCGGCTCATACCTTGGGCGTTGCATCGGGGTGTGTTTACGGGTAATGTGGCGCAAGGAAAACAAGTGGGTCGGCATGGATCTTTTGAAGCACCCGTATCTGAGAGCGCAAAGGACCGCTTAGACGTTTCATGCTTTAAACAGATTAGGAAAGGGATGATTCCATGGATGGATGAACTTGACGCTTTTTAATATTGTTCTCGGCAAACTTGTTATGTCCGAATAAGAGCTTTGCGCTCTCATTCGGATTCTGTGGAGGGACGTCAATATGAAAAAAATGATGGCTGCCGTTTTCGTGATTTCTTCCTTGATATGTTCAGGACCGTTTGCTAAAAGTGAGACAAATCTGTATACATATCCGGAGTTATATAGCCAGGCTCAAACAGATTGGGTTGAGACATATTATGCGTACGATAGGGAAATTCAAATTAACGTAAGGTTTAATATGCCAGAAGTATACAAGCTTCCGGTTCTGAAAGTTCAAAGGCAAAAGCCGATATCCGATTCTGTTCTGAAAGATTTTCAAAATCAATTTACATGTGAGAGGATTACAAACAATCCAGGACAGCTTTCAATCGTCTGCAACGACGTACATAAGGAAATACTGGAAATGAGATCTGATTATTCAATATTAACTATAGATTTCGATTTAGATGAATTGAAACAATCAAATAATGCAGTTCCTGAAGTAAATCTATCGCAAGTGGAAGAGATACTGAGCTTTTTTGAATATCAAAAGAACTTTCTTTTGCAGCAAAACTCGGTATCTTTATCAGCCCCAGTTCAGGCTTCATATAATCGTTATGTGGATTGCGATGGACGACCACTGTCAGAAAGCGGGTTTTATGCCTTTGCATTTAACCAGCTTATCTATGATATTCCGGTTTTGAGTAATATTCGAGCGCATTATCGTAATCCAATAAAAAGCGAGAACGGAATATATTTGATGGCGAACAGATTTTATTGTAAAAATAGCGAAAGCTTTAATTTGAATTTAAATTTGCTTGAGGAGCTGGAGTGCGCAATGGAGGATATGCCCGTGTGCTCGATTGAAAAAATAAAAAGCACTTGTGAGCAACTGATCGACAAAGGCTTAGTAAGAGGTATTCAAAGCATAGAGCTTGGATATGTGCTCTACGACGATAAAGAGGACGGAAGCTTTTTTTGGGCGGTGCCTACATGGTTGGTGCGCTGTGAATACTTTGATTCCCCGGAGAAAGAGTGGGGAGAAAAGGCTCCGGAAACTCGAACCACATCCACTTTAGCTATTAATTCGCAGGATGGGACATTCTATGATCTTTTGTCAGAAGAGGCAAGCCGATCGGTTTGTCCAACGATTATTCCGTTTTAAACCCTGGCAAAAAATAATAGCGCACGATTCCTGGTGCTTTTTGTTATGGCATTATGTTATTTGCATATATAGGGCTATCGGCTGTTGCTTGCTTCCGGCGGGTTTGCTATGCGTCTGGGATGGACATCCGCTATTTGAAAAAAGAGGCTTTCAAGCGCGTCTGCGGTTTGAGGCCTTTTTGTTGTGTTATAAGAAGGAACGGCGACCGCATGCCTGCATGGTGGCGTTAGCCGCGCCGTCACGCAAACGTACAAAAAAATACGATGTGCTCGTAAGGCTAGCGGATTCCTATGATTGATCGTTGCATTCTGCACGCAAACGCGCCTGCGCTGATTTCACCGCGCGGCCAATGAAAAAAGCTTTCGCGGCTTCCCCTCCGGCCGCGGTTTACGCCTTGTGGCGATGCGACGCCATTTCAGCCCGCGCTCCCGTCTAAATTCTACAAAACGCGCGAAAATGCTTGCTTTTGCGCCCTGCGTGCTCTATACTTAATCATTAATTCCATAACCATTCAGTGCTGTGACAGAGAAAGAGGAGGACATCAGATGGCTTACTTTTACGATGAACCATCGCATACCTTCAGTGAATATCTGCTGATTCCCGGCTATTCGTCGGCCGATTGCATCCCCTCCCGGGTGTCGCTGAAGACGCCGGTCGTGAAGTTCCGCAAGGGCGAGGAACCTTCGCTGACCATGAATATCCCGCTCGTTTCCGCGGTCATGCAGTCCGTATCGGACGACAAGATGGCCATCGCCCTGGCGCGCGAGGGCGGCATCTCCTTCATCTACGGCTCGCAGACGGTCGAGCAGCAGGCCGACATGGTCCGCCGCGTGAAGAGCTACAAGGCGGGCTTCGTGCAGAGCGATTCCAACATCCGCCCCGACCAGACGCTCGCGGACGTGCTTGCGCTCAAGGCGCGCACCGGCCACTCCACCGTGGCCGTCACCGACGACGGCACCCAGAACGGCAAGCTGATCGGCATCGTCACCAGCCGCGATTACCGCGTGAGCCGCATGGACCCCGGCACGCAGGTGCGCGAATTCATGACGCCCATCGAAAACGTCATCTACGCCAAGGAAGGCATCAGCCTGAAGGAAGCCAACAACGTCATTTGGGATCACAAGCTCAACGCGCTGCCGATCCTGAGCGAAGAGGGCCGCCTGGTGGCGTTCGTGTTCCGCAAGGACTACGATTCGCACAAGGGCAACCCGGACGAGCTGCTCGACGCGCAGAAGCGCTACGTCGTCGGCGCGGGCATCAACACGCGCGACTACGAGCAGCGCGTGCCCGCGCTGGTGGAGGCGGGCGCGGACGTGCTGTGCATCGACTCCTCCGAGGGCTACACCGAATGGCAGCGCCGCACGCTCTCCTTCATCCGCGAGCGCTACGGCGACGCGGTGAAGGTCGGCGCGGGCAACGTCGTGGACCGCGACGGCTTCCGCTTCCTGGCCGAGGCGGGCGCGGACTTCGTGAAGGTCGGCATCGGCGGCGGCTCCATCTGCATCACGCGAGAGACGAAGGGCATCGGCCGCGGCCAGGCGACGGCGGTGATCGAGGTGGCCCGCGCGCGCGACGAGTACTTCAAGGAGACGGGCGTGTACGTGCCGATCTGCTCCGACGGCGGCATCGTGCACGACTACCACATCACCCTGGCGCTGGCCATGGGCAGCGACTTCTGCATGCTGGGCCGCTACTTCTCCCGCTTCGACGAGAGCCCGACCAACAAGGTCATGGTGAACGGCAACTACATGAAGGAATACTGGGGCGAGGGCAGCGCCCGCGCGCGCAACTGGCAGCGCTACGACAAGGGCGGCGCGAGCAAGCTCTCGTTTGAAGAGGGCGTGGACTCCTACGTGCCCTACGCGGGCAGCCTGCACGACAACGTGGGCCTCACGCTGGCGAAGGTGCGCTCCACGATGTGCAACTGCGGCGCGCTCACGATTCCGGAATTGCAGGAGAAGGCCAAGCTGACGCTGGTTTCCTCCGTCAGCATCGTAGAGGGCGGCGCGCACGACGTGGTGCTCAAGGACAATTCGGCCACGCAGGTGAAGTAAAACCGCATATTGAGCCCGCCCCGCCGAAGGGGCGGGCGTTTTTGCGCCTTTTACGGCGGTCTGCCCGTATATATCGCACGTATACGGCACAGAATACGCAGGGGTTTATCTGCATGGAAGGAAAATGCCGCCTTTACGCAGAATAAATAAAGAATCGGAAATCTGCCTGTACGCCGGAGGAGGAACAGCCATGCGGGATATGATCCTGGTAGTGGACTATCAACACGATTTTTGCCGCAACATCGCGCGCAAGCTGCGCGCCGAGCACATCTACTGCAAGGTGGTCGCGCGGGATACGGCGGTGGAGCAGCTCAGGGCGCAGGAGGCTTCCGGCGTCATCCTGGCGGGCGGGGTGGAGGACTGCGAAAATACGCAGGAGCAGCTCGCCGACTGCTCGCGCATCGTGTCGCTCGGCCTGCCGGTGCTCGCGATGGGCAGCGCCTCGCTGCTGCTGCTCGGCGCGCTGGGCGGCGAGGCGGGCGAGGTGTGCGTCCGGGAGCAGGCCCAGTCCGTGCGCTACGCCGACATCCCGCTCTTCGACGGCATTTTGGAGGGGGAGCGCTGGCTGAACTGCGCGCGCACGCTGTCGCTGCCGCCGGAGGTCACGGCCATCGCCCAGTGCGAGGCGGGAACGGTCGCGTTCGGCCACAGCCACCAGCCGCTCTACGGCGTGCAGTTCCAGGTGGAGCAGAACGACCCGGACGGCATGGCGATCCTCTCCAACTTCGCCCAGCGCATCTGCCGGTGCACCACCTGGTGGTCCACCGAGGCGTTCATCGAGCGCAGCCAGAGCGAGATATTGCGCGTGGCGGGGGAAGGGCGCGCGCTGTGCGCGGTGAGCGGCGGCGTGGATTCCACCGTCTGCGCGCTGCTGACCTATCGGGCGCTGGGCGCGCGCATGCAGGCCGTGATCGTGGACAACGGCCTCCTGCGGACGGGCGAGGCCGACGCGGCCTACGCCATGCTCTCGGACATGGACATCTCCACCGCGCGCGTGGACGTATCGCGCGAGGTGTTTGAGGCGCTGAAGGGGCTCTCCGACATGGAGGAAAAGCGCCGCGCGGTCATGGACGTCATGAACGGGGCGGTCGATTCCTTCGCCCGCTCCATGGGCGGCGTGCAGGTGATGGTGCAGGGCACCAATTACTCCGACATCATGGCCGGGCACCTGCCGGAGCGCTCGCCGGAGGGAGACATGCGCATCGTGCTGCCGCTGCGCGAGCTTTTTAAGGACGAGGTGCGCCGCGTGGCGGAGCAGCTCAGCCTGCCGGGCGAGGCGTCGCGCCGGCCGCCCTTCCCGGCGGCGGGGCTCGCGATGCGCATCGTGGGCGAGACGACGCCGGAGCGCGTGGCCATCCTGCGCGCGGCGGACGCGATCTTCACGGAGGAGATTCGCGCTTCCGGGCAGGACAAGCGGCTTTCAAAGTACTTCCCCACGCTCGCGGGGGGCGCGCAGGCGGGGTTCGCGGGCGAGCTCATCGTGCTGCGCGCGGTGCACGCGAGCGACAGCAAGATGCTGCCCGCGCGGCTGGCCTACGACCTGACCGAGCGCGTGACCGAGCGCATTTTGGAGACGGTGCCGGGCGTGAGCCGCGTGCTTTACGACCTGACGCCCAGCTCCGAGCAGGGCGAGGGGTTCCAGTAAAAATGGAGCGGCTTTATCCGCGATTTCGGTAAAACTGCTTTGACGGCGGCATACCCGCCGCGCGAAGCCCCCTGCCGTGGGATCCCCCCTGCGGCGGAGGGCTTCTTTTTTTTGTCCCCTAAAGCCGACGAAAAAGATATTTATAACTTTAATGTTAGAAATATCTTGACAACGCGACGAGGCGTGCTATAATGTGTGCATAGATGATGAAAACAAGCCGATAAGTTATTGCATGTTTGCTTTCTGCATCCCCGCGGTGCCGGATTGGATTGCGAGGTAGGGTGAATTGATGACGGAGGAATTTCGGATTTATCACGTGGCGAAGCTTTACTACATCGACCACATGAAGCAAAACGATATAGCGGAAATGCTCTCCATTTCCCCGATGCTGGTATCCCGCATCTTGAAAAGGGCGGAACAGGAAGGCATCGTCACATTTCAGGTGCGCTCGCCGAACCAGCTGGACTGGCAGCTGGGCGCGCGGCTGAAGGAAAAGTTCAGGGGGCTGAAGGAGGCGCTCGTGGTGCACGCGCCGGCGGAAGCGGACATGCGCGCGCAGATCGGCCAGACGGCCGCGGCGTACATTCTGGACGTGGCGAAGGACGACTCCATCCTGGGCATATCCTGGGGGCGGAACATCTGCGAGGTCGCCAAGGCGCTGCCGCTGTCGCCGCACCCCGGAATGCAGGTCGTGCAAATGTCCGGCGGCTTCCTGTGCGACACGGACTACATGATGATGCCTTCCAACCTGGTCAAGCTGGTCAGCGAGCGCCTGCAGTGCGGGGCCGTCTTCCTCAACGCGCCGCTCTACGTGTCCTCCGAGGAGGCGGGAAGGCTCCTCGCGCAGGACCCCATGTACCGGTACATCCAGTCCCTGGCGCAAAGGTGCGACATCACGCTGTACGGTCTGTCCTGTATCGAGGCGTCCTCGACCACCACGCGGGTCGGCGTGCTGAGCGAGGATTCCATGGCGGAGCTGGCGGCGCGGGGCGCTGTCGGGGATATCATGGGGCACTTTATCGACGCGCAGGGCGAATTTGTCGATTGGTCGGGCCGCAACTGCCAAATGGGCGTTTCGCTTTCCACGGTCTCCGCGGCGGCGCACGCGATTTGTGTGGCGGCGGAGCCGGAGAAGGCCGGCGTGATGCGCTGCGCCATTCAAAGGGGATATACCAACACGGTGGTGATTTCATCGCAGCTGGCGGAAAGGCTGCTTGCGCTGTGACGGTGGAAGGGCATCGGAAGGCCGAGCCATCATTTGAAAGTATACTTTTTGTGATAAGCCCTTGGCGCTGATAAATGCTCCTTTGCAGGAACATTTGAGGCGCTTTTTTTCTTTTGGGCCTCTGTCACAAAAAGTATCATTTATTGGAGGGAGGGGATACAGCGTGGAGACGAGGACGTTTATCTTCCGCTGGCTGCGGGCCGCATCGTCGATGATGCGCCATGAAGAGGCACTGAGCCGGTTGGATTTGGAGATCGGAGACGGGGATCACGGCGTGACCATCGCCCGCGGCTACGCGGCGCTGTGCGAGGACCCGCAGCTGGCGGCATGCGAGAGCCTGGAGGACTTTTTCCAAAGGGGCGGCGAACTGATCGCCGCCCGCATGGGGGGCGCGATCGGGCCGATCTACGGCCTTTATTACCAGGCCCACGCGGAGGCCTTTGCGGGGGCGGCGGAGGCGGACGTTCCGGGGCTCGCCGCCGCCGCGAACGCGGCGGTGGAGCGGATCGGGCGGATTTGCCGGGTAAAGCCGGGGGACAAGACGGTGCTGGACGCGATGGCCCCCGCCGCAGAGGCGTTGGCGGCAAACGCGCGGGCGCCGCTGGAGGATGCCCTGGCGTCGGCCTGCCGCGCTGCGCGGGAAGGCAGGGACGCGACGAAGGACATGCGGGCGCGCAAAGGGCGCGCGCGCTTTCTGGGAGAAAAATCGATCGGGCATGTAGATGCGGGCGCAAGCTCCTACGCGCTCTGGCTGGAAGCGCTGCTTGCCAGCATGGGCGGACCCGAATAAGGAGACGGCGATGAAGAAGATCATCAATTCGACGGAAACCCTCGTGGAGGATACGCTGCGCGGTTATACGATGGCCCACGGGGACATCATCCGCCTCGTGCCCGGCACCCATATGGTGGAGCGCGTGCGCCCCAAGGAAGCGGGCAAGGTGCGCATGCTGATAGGAAACGGCGCGGGCCATGAGCCCGCGGTCGCCTGCTGGGTGGGCCGGGGCATGTTCGACCTGAACGTGGTCGGCGAAATCTTCACCTGCGCATCCTCCGCCCACATTTACGAAGGCATCAGGCGCCTGAGCGCGGGCGGGCCGGTGCTGGTCGCCGTGCAGAACCACGCGGGCGACGTGCTCAACGCGGACATGGCGGTTGCCAGGGCGCAGGCGGAGGGGATCGACGTACAGTCCGTCCTCTTCTACGACGACATCGCGTCCGCGCCGCGCGACATGATCGAGGAACGCCGCGGGATCGGCGGGATGCTGTTTTACGCGAAGATCGTCGGCGCGCTCGCCGAGCGGGGCGCGGGCCTGGCGGAATGCGCCGCCATGTTCGAGCGCGTGCGGGAGACGACGCGCACGTACGCGGTGGCCGTGACGAACTGCACGCACCCCATCACCGGGATGGCGATGTTCGCGGGGCTGCCGGACGACAGGATCGAGCTGGGCATGGGCGTGCACGGCGAAGGCGGCGGCGGGCAGATTCCGCTGCCCACGGCCCGGGAGCTGGCGCGGCTACTGTGCAAAACGCTGGCGGAGGACGGCGGATACAGCGCCGGGGACCGGCTGCTGCTGATGGTGAACGGCGCGGGCGGCATGACGATGATGGAGCTGAGCATCCTGTACGGCGAGCTGGCTGACGCGTTCGCGGCCCGCGGGCTCGAAATCGTGGGCTGCAAGGTCGGCAGCTACCTGACGACGCAGGAGCTTTCCGGCGTGTCGGTCTCCAGCTGCGCGGTGGACGGCGAGATGCTGGCGCTCTGGAACGAACCCTGCCGCGTCGGCCAATTCTGATTCTGCATCGCCCCGGGATGCGGGGCGGGCGAATAAAGCCGGGGCTCCTGCTCCGGCAAAAAACGGGCGAAAGAAAAAGGAGGAAAAAACATGAAACGGACACTTTGCATCCTGATGGCGTTGGCGCTGGCGCTCGCGTGCGCCATGACGGCGGGCGCGGAGGGCCTGAGCGGAACGATCCGCTACTCCACCTGGGGCTCGATTGCCGAGAAGGAAGTCAACGAGAAGATCATTGCCGCCTTCATGGAGGAGAACCCGGGCTGCACCGTGGAGCTCGAGTACATCCCGGAGAATTACCCGCAGAAGATCGACACCATGTTCCTGGGCGGCGACGCGCCCGACGTCATCTATGGCCACCCGCACCAGTTCGCGTCCTGGGCGGCGAACGACCTGCTGATGAACCTGAACGACCTGTTTGAGGAAGAAAAGGACTTCTTCTACGACGACAAGTTCGCGACGGAGATGTATCCGCAGTACTGCTACAAGGGAGATCACATCGCGACCGTCAACGGCCACGACTGCTTCCTGCTCTTCTACAACAAGGACATGTTCGACGAGGCGGGCGTCGCCTACCCGACGGACGACTGGACCTGGGACGACTTCGTGGAGGCGGGCAAGAAGCTGACCCAAGAGGTGAACGGCAGCATGCAGTACGCCATGACGTTTGACGACCTGTACGCGATCGTCGCGTCCTTCGGCGGGCAGTATTTCGACGACATGACCAACCCGACCGCCGTCGCGTTTAACAGCCCGGAGACCGTCGAGGCGCTGGACTTCGTGCAAAAGTGCATCTACGAATACGGCATCGCGCCGGACACGAAGAACGCGGAGCTGCTGGGCGGCTCGTTCACCACGGGCAAGGTGGCCATGCAGATCACCGGCGCGTGGGGCGTCGCGGAAAACGCCAAGATCACGACCTTTAACTGGGACATCGCCCGCGTGCCGAAGCCCGCTGGCCGCGAGCACAAGACCATGTTCTACGTCGCCGGCTACGCGGTGAACGCCGACACGAAGAACCCCGAGCTGGCCAAGGCGTTCGCGAAGTACTTCCAGTCTGACCGCGCGCAGGAGCTGCTGGCGGGGCCGGGCCTCATCACGGTCATCAACAAGGAGATCGCCTCTTCCGACGCGGTTTTGAAGGGCGAGGGCGCTCCCGAGCACGCCTACCTGCGCGTGGACGCGGTCGCCGAGGCGGTCAACGGCTACCCGATGCTGACCAACTTTGAAGAAATGCGCACCAAGGTGCTGACGCCTGCTTACGACCGCCTGATCGCGGGCAGCTACGGCGGGGCGGACTGCGCCGCCGACATTCACAGCGGCTTGGAAGCGCTGCTTCCCCAGGGACTGTAAGCGCTGAATTTGATGCGGGGGCTGCCTGTGCAGTCCCCGCATTCTGAAAGGAGTGTCCTGCATGACGCACTCATCCAAGCTGGAAAGGGAGGAACGGCGCGGCTTTTTCCTGTTCATCTCCCCCTGGCTGATCGGCTTTGTCCTGCTGATGCTGGTTCCGATGCTCACCTCCGCGTATATCAGCCTGACCCGTTGGAATTTGCTCAAGCCGCCTGTCTTTGTGGGGCTTGAAAACTTCAAAACGATATTTGCGGATCCCCTGTTTTACAAGTCGATGCGGGTGACGTTTACATATACGCTGTTCGCCGTGCCGCTGAATATTGTCCTTTCCGTGTTCATGGCGATCCTGCTGAACAACAAGATCAAGGGCATGAACGTCTACCGCACGCTCTTCTACCTGCCGGCGGTCGTTTCGGGCGTCGTCATCGCGCTGGTGTGGATGTGGATGTTCCAGCCGGAGTTCGGCATCATCAACAACCTGCTCAGCTACATCGGCATCAAGGGCCCCAAGTGGATCTACGACGAAAACTGGGCGATGCCCTCGCTGATCCTCATGTCGCTGTGGAACGTGGGCGGCAACATCGTGCTGTACCTGGCGGCGCTTCAGGGCGTGCCGACGGAGCAGTACGAGGCGGCGAGCATCGACGGGGCCAGGTGGCTCGACAAGTTCCTGAACATCACGCTGCCGGGCATCAGCCCGACGCTCCTGTTCACCACGCTGACGGGCGTCATCAACTCCCTTCAGACGTTCACGCAGGCGTACGTGATGACCAACGGCGGGCCGAACGAATCGACGACGTTCTACGCTTATTACATCTACAACAACGCCTTCGTCTACCGCAAGATGGGAGAGGCGAGCGCGCAGGGATGGATCATGTTCGCGATCATCTGCGTGATCTCTCTGCTCATCATGAAGACGTCCGCGGGCAAGGTCTATTACGACGGCGGAGAGGAGGGGGATTTGCTATGACGGCTGCACGCCGCGCCGCAAGGGCGCCGCACGCGAAGGGCTATCGCTTTGCGCATACCTTGCTTCCCAAGCTGCTCATTTATGCCGTCCTCACGATCGGCGCGATTGCGATGGTGCTGCCGTTCTTCTGGATGGTCACCACCTCCTTAAAGCAGCCGGACGAGATCTACATCCTGCCGATCCAGTGGCTGCCCAAGAGCCCCGACCTGGGGGCGTATGCGAAGCTCTTCGTGGAATACGAGTTCGGCCGGTATTTGTTCAACACGGTTTGGCTTACCGCGGTCAATATCGGGGGCTACGTGCTGAGCTGCGCGCTGGTCGCCTATGGCTTTGCCATGCAGCGCTACAAGCACAAGAACAAGCTGTTTCTCTTCGTGCTGGCGACGATGATGCTGCCCAAGGACGTCGTGTTCTATCCGCAGTTCATCCTCTTTCGCATGATCGGCTGGTACGGCACGATGCTGCCGCTGTGGGTTCCGGCCTTCTTTGGCGACGCGTTCCAGATTTTCCTGCTGCGTCAATTCTTCCTGGGCATATCAAACGAGCTGCGCGACGCGGCAAAGATCGACGGCTGTTCGCGTTTTCGCATCTTCTGGAACATCTATCTGCCGCTTTCCAAGCCGATTCTGGCAACCTCGGCGATTTATGTGTTCATGTACCATTGGAACGACTTCTTCAAGCCCCTGATTTACATCACGCGGGAGAGCAACCGCACGGCGGCGCTGGCCCTGATGTACCTGCGCTCCAGCAAAGAGGCGCTTTCGATGATGCCCGTTCAGATGGCGGCTTCCGTCGTGCTGGCGCTGCCCTGCGTGCTGATTTACTATTTCACGCAGCGGTTCTTCATCGCGGGCACGGTCTACAAGGGCACCAAGTAAGAATTTCAGGGGAAACGGAGCGAATGACATGGAAAAAAGCTTACAGGCGGGGGGCAGAGCGGACGCTTCAAAGGAATTGGTCGTAGCGATCGACCACGGCATGAGCTTTCCCGGCATGGCGGGCCTGGAAAAGCCGGTGGAATTGCTTCGCCTGCTGGCGCGCTGCCCGCACGTGGACGGCATCATCGCCTCGCCGGGGATGTACCGCCAGGCGGAACGGCTGGGCATCGGTCTGGGCCGTATCCTGAAATGGATTACGGTGGACTTTGTGGTGCAGGAAGGAGAACGCCTGACGCATCGTGAATTGATCGTAAGCCCCCAGGAGGCCGCGGATTATCGCCCGGACGGCTTCAAGATGTTCTTTAACGTGTACGAGGAGAAGGACGAGCTGCTGAGGAACGTCCGGGACTTCACGCGGTTCGCCCATGAAGGGCGCAGGCTCGGCATTCCCTGCCTGGCGGAGGTGCTCTTCTTTGGGAACCGGGCTTTTGCGCGGCCGGAGAACCGCGCGGAGGAGCTTTACAAGGGCTGCCGGATGGCGATGGAGCTGGGCGCGGATATCCTGAAGATCCCGATGCTGGAGGACCTGGACGAGATGCGGGAGATATTGGATTGGCTGCACATGCCGGCCTATGTCCTGGGGGGAAGCCGGTTTGAAACCGACGAGGCGTTTCTGGGCGAGGTGGACCGCATGAACAGCCTGCCGATTCGCGGCGTCATGCTGGGGCGAAACGTCTGGCAGCGCAGCGACGTCGCCGGGATGATTGAACGCATCCGCAAACGGATGGACGATTAGGAGGAAGAACCATGCAATTTACGTCACAGGCGGCTTACACGAAGCTGCTGCCCGGCGAGGCGATGCGCCGGCGCGACCGGGACCGTGCGTACATGATGCGCCTGACGGCCGAAAACCTGCTCCGTTCGCATTATCTGGAGGCGGGGCTGATCCGCATGAATTACAAGCCCGAGGGCATTCATTGGGGCTGGGACGCGCCCACATCGGACATTCGCGGCACGGTTTGCGGCCACTGGCTCAGCGCGGCGGCCCACATGATCCGCGAGACGGGCGACGAGGAGCTGCGGGCGCGCGCCAACTTCATCGTATCGGAGATTGGCCGCTGCCAGCGGGAGAACGGAGGCCGCTGGGCGTTCCCGATTCCGGAGAAGTACATGGTTCGCCTGCGCGACGGAAAGAACCCGTGGGCGCCGCAGTACGTCTGCCATAAGAACATGATGGGCCTTTTGGACATGTACCGCTTCGCCGGGAACGAGCAGGCGCTGGAAATCCTGCGCGGCTGCGCGGACTGGTTCTACGACTTCACGCGGGACATTTCGCGCGAGACCCTGAGCGACATGATGGACCGCGAGGAGACCGGCGGCATCATGGAATGCTGGGCGGACCTGTACGCCGTGACCGGCGACCCGCGCCATTTGGAGCTGATGCGCCGTTACGAGCGCCCGCGCCTCGCCGAACCGCTGCTGCGGGGCGTGGACGTGCTGACCAACATGCACGCGAACGCGACGATCCCGGAGATTCAGGGGTACGCGCGGGCGTACGAGGTGACCGGGGAGGCGTACTACCGCGAGGTGGTCGAGGCCTATTGGAAGATGGCGGTCGAGGAGCGCGGCACGTTTGCGACCGGCGGCCAGACCTCCGGCGAGGTGTGGACGCCCATGGGCGAGTTCTCGGCGCGCCTGGGCGACAAGACGCAGGAGCATTGCACGGTCTACAACATGATGCGGCTGGCGGAATACCTGCTGCGCTGGACGGGGGACGCCCGCTACGCCGACTACTGGGAAAAGAACCTGTACAACGGCATCTTCGCGCAGGGCTTCTGGCGCAGCGAGGAGGACGAAATGCTCGGCGCGCCGCACTACCGCGAGACGACGACCGTGGCGTACTACCAGCCGCTGATCCCGGGCGCGACCAAGCGCTGGGGTTCGGAGCTTGACGACTTCTGGTGCTGCCACTGCACGCTTTTGCAGGCCAACGCCATCCATCATGAGAGCATCTACTACGACACGGGCGACGGCATCGCCGTCGCGCAGTACCTGCCGTCCGTGCTCGAAACGGGGCGCGCGCGGATCTCGCAGACGGTGAACAGCGAAACGGGCGGAAGCATGCTGCAGGATTCCCCGCTGAACCGGCAGGTGCTCAGCCGTCCGCACCACGTGAGCATGCGCCTGTGCATCCGCTCCGCGCAGAAGGAGCGCTGGAAGCTCTATCTGCGCCTGCCGGGCTGGCTGGCCGGCGCGGCCCGCGTGGAGGTCAACGGGCAGCCGCAGCATTGGGATGAAACCGGGGACGGCTTTGCCTGCCTTGAGCGCGTGTGGGACGAGGACGAGGTGGTCGTCTGGCTGCCCAAGGCGCTGCGGTGCGAATCCCTGCCGGACGATCCAAGCATGGTCGCCTTCGTGGACGGCCCGGTGTGCCTGGCGGGCCTTACGAGCGAGGAGCACCTGCTCTACGGCGACAAGGAGCACCCGGAAAAGAGCCTGCTGTGCGCAGACGACGAGCGCCAATGGCAGGATTGGAAGACGGGCTGGAAGACGTATCATCAGCCGTTCGGCATCCGCTTTAAGCCGCTCTATCAGATCGGGCGCGAGGCGTATACGGTCTACTTTCCCGTGGAGAAGAAATAGACGGGAAGACGCGGCTTGCCCTCAAACGGCTGGATGGAAGATAAGTAGACAGAAGAATGAAGAAACCAAAAGGGCTTGTCGTCTGCGCATGCGGGCGGCAGGCCCTTTGGCGTTGTTTTGATCCCCGAAGGGCAGGTGGGGGGCTTTTTCTTCATAAACAGGGCAAAAAGATTGATTTTATATCGCTTTGGCGATATAGTAAAGGCGTAAATCCGGTAAGGGGGCCATGTGGAAAAGATGATTTGGCTGTACCATGCAAACAGAAGATGCGCGAAGCATTAAGCGAGCGGACCCTCCGTCAGGAACCTTGCCAGGGCTTGGGGGGCAGCATGGAGGATTTATATTAAAAAGTGACCCGTCTGACGAATCTGTCGTCTGCACATAGCAGGCGCTAAAGAAAACCGACGCGAAGGAGGACGCAAGATGAAAAAGAGGCTGTTTAGAGCGAGCATCCTTGGAATCCTGCTGGCGCTGTCGATCGCGCCGCCGGCCCAGGCGCAGACGCCCGTATCGGAGGCGTTTGCGCTTTTGCCTCTCCGCTTGGAGGACGCGCAGTTTCACCCCCAAATGCGGATCAGCGCGGACGTCGAATCCCCGCAGATTTTGAACGATTTCGTGACGGTGTATTCCGCCAGCCTGATCCCCCTTCTCAGCGCCTGCGATCTTTCCGTGTTTACAGCGTCCGAGGTGGTGAAGGAGGATCCGGACCCTCTGATGGGCGCCATGATTTACGACTTTGCGGACGGCTCCTGGATCAATATGACGGATAAGGGCTCCACCTATTACTTTGGCGTCGATGGGATGAGGTGCAGCCGAATGCTTGACCGCGCTGGTGACTACGCGGTGGAGTGGACGGAGGACTTTCCCGTGCCGCTGGAAGAGGCTGAGGCGGAAACGATGGAGCAGGCCAGAAAGATGGGCATTCCACATTGCGTTATCGCAAACCGGACGGCATACGCAAATGAGAAGCAGGCGCTTTTCTGCAGCCAGATTCAATTAAAGCAGGTCATAGACGGGATTCCGTTTGTACAGAGCCTGCTGCACCTGACTGCGACGGATACATTCGTCGTCGGAAATATGCTGCTATTTACACGCACGCAGCAGGGATTTCAAATCATAAACGTGATGGGCGCTTATGAAAATTGCGAGCCGCTCTATCAGGTTGAAGAGATCGCCTCTTTGCCCGAGGCACTGGATACGTTGAACGCATATTTGGATACCTTTTTTGCAGAACGCGAGGGTATCCGTGATTTGGAGATATTCAGGATCGCTTTTGAATACGTGCCGTATCGGACGAATCCCTGGGAGGAAGACGCCGCCGAATACGAATTGATTCCGGCGTGGCATTTCGGTGTACGATTGTCAGGCAGCTCGAGTGATGGCGCGGCCTTTGACTTTTGCGTAAGCGCGATCGACGGAAAAATGCTGGTGTATTGAAGCGCCTTCTTTACGGCGGCCAATGGGGCGCAGAGCGCGCGATGGATGCCCCCCGCGCAGCCACAAATTCCCGGCTTGACAGCGCGGCGCGCGTCTGCTATACTACGAGCCAGCAAACACAGGGAGGATTTTTGATGTCGGTCAGCATTGTGGAGAAGCTCCACAACTAAACAGCTTTCGCGAGGGGAAGACGGCGGACGTTGCTCCGCTTTGTTGTGAACCCTTGCGGCAAAGAACGCTGCCGACGCAAGAACCTGCCGTCATAAGACGATGTGGGCGCAACGGGCATGTTCCGTTGCGCCCTTTCTTTGAATTCGTGCAGATCGCGCATCCTGCTTCACCTGCGCAAGCGCGGGATGCAGGGGTGATCGGATTCGGAGATGGAAGCGGGCGCTGCCCGTTGCCCGCAGGGGAGGTATGCCCGCACGCGACGCGTACGGCGGCCGTCCTCTGCGGGCATTTTTGGCTTGAAGAAAGGAAAGATGTACATGAACCCTACCGAAAGGGCTTTGGAATTTGACACCATTCGTCGGATGCTGCAGGAGCTCGCGCTGTGCGAGCGGGCGAAGGAGCGGCTCGGGGCGCTCGCCCCCACCCTGGACGAGGCCGAGTGCCGCAGGCGGCTCGCGCAGACGAGCGACGCCCGCGCGGTGCTGGACGCCTGCGGCGCGCCGCCGCTGGTGCCGATGCAGGACGTCGAAAAGACGCTTTCGCTGTGCGCGGCGGGCGCGATGCTGCTGCCGGGGCAGCTCACGCAGCTCGCGCGGTTCAGCGTGGCCTGCGAGCGCATGCGCGCCTACCTCGCGCACGCGGCGGGCGGGGCCACCTTCGTCGCGGGGTACGGCGGGAGCATGGGCGGCCTGCGGGACCTGGCGGAGGAGATCGAGCGCTGCATCCGCGGGGAGGAGATCGAATCCTCGGCCTCGCCGCAGCTTCGCGACCTGCGCCGCAGGCTGGAGGGCGTGCGCGCGCAGATCCAGTCGAAGCTCGCCTCCATCGTGCAGACGCGGCGCGCGCAGCTCACCGACGGCACGATCGTCATGCGAGGCGGCCGCTTCGCGCTGCCCGTGCGCCGCGAATGCAAGGGCCAGTTCGCGGGCAGCGTGCTGGACGTGTCGGGCTCCGGCTCCACGGTCTTCATGGAGCCCGCGGCCGTGGGCAAGCTGCAGGAGCAGGCGAATGAGCTGATGATGGAGGAGGAGGCCGAGAAGCGCCGCATCCTCTACACGCTGACCGCGCTCGTCGAGGAGGAGGCGGCGACGTTTCGCCTCAACATGCAGGCCATGGAGGAGCTGGACTTCGTGTTCGCCAAGGCCAAGCTCAGCCAGGCGATGGACGCGCGCGAGCCGGAAATCACGCTGGAGCGCCGCATCCGCCTGCGCGGCGCACGCCACCCGCTGCTGGAGAAGGCCGCCTGCGTGCCGCTGGACTTTGAAATGGCGGACGGCACGCGCGGCGTGATCGTCACCGGCCCCAACACCGGCGGCAAGACCGTGATGCTCAAGACCGTGGGCCTGCTGTCGATGATGGCGCAGAGCGGCCTGCACGTGCCCGCCGGAGAGGGCAGCGCGCTTTGCATGCACAGCGCGTACCTGTGCGACGTCGGGGACGGGCAGAGCATCGCGGAAAACCTGTCCACCTTTTCCGCGCACATGACGAACATCATCGACATCTTGAGGCGCAGCGGCCGGGAGAGCCTCGTGCTGCTGGACGAGCTGGGTTCGGGCACCGACCCGGCGGAGGGCATGGGCATCGCCGTGGCGGTCCTGGAGGAGCTGCGCCTTTGCGGGTGCATGCTGGTCGCCACCACCCACTACCCGGAGGTCAAGGCCTACGCGCAGCGGGCGGAGGGCTTCGTGAACGCGCGCATGGCGTTCGACCGGGAAAGCCTGCGGCCCACCTACGTGCTGGAAATCGGGCAGGCGGGCGAGAGCTGCGCGCTGTACATCGCGCGAAGGCTGGGGCTGCCGGAGCACGTGCTCCGCCGCGCCGGGCAGGCTGCCTACGGCGGGGGACGCGGCACGGCAAAAGGACGGCCGGAGGCTGAGCCTAAGCCGGGCGGCGCGCCCCGGCTGGGAGCTGAAGAGGGGCCAGGCGACACGCCCCGGCCGGGGGCCGAGCTTCGGTCGGGGGCAGAACTTCGGCTGAAGCGGGAGAACGCGCCGCGCGCGCAGAGCGCCCACGCGCTGTCGTTCGGCGTGGGGGACAGCGTGCGCGTCTACCCCGGCGGGGAGACGGGCATCGTCTATCAGGCGGCGAACGCGCGCGGGGAAATCGGCGTGCAGGTCAAGGGCAGAAAGGCGCTGTACCCCCACAAGCGCGTGAAGCGCATCGCGAGCGCGAGCGAGATGTACCCGGAGGACTACGACTTCTCCATCGTGTTCGACACGGTGGAAAATAGAAAGGCGCGCCGCATTTTGGAAAAGCGATACGACCCCAGCGCCCAGGTGCGCTACGACGGGGAGGAGTGAACGCGGCCGCGGCGCGTTCAGGCGGGCCTTGGCTCCCGCGCGCGGGGGAGCGCTTCGGTCCGCGCCCTTTACAGCACGCGGGGGGACTGGGCCGGGCGCTCGAAAACCGGCGCGCCGTGTGCTATAATAGGGGCAGATCACACAAGGAGCAAAACCTATGAGCCAGTCAACCGAACGCCGGGGCGCGCCGGACCACATCGAGGTTCGCGGCGCCCGCGTGCACAATCTCAAGAATATCGACCTGGACATCCCTTTGGGCAGGCTGGTGGGCATCGCCGGGGTGTCGGGCTCCGGCAAGTCCTCGCTGGCGCTGGGCGTGCTGTACGCCGAGGGCTCCCGACGCTATCTGGAGGCGCTGTCCGCCTATACCCGGCGGCGCATGACGCAGGCGGCGGAGGCGAAGATCGACAGCATCGAGTACGTCCCCGCGGCGCTGGCCCTCCACCAGCGGCCCGCCGTGCCGGGGGTGCGCAGCACCTTCGGCACGGCCACCGAGCTGCAGAGCCCCCTGCGGCTCATGTTCTCGCGGCTGGGCAGCCACCGCTGCCCGAACGGGCACATGCTGCCGCCGTCGGCGCGCGTGGCGGCGGGAAAGCCGCTCGTCTGCCCAGCGTGCGGGGCCGCGTTTGAGGGCCCCAGCGCCGAGAGCTTTTCCTTCAACAGCACGGGCGCCTGCCGGACCTGCGGCGGCACGGGCGTGGTGCGGACCGTGGACGAGGCGACGCTCGTGCCGGACGAATCCCTCACGATCGACGGCGGCGCCGTGGCCCCCTGGAATTCGCTGATGTGGTCGCTGATGACCGACGTGTGCCGGGCGATGGGCGTGCGCACGGACGTGCCCTTTTGCGAGCTGACGGCGGCGGAGCGGGAAATCGTCTTCCACGGTCCGGCGGAAAAGAAGCACATCCTGTACAAGGCGAAAAGCAGCAACCAGGCTGCCGAGCTGGACTTTACCTACTACAACGCGGTCTACACCGTGGAAAACGCGCTGGCGAAGGCCAGGGACGACAAGGGCATGAAGCGGGTGGAGCGTTTTCTCCGGCAGGACGTCTGCCCGGACTGCGGCGGCACGAGGCTGAGCGAGCAGGCCCGCTCCACGCGCCTGTGCGGAAAGCGGCTGGACGAG
Organism: Beduinella massiliensis; assembly: GCF_900199405.1. Classification (NCBI taxonomy): domain Bacteria; kingdom Bacillati; phylum Bacillota; class Clostridia; order Eubacteriales; family Beduinellaceae; genus Beduinella; species Beduinella massiliensis. The sequence goes on from NZ_LT963430.1 coordinate 612,130, forward strand.
GCCGCGGCCATGACGCTGGACGCGCTGATCCCCTGGGTGCGGGAGGTTCCCGCGGGCATGCCGGAGGAGCTGCGGGACATGGCGAAGAGCATCTGCGGCCAGTTCCTGAACACGGCCCGGCGCCTCACGGACCTGGGGCTGGGCTACATCGCGCTCGACCGGGCGGGGAACACGCTCTCCACCGGGGAGCGGCAGCGGGCGCAGCTCGCCCGCGCGGTGCGCAACCGCACCACCGGCGTCCTGTACGTGCTGGACGAGCCGTCCATCGGCCTGCATCCCTCCAACGTGGACGGTTTGCTGGGAGTGGTGGACGACCTGATCGCGCACGGCAATTCCGTCGTGCTGATCGACCACGACGTGCGGGTGATGAAGGCCGCCCAGTGGCTGATCGAGATGGGCCCCGGCGCGGGCGCGCACGGCGGGCGCGTGCTCTTTCAGGGGACGGTGGCGGACGCGTCGGGGGCGCCCGAGTCCCTGCTCGCCGGGTTCCTGACCGGGAGCGAACAGACCGTCGTCCGGGAGCGGGCCGACCCGGAGGCGCTGTTTGCGCACGGGCACATCCGGCTTGCGACCGCGCCGCTGCACACCGTGCGCGCGCTGAAGCTGGACATCCCCAAGGGGCGGCTGGTGGCCGTCACGGGCGTTTCCGGCTCGGGCAAGACCACGCTCATTTTGGAAAGCCTGATTCCGGCCCTGCGGGCGCGGATCGACGGCGGGCCGCTGCCCGATCACGTCAGGGAGGCGGAGGCCCCCGGCATCGGCCGGGTGAACCTCATCGACGCCACGCCCATCGGGCTCAACGTCCGCTCCACCGTGGCGACCTACAGCGGCGTGCTGGACGACCTGCGGCGGCTCTTCGCCGCCGTGCCCGGGGCGAAGGCGGCGGGCTATAAGGCCGGCGATTTTTCCTACAACACGGGCGCGCTGCGCTGCCCCGGCTGCGACGGCACGGGACAGATCACGATGGACGTGCAGTTCCTGCCGGACGTGGACATCGTATGTCCCGACTGCGGGGGCTTCCGGTATGGGCGCGAGGCCGAGCGCATCCGCTACCGTCCCCGCGGGGCGGCGGCGGACGATCCCGGCCTCTCGCTGCCGGAGCTGATGGGAATGACCGTGGAGCAGGCGCTGGAGCGCTTTGCGGACGTCGCAAAGGTTCGGGAGCGGCTGCAGGTGCTATCGGATCTGGGGCTGGGCTATCTTACGCTCGGGGAGGCCACCCCGAGCCTGTCCGGCGGCGAGGCGCAGCGGCTCAAGCTGGCCGCGGAGATGGGCAGGGCCCAGCACGACGCGGTCTTCGTGTTCGACGAGCCGACGATCGGGCTGCACCCGCTGGACGTGCGGGTGCTGATCGGCGTGTTTCAAAGGCTGATCGAGAGCGGGGCGACGGTGATCGTCATCGAGCACGACCTGGACATGATCCGGAACGCCGACTACGTGGTGGACATGGGGCCGGGCGGCGGCGAGGCGGGCGGCCGGATCGTGGCGGCGGGCACGCCGCAGGAGATTTCGCGGGACGAGAGGAGCCTGACCGGGAAGTACCTGCGCGAGGAAAAATGACGCGAAGAGGCCGCGCGCGGCGCTGATTTGAAAGCGTTTCCCAAGATAAAAAGGGCGGGAAGGCCGTTTGAAGGGCCTTCCCGCCTTGAATTTCCGCGGCGGCCTCGCCCCGCCTAGGGCCTGCCTGCGCCGCCGCCGTTTCCCTGCCCGCGCCCCGGCCCGTTGCCTATGCCGCGGCCGCCGTGCGCATTCCTGTTTTCCAAGCCCGCCCCGGCGTCGCCGCCCGAAGACAGCGCGTCGATGGCGTCCCGCAGTTCCCGCATGGTCATGCGCTGCACCTCTTCGACGGTAATGGAGGGATCGAGCGCCCGGTATTCGCAATACGCCCGGTACTTGCCATAGGAGAGGCCCAGCTCGTGCGCCTCCCGCACCTCGTCCGAACGGGCGTAATAGCAGTACGCGTTCATCCGCCCGGCCGTGCAGGCGGATTCTATTTTGGACACCGCCTCGGCGGAGCGCGCGTCGTCCGAGCCGACGACGCCGATGGCCAACAGCTCGTTGCCCGCCAGCAGCGCGCGCACGGTGTCGCTGGACAATACCCGGTTGACCGCTTCGGCGTAGTTCAGGTATTTCAGGTTCAGCGAATCCGCCAGCTCCTGCCCGTCGCTGTTATAGCCCTGAACGGAGACGATTCGGTCGAACCGGTTCACGCCCAGCTCCAGGGAGGGGTTTACGTCGATGCTGATGGCAAACGACGGGGTGAAGTAGAGCCAGCGCCCGCCGAGCAGGAGCAACGCCAAACACGCCAGGGCGGGGAGCAGACGCCGGCGGCGGACGGCCCCCGCGCCCGCGTAGCCCCCTGTCTTTCGGTACAGATACGCCTTTGTGCTGCGCTTTAACGCTTCGTCCGCCTGCACCTTGCCCAGCGCCCTTTGGAGCCTGTCATTCATAACCGTCACCTCCCAGCTTCTCGCGCAGCAGCTGCTTGGAACGGGTCAGGAGCGTGTAAACCGTGTTCACGTTTTTCCCTAAAATCCGGCTGATCTGCGGGGCGGTATACCCCTCGTAATAGTGGAGATAGACGGCGTCCTTGTACCTGGGGGGAAGGGACAGCACGGCCTCCAGCACTTCTCTGTCCTCCGCCGTACATTCCGCCGCCGGCTCGAGGACTTCGTCCAAAGAGACCGTCCGGCCGCGGAAAAAACGCTTGAGCAGATCCTTGCAGGCGTTGACCGTCACCCGAATGAACCACGCCTTTTCGTGCTCTTCGCTCTCGAAGGAGACGGAAGACAGGACATACTTCAAAAACACGGTTTGAAAGATGTCCTCGGTGTCCGCGTAATTCTTCAGATGTACCATGCAAAGCCGCCGGATCATGTGAGAATATCGCTCGATCGCGCTGTTTACTTCTTGTTCGCTCCGCATGCTGCCGCCACCCGTTATCTGTTTCGGCCGCCTCGGAAACCGCAGCCCCGGACGGCGAAGCCGCTTCCCCGTCCGCCGCACCCGGCGTCGCGGCAGCGCTCCCCGGCGGCGTCGCAGACGCCGTCGCCGTCGGCGTCCGTGAAGTTCCTGCCCTGGCAGCTAACGCAGATGCCGCCGCCGTGGACATCGACGTAATGGGGACCGCGGCCCTTGCCCTGGCCGGCGGCCAGCGCGCCCGCCGTTCCAAGGGACAAAACCAGAATCGCCGCCAAAGCCCCGATGAGTACCCGCTTCATAAAAATTCCTCCGCTCCATTCAGGATGGTCATTGCTGACTTCACCTTGAATACGACGGAATTGCCGCGATCCATTCAAAGCGCCTCAAAAAATTCTGCTTCCTTTGCGGCGCGGCGGAAAACCCGTTGAAACCGCGCTCAGCGAACCGGAATCGGGCTCAGGTACGCCTTGCGTCCGGCCGCGTCCACGACCTCCACGCGCACGAAGCGGTCGGAGCGGCGCAGGGCGTAGACGGCCTCGCGGATGTCGTCGCCCACCTGGCAGCGGCCCTCGGTCCAGACGTTGTTGGAGTAGAAGATGACCTTCTGCGCGCCGCGGCAGCGGACGGTCAGCCGCCCGTCCGCAAGCTCCGCCTGCTCGATGCGCGGGCCGCGCGTGGCGTAAAAGCGCCCGGCGTCCACGGCCTCCAGCAGCGCCTCCCGCGTCAGCTCGCGGGCGTTGACGAGGATGCAGGTCTGGCACTCGTCGCCGTCGTAGAAGTGCGCGTCGTCCGCGCCCACGACCGGTACGACGCGCCCGTTCGTGCTCGCCACGTCCGAAAACGAGGCGGATTCAGCGCGGTCGGCGTTCCAGGGCGAGCCGGAGACCGTGTTGTAGATTTCCAGCGCGGCAATGCCGTCGAGCCGCGCGAGCATTTCCAGGGTGTTGAGCGACCAGCAGGGGTGGGCGAGGATGGCCCGGCCGCCCGCCGCGCGGATAGCGGCGACGCCGTCCTCCGGCCGCGCGCCCGCGTCCTCGTCGCAGACCGCCTGCGCGTCGAACGCGGCCGCAAGGCCCAGCGCCGTGATGTGGACGACCTGATTGGAAAAGCCGTAGTCCAGCTCCGTGCCCGAGAGCACCAGCAGCCCCTGCTCGCGGCGCTCCGGCGAGATCACCCGGTGGTCGGTGAGGGTGACGAAGTCGTAGCCCTGCGCGGCGTAGCGCGCGATGGCGTCCGCGGGCGAAAGCCGCCCGTCGCTGAGCGTGGTGTGCATATGGGTATTGCCCTTGAAAAAGCCAAGGGATTCGTCAAAAAGCTTCATGCCGTACCTCCGAACGTAGCGTTTGGTTGCATTATACGAAATGCGGCTGGGGATGTCAACGGGCCGGGTGGACGGCGCGGTGCGGACGCGGTATAATGAAGGCGGCGAAACAGAGCGTGGAGGGGATGTACATGACGGAGGAGCGGATCGCGCAGATCGCGCGGACGGTCGCGCGCTGCCCGTTCGTTCGCGGCGTGGTGCTGGGCGGCTCGCGGGCGACCGGCAGCGCGACGGCGGATTCGGACGTGGACATCGGGGTGTACTACGACCCGGCGGGCTTTGACGCGGGACAGCTCAGCGAGGCCGCGCGGGAGCTGGACGACGCGCACCGGCCGGGCCTCGTCTGCGGCGAGGGCGGCTGGGGCGGCTGGGTGAACTGCGGCGGGTGGCTGACGGTGGACGGCTGCCCGGTGGATTTGATCTGCCGGGACGCAGAGCGAGTGCGCCGGGCCGTGGAGGAGACGGACGCGGGGCGCTTTTCCGCGCACTATCAGCCGGGGCACCCGCACGCGTACCTCGACGTAATGTACCGCGGGGAGCTGGCGTGCGCGAAGGCGCTTTGCGTGCCGGACGCGGCGCTTTTAGCGCTCAAGGCGCGCGCGCAGGCGTACCCGGAGGCGCTGCGCGGGGCGCTCCTCGACTTCTTCTTGTTCGAGGCGGACTTCTCCCTGGCGCTGGCGCGAAAGAGCGCCCGCGGCGGGGACGTCTACTACGTCTGCGGGCAGCTCTTTCGGACGGTGTCGGCGCTCAACCAGGCGCTGTTCGCGCTGAACCGCGCGTACCTGCTCAACGAGAAGAAGGCGACGCTGCGCGCGGAGGGCCTCGCGCGCGTCCCTTCGCGCTACCGCGAACGGGCGGAGGCTGCCCTCTCGCTCTCGCGGGAGCGCCTCGCGCAATCCGTGGAGGCGCTGGCGGCGCTTTGCGCCGAGGTGCGCGCGCTGGCGGAGCGCGGCGCGGACGGCAGATAAGACGGACGGACAAAGCGTGCCCCCGCGCAAAAGGCTTTTTGCGCGGGGGCACGCTGGATTGTCCGGTTTATGCGTCCCGGCTGCCGATGTCGCGGCGCATGTGCATGCCGTCGAAGTGAATCCTGCCGGCGGCGGCGTAGGCGCGGTCCACGGCCTCGCGCAGCGTGCGCGCGGTGGCGGTGACGCCCAGCACGCGGCCGCCCGCGGTGTACACGCGCCCGCCCTGCGCGCGCGTGCCCGCGTGGTACACGGTCGCGCCCAGCGCGGCGGCGTCCTCGATGCCGGTGATTTCAAGGCCCGACGCGTACGCGCCCGGGTAGCCGCCGGAGGCGAGCACGACGCAGGCCGCGGACTCGTTCTTCCAGCGGATCTCGGCGTCCTTTAAGCGGCCGGCCTCCACCGCCTCGAAGATGGCCATGAGGTCGGCGTCCAGCAGGGGCAGGATGGCCTGCGTCTCCGGGTCGCCGAAGCGCGCGTTGTACTCGACGACGCGCGGGCCGGTCGGGGTCATCATCAGGCCGACGTAGAGCACGCCCTTGAACGTGAAGCCCTCGGCGTTCATCGCCGCGAGGGTCGGCTGCAGGATTTCGCGCTCCACGCGCTGCGCGATGGCCGGGGTGTACAGGGGGCTCGGGGCGAAGGCCCCCATGCCGCCCGTGTTCGGGCCCAGGTCGCCGTCGAAGGCGCGCTTGTGGTCCTGCGAGGCGGGCATGGGGCGCAGGGTCTTGCCGTCGCAGAAGCACAGCACCGTCACCTCGCGGCCGAACATGCACTCCTCGATCAGCACGCGCGCGCCGGATTCCCCGAACTTGTGGCCCTGCATCATGTCGCGCACGGCCTCCTTCGCCTCGTCGATCGTCTGCGCGACGACGACGCCCTTGCCCAGCGCGAGGCCGTCCGCCTTGACGACGATGGGCGCTTCCTGCGTGTCCAGGTAGGAAAGCGCCTGCGCGCAGTCCGTGAAGACCTCGCACTTCGCGGTGGGGATGTGGTATTTGCGCATCAGCTCCTTGGAGAAGATCTTGCTCGACTCCATGCGCGCGGCCGCCTGCGTCGGGCCGAAGGCGCGGATGCCCTCCGCCTCCAGCCGGTCCACGCAGCCCAGCGCCAGCGGGTCGTCCGGGGTGACGACCACGAAGTCCACGTGCTCCTCCTTGGAAAGGCGCACGATGCCCTCGACGTCCGTCGCCTTGACCTCCGGGATGCAGCGGGCGACGCGGGCGATGCCGCCGTTGCCCGGCGCGCACAGCAGCTCCGTCACGCGCTCGGACTTTGAAAGGGCCAGGCAGACCGCGTGCTCGCGCCCGCCGCCGCCGATGACGAGTACCTTCATGGGGAAAACCTCCTTATGCAAAGAAAGAAGCGGGCGCGCCCGGAAAAGCGCGCCGCGCGGTGGACAAAAGACGCCCCGCCCGAAGGGAGCGAGGCGGCAAAGCGGGCGCGGGAAATCAAAGATCCACGCCCAGGAAGAGCTGGTCCGTGCGCACCCATTCAAAGTGCATGCGCTGCAGCAGGCGCATGGCCCGCAGGTTCCGCCGGGGCACGTTCATGCGCACGAACTTGACCCCGCGCTCCAGCAGCGTGAGGCGCACCTGGCTGAGCAGGGCCGTGGCCACGTCGTGGCTGCGGTACTTGGGCACGGTGTACAGCGCCTCGATCTTGGCCTCCTGGTCCTCGCCGGTGACGACGATCTCGCCCCAGAGCTCGGAGCCGCCGTAGACCGCGAAGGCGCAGAAGTTCGGCGTGCGGGAGACGTCCTCCAGCCATTCCACCGCGTGCTCGCCCGCGCCGAAGGCCTGCATGCGGCGCACGACGCCCTCAGCCTCCGCGCGGCTGCGGCGCGGGATTTCGATGATCTGCGTCGAAAGCGGCGGGTAGACCGTGCGCTCGTGCTTGCTCAGCCGCCATACGAACAGCTCGTCGCCGTCCGTGTCGTCGAAGCCGAGGGACTTGAAGTAGTGGTAGCGCTCTACGTCGCCCATCTGGCAGGCGATGTAAAGCCGCCCCGGCGCGCGCCCGGCCTGCCGGTGCAGCACGGCGGCCTCGGCACGCAGCGCGCCGTAGAGCATGTCGCGCGCGCGCGGGTGCGCGTCCATGTCCATCACGATCTCCAGCGGACGCTCGGGATAGATGTCGCGGACGTTGCGGGAGACGACCGAGCCCTGGCCCAGCTCGACGCCCGCGTTGTCCGAGACGAGAAAACACTGATCCCGCGTAGCGCCGCTAAAGCCGCTTTGCGGATGGTATATCTTCATCGAAGGCTCTCCTTATATCCGTGGTGAACAGGCGCGCCCGGCTGCGGGCGGGCCTACGAACCTTTATATTACGCTAAAATCCGCCGGTAGGCAAGGTTTCTCAGCCAATTTACGCGAATTTTGGCAAAACAAACCGGCATGCTGCCGGCTGCATCACCGACGAAGATCTGCAAACCCCATGGCTCCGTGCCCGAGGCCGACGCCTGACGAGGGGATTTGCATAGCAAACCGGCATGCTGCCGGTTGCATCACCGACGGAGATCTGGTTCTTTTATTCTACCACAAATACCCGCCTTCCATCTACCCGCAATTTTCCAGCGCAGAAGAGGGAAACGCTCCGCGGCAGGATGCGGTGCTCCACCGTCAGCACGCGCGCGGCCAGCGCGTCCGCGTCGTCGGTCTCAAGCACCGGCACGCTTTCCTGCATCACGATACAGCCGTGATCCACCTGCTCGTCCACGAAGTGCACGGTCGCGCCGGAGACCTTCGCGCCGTAGGCGATCACCGCCTCGTGCACGTGATGGCCGTACATGCCCACGCCGCAGAAGGCGGGGATCAGCGCCGGGTGGATGTTGAGGATGCGGTGGGGGAACGATGCGACCACCTGCGGCCCCACGATGGGCAGGTAGCCCGCGAGCACCACCAGCTCCGCGCGCACGCGAAGGAGCTGGCGGAGGATTTCGTCGTTGAACGCCTCCGCGCTGCCCGCCTGCTTTCGGCTGACGAAGACGGCCTCGACGCCGCGCGCGCGCGCGCGCTCCAGCGCGTAGGCGCGGGAGGCGTTCGCGAGCACCAGCACCACCTCGCCGTCGATCTCGCCCGCGTCGATGGCGTCGAGGATCGCCTGTAGATTGGTGCCGCCGCCGGAGCAGAGCACCGCGATGCGCGTGCTCATGCGAGCACCAGCCTTTCGCCGCCCTCGGCCTGCGCCTCGACCGTGCCGATGCGGTAGGCCTTTTCGCCCAGCTCGCAGGCGCGCGCGATCACCGCGTCCGCGTCCTCGGGGCGCACGGCGAGCACCATGCCGACGCCCATGTTGAACGTGTTGTAGATCTGCCTATCCTCCATCTGGCCCAGACGCCGCAGCATCCCGAAGATGGGCGGCACCGGCCACGCGCCGCGCTCGATGCGGGCCGCGAGGCCGCCCGGCAGGATGCGCGGGATGTTCTCGATGAACCCGCCGCCCGTGATGTGCGCGATGCCGTGGATGTCGAACGCCCCGCACAGCGAAAGCGCGCTCTTCACGTAGATGCGCGTGGGGGTGAGCAGCTCCTCGCCCAGGGACTTGCCCAGCTCCGGCACGTAGGCGGAAAGGTCGGTATCCTCCGTCAGGCAGAGCCTGCGCACCAGCGAATAGCCGTTGGAGTGAACGCCGGAGGACGCGAGGCCGACCAGCACGTCGCCCACCGCGACACGCTCGCCACTGATGGACTTTTCCCTGTCCACGATGCCGACGGTGAAGCCCGCCAGGTCGTACTCGCCGTCCGAATAGAAGCCCGGCATCTCGGCCGTCTCGCCGCCGATGAGCGCGCAGCCCGCCTGACGGCAGCCCTCCGCGACGCCCGCGACGATCTGCTCGACCTTCTGCGGGTCGAGGTAGCCGGTGGCGAGGTAGTCCAGGAACAGCAGCGGCCGCGCGCCCTGGCACACGACGTCGTTGACGCACATGGCCACGCAGTCGATGCCCACGGTGTCGTGCTTGTCCATCAGGAAGGCGAGCTTGAGCTTGGTGCCCACGCCGTCCGTGCCCGCGACGAGCACCGGCTTTTTCAGCCCCTCGTTCTCGATGGAGTAAAAGCCGCCGAACGACCCGAGTCCGCCCAGCACGTTCTCGTCGAACGTCCTCTGCACGTGCTGCTTCATGCGCTTTACGGCCTCATAGCCGCGCTCGACGTCCACGCCGGCATCCTTATACGTAATCATAGGACCATCCTTTCTCTTTGGCGGAAGGAAGACGATGGGAAGACGCGGGCGGAAAGCCCCGCCTTTTACAGGTCGAGCACCAGCTCGGCCTCGTCCTCGCAGGGGTTGATGGGGTAGCAGCCGTCGAAGCAGCCGGTGCAGAACCCGCACCCGGAGCTTTCGACCGTGCGCAGCAGGTCCTCCTGCGAGAGGAACTTGAGCGAATCCGCGCCGATGAGGTTGCAGATTTCCTCGACGCTGCGGCCGTGGCCGACCAGCTCCTCGGTGGTGGCGATGTCCACGCCGAAGTAGCAGGGGCTGAGCACGGGCGGGGAGGAGATGCGCATGTGCACCTCGCGCGCGCCGGCGGTGCGCAGCATTTCGACGATCTTGCGGCTGGTCGTGCCGCGCACGATGGAGTCGTCCACCAGCACCAGGCGCTTGCCGCGCACGTTGCGCGCGAGCGCGTTGAGCTTGGTGCGCACGCCGATTTCGCGCATGCCCTGCTCCGGCTGGATGAACGTGCGGCCGACGTAGCGGTTCTTCGCGAGCCCCTCGCCGTAGGGAATGCCCGACTGCTCGCTGTAGCCGATGGCCGCGGGCAGCGCGCTGTCCGGCACGCCGATGACCATGTCGGCCTTGACGTCGTCCCCGACCGCGAGGCGGCGGCCCGCATCCTTGCGCGCGGCGTAGACGCCGACCCCGTCGATGATCGAATCGGTGCGGGCGAAGTACACGAACTCGAACACGCACAGCTTGCTTTGCAGCGGCGCGGGCACGTGGAAGGTGCGCAGGCCGTCCCGGTCGATCACCACGACCTCGCCCGGGCGCACGTCGCGCACGAACTCGGCGCCCACCGCGTCCAGCGCGCAGCTCTCGCTGGCGAGCACGTAGCTCTCGCCCAGGCGCCCCAGGCACAGCGGGCGGATGCCGTAGGGATCGCGGATGCCGATTAGCCTGTCCTGCGTGAGCAGCACCAGCGCGTAGCTGCCGCGCACGGTCTGCATCATGCGCACGATCGCCTCGTCCAGCCCGCGCGAGGACATGCGGGCGATGAGGTTGAGGATGACCTCGGTATCCACCGAGGTCTGAAAGATCGCGCCGGAATCCTCCAGCTTCGTGCGCAGCGAGGTCGCGTTGACCAGGCTGCCGTTGTGCGCGAGGGCCAGCATGCCCATCTTGCAGCGCGCGACGAGCGGCTGGGAATTGATGACGTCCTTTTCCCCGAAGGTGGAGTAGCGCACGTGGCCGATGCCGATGCGGCCCGTGAGCCCGGAAAGGATTTCGTCGTCGAAGACCTCCGGGACGAGGCCCAGGTTGCGGTATTGCTTGATCGTCTGGCCGTCGGAGACGGCGATGCCGCTGCTTTCCTGGCCGCGGTGCTGCAGCGCGTACAGGCCGTAGTACGTCGCCTGCGCGACGTTCAGCTCGCCCGTGGCGTCGTAGATGCCGAAGACGCCGCAGTATTCCTCCATGCGGTCGCCGGGTTCCCTGATGTCCGCCATATTCTGCTCCTTCCCGCTCATAGCGCCCTGACCTGCTCCGCCACGGCCGCGTCGTCCTTCGCGATGCCCTCGGCCATCTTCGCGCGGTGCGCCGACAGCTTTTCCGCGATTTGCGGGTACTTGATCGAAAGGATCTGCGCGCACAGGTAGGCCGCGTTGTCGCCGCCGCCGACCGCGACGGTCGCGACCGGGATGCCGGTGGGCATCTGCACGGTGGAAAGCAGGGAGTCCAGCCCGTCCATGAAGGAGGACTTGACCGGAATGCCGACGACCGGCAGCGTGGTGTGCCCGGCGATGACGCCCGCCAGGTGCGCGGCCTTGCCCGCCGCGGCGAGGATGACCTCGTAGCCGTTCTCGCGTGCGCTTAAGGCGAACGAGGCGACGGCCTCCGGGGTGCGGTGCGCGGAGGCCACGCGCACGGTGACGTCGATATCAAAGGACTTCAGCACGCGCACGCAGCCCTCCAAAGACGGAAAGTCGCTGCGCGAACCCATGAACAATGCTACCTTCGGCATGATATTTTCCCTCCACAATGAAGCGTCCTGACCCAATGAGATACGCATCCAGTATAGCAAAAGCGCGCCGCGTTTGCAATGCAAAAACCAAACTTTTATCGACGGTTTTTTGATAATGTTCGGGAAATGGGCGGCGAGGCGCGGAGAGTGGGGGGAAGGAGGCCGCGCGGGCGGGCAGGAAAGCACATCGCCGCCCCCCGACCGGATGTGTCGGAGGGCGGCGGGGGCTTTGCAGATTATGCTTTTGAAATGATGAAGTACATGCTGAGGCTGTCCAAATCGGTTCCGATCGAGAAATTGTATCCGCCGCAGTGCTCCTTTGCATTGCCCTCGCCTGTGGAGATGCTTTCAAAGAGGGAGAGTATCAGCTGCAGTGTATCCGCCGAAGGCAGCGTACCCGGAACGGTCACGAGAAGCCCGATGACCAGGGTGAACATTTCTTCGGCCTGCGCCGACATTTCTTTGATCGTCAGATCTTCCATGTTCAGAAACATGCGAACAGAATGCACTTTCTCTTCGACAGGCTCAAACTGAACCTCGATGTACAGATGATCCGTTAAATAACAATAGCAGGAGGAGAGATCGCCTTCGCGCGGATGGCGAGCGCCCAGATGCAGGTCCTTGGGCAGGTCGGCTGTATCCAACAGGGCGGAGAAAGCCGCAAAATTGTCTTCTAATTCGCTGAGGGTAACTTCCATGGGATTCGGGAAGACTTCAAGCCAGTTGATGTCCCCGGCCTGCGCTGCACTTAGGGACAGAAGGAGCATCGGAAGCACCAGCAGTACGCAAAGCAGCCTTTTCATCGTTTGTTTCTCCTCTCATCGCCCCTATCAGGCGCCTCCTTTTTGCCGAAGCCTGATGGGTTTTGTATGATCTGCCTAAATTATATCAGGGATAGATTGTGCATGCAAGCCGTACAGGGGGGAATCCACCTGCGAATCTTTTCTGATATATCAAAGTGCCGGGCATGCAAAGGCTGCACGTCCCGGCGGGAGAGGAAAAGCTGTGAGGCAAGGGCGCAAAGGTCTGGGCCGTTCGCGGGCGAAATGGCGTCTTAGGCGTTATCGAGGCCCCGGCAGGGATGCGCAAAACCTACGGCGCAAGGCCCGCGCTGCCACGTTCCGCGATTTGACGTCCGCCTTTCGGAAGACGAGCATGTACCTGCCCAAGCAAAAGCCGCTGCCGATGCTGCCGCCGTAGGTATCCCCTAGGTCTTCGAGCGCCTTTGTAAAGGCTACGATGAGGCCCTTGTCCGCTGCGGTAATGAAATCGAAGGTTCGCGCGTTCAGCTGCTGCTCGATCAACGCCGCCTTCCCCGTTTTCTCTTTTTGCATGCGGACATTCTATAGGATCTGCGCGGCGCTGGCGGCATGCCCGCAGGCGGCGAAAGTTCCCCGTAGGGACTACAGGACACTTTGCCGTATTACGCTTGACTTTTGATCCGTATCATAATATATTTATCATACGGACGAAAAGAGAGGTGGTCATTTGAGTCCACGTACAGGCAGACCGCTTTCCGACAACCCACGGCATGAGCGAGTTGAAACAAAAATGACGAAAGAAGAATTAGAAAAGCTCGACTACTGCTGTCAGGTTACAGGAAAATCGCGGTCTGAGGTTATCCGGGCGGGGATTGACGTAATCTATGCCAGCTTGGATAAACTCAAAGAAAAATAACAGGGACGGCGACCTCCCACGAAGAAGAACCGCCGTCCCCACTGAACTGCTCCCCGTCAAGCGGACAGCGAAACAATTTACGGCTTATTCATATAACCGCAAAAGCTATTCTTTATCCAAAGGCAAAGGAATATTGACAATATCAAAAAGACATGTTAAATGGCAGAACCAGCATACCGACAAAGACATGGAAAGCGGAGTATGCCAAACTGACCGCCGAACGGAAAACGCTCAATCAGAGGTATCTTGTTCTCCAAGACGAGGTTAAGGAAGCCGAGCAAATCCGCAGGAGCGTTTACAGTATCTTGCGGCAGGAACAGCGGGAATAGCAACCCCGCAGGGCGCAGGATATGGACTTGTAAAAGCAACCGGCGGCGGGATAGTCAACACCTACCCCGCCGCCCTACAAACTGGAAGTTATTCAATCGGAGCCGTTAATTCAATGTGGTTTCCCTCTGAATCAACAAATTCTACTACCCAATTATCATTTATCTGCGTCAACGGAAAACATAGTTCTAAATTTTCAGTTTTTCTTTTAAGAATATCTAAATTTTCAACGTCAACACTGGGTAAACAATTGCTTCCAAAACTGTGCTTTTCATTCATTTTTTTAAAAGCGAATAAACCCAAGCGGAATCCATTTATATCAAAAACACTATAAATTTCGTTTTTAATAGTCACTTCTTTTTCAAAAAAATCCTCATAAAATCGAATTGCTCTCTCCATATCTTTTACACATAGATATAATGAATTAATATGACAGTTCAATATTCTCTCCTCCATAAATTCTAAGTTTTCAGTCTACCTTATTAAAAATGACAGTCTGCTCTTTCATGGATATTTTTCCAACTTCATACCCATATTCCGTAAGTTCTTTTTTATATTTCAGAAAAAATGGTCTATTGGTATTTCGGCAATATTCTGTATTTCTTCGAATGTCATTTTGAATGATGAAATTCTGCTTTTTGTATATATTCCTATAAATAATCATATTTGCTCATAATTATTATTTCATCCAGATTCCAATTTGTCGCTTCGTTTTGATTATACCATGTTCGCCCATCTAAAACAATAAAATCTCTCCGTCCGTTCCACCTACAAAACGCCCGCCCCCGCGATGCGGGGACGGGCGAAAGCTTTCAGATCGTGAGCCTGCGGTTGCGCGCGGTGACGTCCCACGCCCCCAGGACGCGGCCGCCCTCCACGGTGAGCACATAGGGGTAGAGCGCGGTGGTGGGGCAGATGTGCGTGGGGAGCACGTACAGCTCGGTTCCGACGGGCGGCGGGGTGCGCGCAGCGCCCTCGTCCATCCGAAAGACCCAGTGCTCCTCGCTTTGAAAGAGGGGGCTTGCGTCCAGCCAGTCGAGCAGCAGGCCGCGCGGGCCCGCGGGGTCGGAGCCGATGCCCTTGCAGCCCAGGTCGAGCGTGAACAGGCCGGGGGCCGGGCGGCTGACGACGCGGGTGAGCACGGCCGCGCCGGGCACGAAGGGCAGGTCGGGGAAGTCGCGCGCGTAGCCGTAATCCATGACGAAGCAGGTGCCGGGCGAGAGGTAGACGCCCGGGCGCTGCGCGTGGCAGGGGAAGGAGGGCGTGCCGCCCATGATGACGATGGGGCAGTCGAGCCCGTCCGCCGGAAGCCGCGCGCGCAGGGCGTCGATCTCCCGCAGGGAGGCGGCCACGGCGGCCGCGCGCGCGGCGGGGTCGGACTCGTGGCGGTGGCCGTCGTAGCAGTGCAGGCCGCACAGGCGGACGCCGGGCACGGCGGCGGCCTGACGGAGCCACGCGCCGGCCTCGCCGGGCGCGACGCCGGTGCGGTTCATGCCCATGTTGACGTCCAGCAGGACGCTCGCGGCCGCGCCGTGCGCGCGGGCGCACGCGCCCAGCAGGCGAAGCTGCGAAAGGTCGTCCGCGAGGGCGTAGCACGCGACGTGCGGATAGGCCGCGGCGAGGCGCACGAAGCGCGCGACGTTTGGGCCCACCAGCGGGTAGGCCAGGAGCAGCGCCTGCGCGCCTGCCTGCGCGGCCATCTCCGCCTCCGCGAAGGTGGCGCACTTAAAGCGCGTGATGCCGAGGCCTACCTGCATGCGCGTGAGGTCGAGCGACTTGTGCGTCTTGACGTGCGGCCACAGGCGCTGCGCGCCGCCCGCCAGCGCGATGGCCCGCCGCGTGTTTTCGCGGATGATCTCCGGGTAATAGAGAAGCTGGGGCGAGGGGACGTCCGATGCGTCCAGGAGCCTGTAGCGGGATGCTTCCATGCGCGCCTCCTCAGATTTCAAAGATGAACTCGATCTCGACCGGGATGCCGCCGGGCAGCTCGTTTACGCCGATGGCCGAGCGCGCGCCGACGCCGTCCTCGCCGTAGAGGTCGAGGAAGAGCTGCGAGGCGCCGTTCATGACGAGGGGCTGCTGCGTGAAGCCCGGCGCGCTGGCGACGAAGCCGAGCAGCTTCACGAGGCCCTTCACGCGGCCCAGATCGCCCAGGTAGTCGTGCAGCACGGCGAGGCAGTTGAGCGCGCACAGGCGCGCGGCCTCCTGCCCCTGCTCGACGGTGCACTCCGCGCCGACGTGGCCGACGAGCGCGGGCACGCCGCCGCGCGTCGCGCCCTGGCCGGAGACGTAGAGCAGATTGCCGGCCTGGCGCACCGGCCTATAGATGCCGCCGCGCGGCGGGGGATTGGGGAGCGACAGGCCGAGGGAAGCGAGTTTTTCGTAGACGGTTGCCATGAGAGGGTACCTCCTGTATTCTGTCGTTTGGATGGAATTTGAAAAGCCGCGCCGGACGGACAGCAGCCGTCACAAAATAACAGGACAGGCGCGGGGGAAAACTGATAGAATCATGAAAAAAGGGGGCGGGGTCATGGAATGGGTCAACGCCGTGCAAAAGGCGCTCAACTACATCGAGGATCATCTCTTGGAGGAGCTGGACGCCGAGGGCGTCGCGAGGAGCGCGTTTACGTCGAGCGCCTACTTTCAAAAGATATTTCACATCGTCACGGGCCTGACGGTGGGGGACTACATCCGCAGCCGGCGGCTTTCGCTGGCCGGGGAGGAGATCGCGGCCGGCCGGACGCGGGTGATCGACGCGGCGGCGAAGTACGGATACGAATCGCCGGAGAGCTTTACGAAGGCGTTCACCCGCTTTCACGGCGTCACGCCCTCCGCCGCCCGGCGGACGCGCTGCGATCTGAACTACTTCTCGCCCCTCAAGATCGAGATTCGCGTGGAGGGCGGGGCCATTCAGTCGCGCAGGCTGATTCCGAACGTGGAGCGGCTGTACGAAAACCGGGCGGAGAACTACATGTTCCCCAGCTGCATGCGCTCCGCGATGGCGGCGCTGGGCGAGGACGCGGCCTACGACTTCCCGTTCTTCGCGGGCGTCACGGGCGATCTGTTCACACAGACCTGGCTTGAGCCCCGGTGGCGCTACAACGACTCGTACTCCAACGTGTGCAAGGAGACGCAGGTTCCGCTGCGGCGCGCGTTCGACGCCTGCGGCTACGAATACGTCTACCGCACGCGCGCGCAGGTGCAGGCGGATCCGGACGGCGCCCGGCGCGAGATCGTGGAGTGCATCGACCGGGGACTGCCCGTGCTGGCCTTCGGCATCGTGGGGCCGCCCGTCTGCTCGATCGTCTGCGGCTACAGCGAGCAGGGAAAGCTGCTCATCGGCTGGTCGCAGTTCACCGGGGAGACGGCGGAGGACGAGGTATTTGACCACGCGTTTTCAGAGAATTCCTTTCAGGTGCGCGACGGGCTCTCGCGGGTCGAGGCGCTCGTCTTCTTCGGGCGGAAAAAGGAGCGGCCCTCGATCGGCGAATGCGTGCGGGAATCCCTGCTCGCCATCCCGTCGCTCGCCGCCCTCGCGCCCCGGGACGGGGCCTGCTTTGGAAGGGCCGCGTTCGAGGCCTGGGCGGATTCGCTGCTGGAGGACGCGGACTTTCGGGGGGCGGAGGCGCTGCCGGGGCCGCTGGACACCTACCGCAGCTGCGTGGTGCAGACGGGCACGAACCTGCACTTTGTCGGGCCCTATCTGGCGCGGGCGGCGGCGCTGTGCCCGGACCAGGCCGCGAGGATACGCGGGCTTGCGGCGCTGTACGCGCAGGAAAAGGAAGCGTTTGAGCGGCTGATCGACTATCAGGGCGGCTACTTTCTGGAGCCAAACCGGGACGCGCTGCTGGACCGGGGATTCAGGGAGGGCCTGAGCGCGCGTGTGCGGGAGGTCGGGCGCCTCTACGAGCAGGCGGCCCGGTTCATGGCCGAGGGCGGCTGAGAGGCGCGGGCGCGGCGGGGTTACGTCGCGCCCAGCAGGACGCCGGGAAAGGCGGTTTGCGGGCGCCCGGCGCGCGAAGCATCCGGCGTTAAACCGCCGCGGAGCGAAGCGGGGGGCGGGGCGCCGCCCTGCTGACGCCCGCCGACGAAGACCGCGCGGATGCCCTCCGGGAGCTGGCGGGGGTTTTCGTAGGTGGCGCGGTCTTGGAGCCGCTCCAGATCCAGCAGCACCAGATCCGCATGGCAGCCGGGCGCGATGCGGCCCCGGCCCGCGAGGCCGAAGAAGTCCGCGGGCATGGAGGTGATCTTCGCGGCCGCCTCCGGGAGGGAGAGCAGGCGCCGCTCGCGCACGAAGCGGCGCAGGAAGCGCGGGAAGGCGCCGTAAGCGCGCGGGTGCGGGCTGCCGGACGCGCCGTACAGCGCGTCGGAGATGACGATGCACTCCGGGCGCAGCAGGATGCGCTCCACGTCCGCGGGGTCCATGTGGTGCTCCACGATGGTCACGCGCCCTTCATCGCGCACGAGCAGCTCCAAGACGAAATCCGCCGCAGGAAGGCCCCGGCGCGCCGCGAGCTGCGCGAGGCTGCGGCCCGTTTCGGCCGGGTCGGAGGAGGCGGCGACCGTGATGCGCTCCGCCCCCGTGGTCGCGAAGATGTTGTCCCAGTCCGGCCGCTCGCGCAGCAGGGAATCCGCGATCTCGCGGCGCGCGGCGGGCTCCCGCAGGCGGGAAAGCAGCGCCTCCGTGCCGCCTGCGAGCGCCTCCGGCGGCAGCAGCGTGGTCAGCGTCGTCGAACCGGCGGCGTAGGGGTAGGCGTCGAACGTGATGGGAAGCCCGCGGGCGCGCGCCGCGTCGATCCGGGCGAGGAACGCGTCCACCGCGTGCCCCCACACGTTTTTGCCCGCGGCCTTCAGGTGGCTGATGTGCACGCGCGCGCCCGTGCGCTCCGCGAGGGAGATCATCTCCTCCACGCTGCAAACGACGCTCGTGCCCTCCCCGCGCATGTGCGCGACGACGGGCCTGCCCATGCGCGCGGGCACGGCGAGGATCGCCTCCAGCTCCGCGCGGGTGTAGTAGCACTCCGGCGCGTACATCAGCCCCAGGCTGAGCCCCAGCGCGCCCGCGCAAAGCGCATCCTCAAGGAGGGAGAGCAGGCGGGAGAGCTCGGCGGGCGAGAGCGGCGCGGGGGCAAAGCCCTTGACGCAGATGCGCAGCGCCCCGCCGCCGACCAGGTAGCCCGTGTTCAGGCGGAGCGGGCGCGCGGCCGCCTCGCGCAGGAACGCGCGCATGGTAAGCCCGCACAGCGCGGGCGGAATGTTCCCCAGGATCGGCGCGGCGTAGTCGCGCAGCGCCGCGAACGTCTCCGGCGCGCTGGGCGCCGCGGAAAAGCCGCAGTTGCCGCAGATCTGCGTGGTGACGCCCTGCGGCACCTCGATGGACGGCGCGTCCGTGAAGGGCGTCAGGTCCGCGTGGCGGTGGATGTCGATGAAGCCGGGCAGCAGGTAAAGCCCGGACGCGTCGAGCGACTGCGCGGCCTCGGGCGCGGGCGCGTCCGCGGGGGCGAGCGCGGCGATGCGCCCGTCCTTCAGGAGCACGCGCGCGCAGAGGAGACCCTGCGGCGTCAGCACCCGCGCGCCGCTGATGCAGGTATCGACCATGGCAGCGCCTCCCGTCTTCCCCGTGGGGGAAAGGATTTGCTGTTATTATAGAAGATTTGGCGCGCGGGGGCAAGCGCTCGATTTACAACCGGGGGCTTTCGCGGTATAATAAACGGTACTTTTGAACGCGGAAGGAGCGCTCCCCCCATGCACATGAGAAGAAAACCCTGGGCCCGCCCGGAGCTGGAGGCCTGCCCCTATTACCGGCAGGACCCGCGCGACCTGAGGGGCCGCTGGGCCGGACAGTTCCCCAAGGCGCAGCCCCTGCACGTGGAGCTGGGCTGCGGCAAGGGCGTCTCCACCGCGCAGATGGTCCTTCACAACCAGGACGTCAACTTCGTGGCCATCGACCTGGTGCGCGACGTGCTGGGCTACGCCCGGCGGAACATCGAGGCGGCCTTCGCGGGCGCGCCGGTCGAAAACGCGATCGTCGCGGCGCTGAACATCGAGTGCATCTCGCAGTACTTCGACGCCTCGGACGCGGCGGAGCGCATCTACATCAGCTTCTGCAACCCCTGGTCGCAGAAGAAGAAGCACGAAAAGCGCCGCCTGACCCACCCGCGCCAGCTTCGCCAATACCGCACGTTTTTGAAGGACGGCGGGGAAATCTGGTTCAAGACGGACGACGACACGCTGTTCGACGCGTCGCTCGCCTACCTGCCCCCGTGCGGCTTTCGCGTCCGCTACCTGACGCGCGACCTGCACCAGAGCGGCTTTGCCCCCAACTACGAGAGCGAGCACGAGATCAAGTACGCCGCGCAGGGCGTGCCCATCAAGTTCCTGATCGCCGTGAAGGAGCCGGAAACGGACCAAAATTGACAAAAAGCGCCAACGCAGTCCTATGCGGGTTGGCGCTTTTGCTGTATAATGGGCTTATGGTGCAGAACGCATGGAGGAGGGCGCACGGATGTTGCAGGTGGCGGCGGCGGTGATCCGAAACGGGAAGGACGAAATGCTGCTCGCGAGGCGCGGGCCCGGCAGGGACGACGCGGGGCTCTGGGAGTTCCCGGGCGGCAAGCTGGAGGCGGGCGAGGACGCGCGCGCGGCGATCGTGCGCGAGATACGCGAGGAGGTGGGAATCGAGCTCTTCGTCAAGGGCGTGCTGCTGCACACGGTCTACGAGGCCCCCGCGCGGGCGATCACGCTGACGTTCCTCGACTGCACGGTGCGCGCCGGCGCGCCCACGGCGCGCGAGCACGCGGAGCTCCGCTGGGTGAGGCCGGAGGACGCGCCCGGCATGGCGCTGTGCCCCGCCGACCGGGCGGCCCTGCCCGCGCTGATCGCGCGGGGGCGTCCCGCCTACGCGCATAGCAGCGAGGAGGGCCTCTTTCAGCCGCTGGAGGAACACCTGCTCGCCACGGCGCGCCTGGCGGAGGCATTCGCGCAGGCGTTTGACTGCGGCGATTGGGGCTATGCGCTGGGGCTTTTGCACGACGTGGGCAAGGCGCGGCCCGCCTTCTTCCATCGGCTGGAGGGCGGCAAAACCCCGGTGGAGCACGCGGCGGCGGGAGCGCTGCTGGCAAAGCGCCGGGGCGGGCTGGTCGAGGCGGCGCTCGCGCCCTGCGTCGCCGGGCACCACGCGGGCCTGGCGGATCCCATGCCGGCGGACTACGGCCAGCGGCTGACGCCCGTTTGCGAGAGGCTCGCGCGGGAGGAGCGGCGGCCCGCGGTCCGCGAGGTCGTGCCGGTGCGCTGGCCGGCGGCGGGGCCGAAGATGCGCCCGACCGGCGCGCGGAAGGGGCAGGGCTTCTCGTTCGCCCTTTGGCAGCGCATGCTCTTCTCCTGCCTGGTGGACGCGGACTTTCTTGACACCGAGGCGTTCATGCAGGGCCCGCAGCCGCGCGGGCGGGGCGAGGACGTTCAGACGCTGCGTGCGCGGCTGGACGCGTACATGGAGCAGTATTCGCACCCGAAGAACCCCATTGACGAAAAGCGCTGCGCCATCCTCGCGGACTGCCGCCGCGCGGCGGAGGGGCCGCAGGGGCTGTACACGCTGACCGTGCCCACGGGCGGCGGCAAGACGCTGGCCTCGCTGGCCTTCGCGCTGCGCCACGCGGAAAAGCACGGGCTTCGGCGCGTCATCTACGTCATCCCCTACACCAGCATCATCAGCCAGACGGCGAAGAAATTCCGGGAGGCGCTGGGCGAGGAAAACGTGCTGGAGCACACCAGCATCGCGGAGGCGGGCGGCGTGCGAGCGGACGATGCGGAACGGGCGACGTGCGAACGGGCGACGTGCGAACGGGCGACGTGCGAACGGGACGACGCAGAGCGGGACGACGCGGAGGACGAGGCCGTGCGCGCCCGCCGCCTGGCCGCGGAGAACTGGGACGCGCCGGTGATCGTGACCACGAACGTGCAGTTCTTTGAATCGCTGATGGCGAATCGGCCCGCGCGCTGCCGCAAGCTGCACAACATCGTCCGCTCGGTGGTGATCTTCGACGAGGCGCAGATGCTGCCGACCGGCTACCTGATCCCCTGCACCCGGCTGATCGAGGAGCTGGCGGTGAATTACCGGGCGACCGCGGTGCTGTGCACGGCGACGCAGCCCGCGCTGGGCAGGTACCTTGGCGGCCTTAACGCCACGGAGATCTGCCGGGATACGGCGGGGCTGTACGAATTCTTCCGGCGCGTGCGCTACGAGGTCGCGGGCGTATGGGAGGATGAGCGCATTTGGGCGGAGTTCCGCGCGCAGCGGCAGATGCTCGCCGTCGTGAATTCGCGCGCGCACGCGCAGGCGCTTTACGACGGCATGGCGGGCGAGGGCGTCTTCTGCCTGACGACGCTGCTGACGCCCCAAAGCCGGGAGGATAAGCTGGAGGAAATCCGCGCGCGCCTTAAGGGCGGGCGAACCTGCCGGGTCGTCTCCACCAGCCTCATCGAGGCGGGCGTGGACGTGGACTTCCCGCGCGTGTGCCGCGAGGCCGCGGGGCTGGACAGCGTCATTCAGGCGGCGGGCCGCTGCAACCGCGAGGGAGGGCACAGCGCGCAGGAGAGCGTGGTCACCGTCTTCCATTCCGGGGAGAAGTGGCGGGACAAGGTGCCCAAGGCGCTCAAGCGCCCCGCGGACGTGGCGGCGGAGATCCTGGAGACGGAGGCGGACATCGCCTCGCCGGAGGCCGTCGGGCGCTACTTCACCCGGCTCTACGCGCTTACGGGCAGCGGCCTGGACGTGAAGGGCATCGAGAAGATGCTGGACGACGGAGGCAGTGCGCCGCCCTTTGAAGAGGCCGCGCGGGCGTTTCGCCTCATCGAGGAGGGCACGCGCGCGGTGCTGATCCCCACGACGAAGGAGGCGCGAACCTGCGCCGAGCGGCTTGGCGCGGGCGAGCGAAGCCGGGAGCTATGGCGCCAAGCGGCGCGGTGCAGCGTCAGCGTGTACGAGGGGGACTTTCAGGCGCTGCATGCGGCGGGGAAGCTCGACGTGCTGGACGAGCAGATCGCCGTGCTGCTGGACGCGGCCTGCTACGACCCGGACAAGGGGCTTTGCGTGCCGGGCATGGGCGCCGGGATCATGATATAAAACGGAGGCGAATGAGATGGGCTATGGAATCCGCATGGAGGTCTGGGGCGATTTCGCCCTCTTCAGCCGGCCGGAGATGAAGGTGGAGCGCGTGACGTACGACGTGATCACGCCCTCCGCCGCGCGCGGCCTGCTGGAAGCCATATATTGGCATCCTGGGATGAAATGGAGGATCGACCGCATCTGGGTGTGCGCGCCCATCCGCTACGCGAACATCCGCCGAAACGAGGTGGCCAGCAAGCTTTTGGCCTCTTCGGTTCGCGCCGCGATGGTGGGCACGGGGCCGCTGCCGGTGCTGGACAGGGGAAAGGACATTCAGCAGCGCGCCTCGCTGCTGCTGCGCGACGTGCGCTACGTGATCGAGGCGCACTTTGACATGACGGACAGGGCGGGTGCGGAGGACACGCCGGAAAAGTTTTACGCCATCGCCTGCAACCGCCTGCGCGCGGGCAAGTGCTTTCACACCCCCTACTTCGGCTGCCGGGAGTTCCCGGCGAAGTTCCGCCTCTTCGAGGGGGACGAGCCGCCCGTGCATCCGGACTTCGCCGGGCAGGAGCGGGATTTCGGCTTCATGCTCTACGACATGGATTACACGAGGCCCGACCGCATCACGCCGACGTTCTTCCGGTGCGTCATGCGGGACGGCGTGATCGACCTGACGGACTGCGAGGTGGTACGATGATCCTTCAGGCGCTGTGCGAGTACTACGAGGCCGCGGCAAAAGAGGGCGAGATCGCCCGCATCGGCTATGGCGAGGAGAACGTTTCCTGCGCGCTGGTGCTCACCCGCGAGGGGGCGCTGCAGCGGGCGATCTCCCTGAAAAACCCGGAGCAGCGCGGCAAGAAGACGGTGATGGCGCCGCAGCGCATGACCGTCCCCGAGCACGCGACGCGCAGCTCAGGCGTCGCGCCCTACTTTCTGTGCGACAAGAGCGCCTATTTCCTGGGCGTGGACGACAAGGGAAACCCCGCCCGCACGGCGGAGAGCTTTGCGGCCAGCCGGGCGCTGCACCTGGAGCTGCTGGAGGGCGTGGACGACCCCGGCGCGCAGGCGGTCTGCGCGTTCTTTCGGCGCTGGAAGCCGGAGGAGGCGAGGGAGCACCCGGCGCTTTGGGAATGCTGGGACGACGTGCAGGGCGGCGCGATGCTGGTCTTCTGCCTGCAGGGCGAGGCGGAGGAGGGCTTCTTCGTGCACAGGCGCCCGGCGGTCGAAGCCGCGTGGAGCGCCCGCGCGGCCGCGCAGGCGGACGCGGACGTGCGGGCGCCCTGCCTGGTGACGGGCAAGGCGGACCAGCCCGTGGCGCTCATCCACAACAAGATCAAGGGCATCTACGGCGCGCCGACGATGGGCGAGTCGCTCGTGGGCTTCAACGCGCCCGCGTTCGAGTCCTACGGCTGCGTGCAGGCGAAGGGGCTCAACGCGCCGGTGAGCTGCTACGCGGCCTTTGCCTACACCACGGCGCTCAACCGGCTGCTCGCGGGGAAGCACAGGATGCGCCTGGGCGACATGACGGTGGTCTACTGGGCGAGGAGCGCGGAGGAGGGCTACCCGGACCTTTTCGACATGGCGTGCGGGCCGCAGAGCGGGGACGAGAAAAAGATCGGCGCGATGCTCTCGCGCGTGAAGCGGGGCCTGCCGCCGGAGCTTCCGGGGCTGGAGAGCGCGATGCCCTTTTACATCCTGGGGCTTTCGCCCAACGCGGGGCGCGCCTCGGTGCGGATGTTCCTGCAAAGCGAGTTCGGCAGCGTGATTACAAACATTATGAACCACTACGTGCAGCTCGAAATCGTCCACGCGCCCTACGAGCCGGACATCCTGACGAATGCCATGCTGCTGCGCGAGACCGCCAACCCGAACGCGACCACGCCCGAGCCGCCCGAGCCGCTGGCGGGCGCGATGCTGCGCGCGGTGTGGACGGACGGCGACTATCCCGAGGAGCTGCTTTCGATGCTCCTGCTGCGCATCTGGGCGGAGCAAGAGGTGACGTACGCCAAGGCGGCGATGATCAAGGCCTATCTGCTGAAGAACAAGAAGAGAAGCAAGGGGGAAATCAAAATGGGACTTAACGAGAGTTGCACGGATCGGGCGTACGTGCTCGGCAGGCTGTTCGCGGTGCTGGAAAAGACGCAGCAGGACGCGAACCCCGGCATCAACACGACGATCAAGGACCGCTACTTCGCCTCGGCCAGCGCGACGCCGCGGGCGGTCTTCCCGACGCTGCTGCGCCTTGCCCGCAGCCACATCGCCAAGGCGGAGTACGGCAAGGCGGACGAGATCGCGATCAGCCGGATCATGGACCTGCTGCCCGCGCAGCCCCTGCCCGCGCGCCTGACGCTCGAGGAGGAGGGCATGTTCTACCTGGGCTATTACCACCAGAACCAGGCGCGCTACCAGAAGAAGGACGAGCAAACCGCCAAGGAGGAAAAGTAAGATGGAAGCGATCAAAAACCGGTACGACTTCGTGGTGCTCTTCGACGTGGAAAACGGCAACCCCAACGGCGACCCGGACGCGGGCAACATGCCGCGCATCGACCCGGAGACGGGCCTCGGCCTCGTGACGGACGTGTGCCTCAAGCGCAAGATCCGCAACTACGTCAAGATCGCCAGGGAGGGCGACCCGACCTGCAACATCTACATCAGCGAGGACACCTCGCTCAACGCGAACGACCATCTGGCGCTGGACGCGCTGAACGTGGACGAGAAGAAGCTCAAAAAGGACGACCCGGAGACGGACCGCAAGCTGCGGGACTTCATGTGCAGCCATTTTTACGACGTGCGCACGTTCGGCGCGGTGATGACGACGTTCGTGAAGATGTCGCTCAACTGCGGCCAGGTGCGCGGCCCGGTGCAGCTCGGTTTCGCGCGCTCCATCGACCCGATCTTCCAGCAGCAGGTGACCCTCACGCGCGTGGCGATCACCAAGGACGAGGACCGGGCAAACAAGAAGACCGAGATGGGCAACAAGTTCATCGTGCCCTACGGCCTCTACCGCTGCGAGGGCTACGTGAGCGCGAACCTCGCGCGCCGGGTGACGGGCTTTTCGCAGGCGGATTTGGAGCTGCTCTTTGAGGCGATCGCCAACATGTTCGAGCACGACCATTCCGCCGCGCGCGGCAAGATGGCGGTGCGGGAGTTCATCGTCTTCAAGCACGACAGCGAGCTGGGCAACGCGCCCTCCTACAAGCTGTTTGAGACGGTGCGCGTCAAGAAGAAGGAGGGCGTGACGGCCCCGCGCAGCTACGCGGACTACGAGGTGACGGTGGACGAGGGCGCGGTGCCGGAGGGCGTCACCCTGACGCGAAGGGTGTGAGCGCGTACCGGGAGGAGGACTACCTCGCCCTGTCGGGCGTGCAGCATTTTTGCTTTTGCCCACGCCAGTGGGCGCTGATTCACATCGAGCAGCAGTGGGCGGAAAACCTGCTGACCGTGGAGGGCGGCATCCTCCACGAGCGCGCGCACGAGCGGGATTTTTTGGAGAGGCAGGGCGAGCTGTACGTCACCCGCGCCATGCCCGTGAGCTCCGCGCGGCTGGGCGTGAGCGGCGTGCTGGACGTGCTGGAATGGCGCCGGGACGAGGCGGGCATCCCCCTCAGGGGGCGGGAGGGCCTGTACCGCCCGGCGCCGGTGGAGTACAAGCACGGGAAGCCCAAGGCGGGCGACGAAGACCGGCTGCAGCTTTGCTGCCAGGCGATGTGCCTGGAGGAGATG
This sequence comes from Beduinella massiliensis, assembly GCF_900199405.1. Taxonomy (NCBI): domain Bacteria; kingdom Bacillati; phylum Bacillota; class Clostridia; order Eubacteriales; family Beduinellaceae; genus Beduinella; species Beduinella massiliensis. The sequence continues at coordinate 638,351 of NZ_LT963430.1, forward strand.
CTGGGGACGGACGTGCCGCAGGGCTTCCTCTTTTACGGGGAGACCCGGCGGCGGGAGAGCGTGGAGCTGGGGCAGGCGCTGCGCGGCCGGGTGGAGGAAATGCTCCGTCAGATGCACGAATACTATGCGCGGCGCTACACGCCGCGCGTGAAGCCGCGCAAGGCGTGCCGGAGCTGCTCGCTGAAGGAGACCTGCCTGCCGGGCCTGCAAAAGCGCGGGGACGCGGACGCGTACATCCGCGTGCACACGGAGGAGGAGGCGCCTTGAAGAAGCTGCTCAACACCCTGTATGTCACGACGGAGGACAGCTACCTGGCGCTGGAGGGCGAGAACGTGCTGGTGCTGCAGGGCGAGGAGACGCTGCTGCGATTGCCGCTGCACACGCTGGAGGGCATCCTCTACTTCGGCTACAGGGGCGCGAGCCCCGCGCTGATGGGCGCGTGCGCGAAGCGGGGCGTCCGGCTCGCGTTCCTGACGCCGAGCGGCCGCTTCCTGGCCGCGGCCTGCGGCGAGAACCGGGGGAATGTGGTGCTGCGCAGGCACCAGTACCGCCTGGCGGACGATCCCGGGCAGAGCGCGCGCGTCGCCCGCTGCTTCATCCTGGGCAAGGTGTACAACGCCCGCTGGATGCTGGAGCGCTGCACGCGCGATCACGCGCCGCGCGTGGATGCGGAGCGCGTGCGGCGCGTTTCCGGCGCGCTGGCCGCCGCGCTGCCGGGCATCGAGGCGTGCGGCGACCTGGAGACGCTGCGCGGGCTCGAGGGGGCGTGCGCGGAGCAGTACTTTTCGGTGTTTGACGAAATGGTGCTGCAAAACAAGGACGTGTTCCGCTTCGACGGACGCACGCGCCGCCCGCCGCTCGACCCCATGAACGCGCTGCTGTCGTTTGTGTACACGCTGCTTTCAAACGACTGCGCCGCCGCGCTGGAGGGCGTGGGGCTGGACCCCTACGTGGGCTTTCTGCACCGGGATCGGCCCGGGCGCATGTCGCTCGCGCTCGACCTGATGGAGGAGCTGCGCGGCGTCCTGGCGGAGCGCCTTTGCCTGACGCTGGTGAACAACCGCGTCATCCGCGACCAGGACTTTGAAACGCTGGAAAACGGCGCGGTCTATCTGAGCGCGAAATCGCGCAAGCAGGTGCTCGCCGCCTGGCAGGAGCGAAAGCGCGAGGAGATCGTACACCCGTTTTTGCAGGAGAAGCTCCCCTGGGGGCTGGTGCCGCACGCGCAGGCGCTGCTGCTTGCCAGATGCCTGCGCGGCGACCTGAACGACTACCCGCCGTTTTTCTGGAAGTGAGGGGAAACAGATGCTGGTACTCATCACCTACGACGTCAGCACGCAGGACGCGGGGCCGATGGGGCCGTGAGGCGGCCTCTGGCAAGGCCGCGCACGCGCGGTGCGAACGTATAGCGGGCGGACTTTTGCCGGGAGGTTCGCACCCGCAGGCGTTCGTCAGGGCGAGGCCATGGGGCGCGCCGCCAGGGATGCCCGCATGGGTGCGCAGCCAAGCGGCGCGGGATTTGGTGGAATTGAGAGAAACGAAGAAGGAATTTTGGGTTTATCTTGCAGTCGCGCTCCGTGCGGAGCGCGGGGGTTGAAATTCTGCAATCGGCCCGGCGATGGCCCCAGTAATGCGTCGCGCTCCGTGCGGAGCGCGGGGGTTGAAATTTTTATGCTGGTGTGGATGGCGTAGAACCGGAGTAGTCGCGCTCCGTGCGGAGCGCGGGGGTTGAAATGCGGAGAGCTGAGCGTAGGAGGGGGATGTAAATGGGTCGCGCTCCGTGCGGAGCGCGGGGGTTGAAATACGGAGAACCGGGCGTCAACGCCCCGTGCGGGTTGTCGCGCTCCGTGCGGAGCGCGGGGGTTGAAATGTCCTCGCATTTGTGGTGCAGCTCAATCAGTTCCGGTCGCGCTCCGTGCGGAGCGCGGGGGTTGAAATTTCGAGCGTGTCACCGCAGGTAGCCAGTCCGTCCAGTCGCGCTCCGCACGGAGCGCGGGGGTTGAAATTTGCTCGCTTGTCGCCTCGGCGTCTCCGGCGAAGTTGCGCTCCGCACGGGGCGCGGGGGTTGAAATCAGATCGGTTTTCCTCGCGACCAGCTCCGCGATCTCGTCGCGCTCCGCACGGAGCGCGTGGGTTGAAATGGCCCCCAGGTCGTCACCGCCTGCCAGATGAGACGTCGCGCTCCGCACGGAGCGCGTGGGTTGAAATTTGTTCGCGCCGTTTTGCACGCCGTAGGCGATGATGCGTCGCGCTCCGCACGGAGCGCGTGGATTGAAAGCACAAAGCCGGTTGACATCAGCTTTTCTAAGCGCGTCGCGTTCCGCGTGGAACGCGCGGGTTGAAATAGGGTCGGGGTCTGAACACGCCCCACGTTCAGGGCCGCGCCCCGCCTGCTCATCCCATCCTGCCGCTTTGCGTCGATTTTACAGGATTGATGTTGGGGCGGGGTTGTGCTATGATGAAAGGCATAAACGAGGGAGGCGCAGACCCGTGAGACGAAAGCATTATGAGGTCGACATGCTGAACGGGCCGCTGGTGCGGCCGATTCTGATGTTCTCCATCCCGCTGATGCTGACCGGCATCTTGCAGCTGCTGTTCAACGCGGCGGACATCGTCGTCGTCGGCCAGTTTGCGGGCAGCACCGCGCTGGCGGCGGTGGGCTCGACCAGCGCGCTCATCAACCTGATCGTCAACGTCTTCATGGGCATGTCCATCGGCGCGAGCGTCGTGGTCGCCCAGCACTACGGCGCGAGCCGCTATAAGGACGTGAGCGAGTCCGTGCACACCGCCATGGGGCTCAGCCTCGTGTGCGGCGTGATCGTGACGGTCTTCGGCATCGCGCTCTCCCGCCCGCTGCTGCAGGCGATGGGCACGCCGGAGGACGTGCTCGACCAGGCGGCGCTGTACATGAAGATCTACTTCGCCGGCATGCCCGCCACCATGATGTACAACTTCGGCGCGGCGATTCTGCGCGCGATCGGCGACACGAGAAGGCCGCTGTACTACCTCTTCATCGCGGGCGCAATCAATGTTTTGTTCAACCTGATCTTCGTCATCGTCTTTCACATGGGCGTCGCGGGCGTGGCGCTGGCGACGGTCATCTCCCAGTGCGTCTCCGTCGTGCTGATCGTCCTGTGCCTGATGCGCTCGGACGGCTGCATCCGCCTCGACCCGCGCCGCGTGCGGATTTCCCGCGACAAGTTTGCGCAGATGATGCGCGTGGGCCTGCCCGCCGGGCTGCAGGGCTCCATCTTCTCGATCTCCAACGTGCTGATCCAGTCCGCCGTCAACTCCTTCGGATCGGTGGTCATGGCGGGCAACGCCGCCTCCGCCAACCTGGAGGGCTTCGTCTACACCTCGATGAACGCCATCTACCAGGCGAACCTCACCTTCACGAGCCAGAACGTCGGCGCGCGCAGGCTGGAGCGCGTCGGGCTGATCCTCCGCCGCTGCCAGCTCACCGTCACCGTCGTCGGCGCGGCGCTGGGCTGGCTCGTCTACGCCCTCGGGCCCGAGCTGCTGCGGCTGTACACGAACGATCCGCTGGTCGTGGAGATGGGCATGAAGCGGCTTTCGATCATCGCGACCACCTACTTCGTGTGCGGCTGGATGGACGTCATGGTCGGCTCGCTGCGCGGCATGGGCAGCTCCATCCTGCCGATGGTCGTCTCGATCCTCGGCGCGTGCGTGCTGCGCATCGTGTGGATTTACACCATCTTCGCGATGGACCGCACGCTGACGACGCTGTACATCTCCTACCCGGTGTCGTGGATCATCACGGCGGCGGTGCACTTTATCTGCTACCTGGCCGTCAAAAGGAAGCTGATGCGAACGGACGGCCTGCGCGCGGCCTGACCGCGAAGCGAACGCAAAAAAAACGCGGGGGAAGGAGGATTCCTCCGCGTTTTGGCGTACACGCGGGTCTTTACTTCGCGTCCTTGCCAAGCCTGCCCAGCAGGGTGATGGTCAGGACGATCAACCCGGTGACGAGGAAGATGCCCAGCATGCCCTTGGCGATATAGGGCAGGGTGTAAAGAAAGGCGGAGACGTTCAGGTGCATCTGTGTTCCCTCCTTAGCCGAAGAAGTTGAGGATCAGGCCGCCCGCGATGACGGAGGCGATCTGCCCGGAGACGTTGACGCCGATGGAGTGCATGAGCAGGAAGTTCTGGTTGTCCTCCGCCAGGCCCAGCTTGTGCACCACGCGCGCGCTCATGGGGAAGGCGCTGATGCCCGCCGCGCCGATCATCGGGTTGATCTTGCGCCTGGAAAAGAGGTTGAGCAGCTTGGCGAACAGCACGCCGCCGGCCGTGTCCATCACGAAGGCGACGAGGCCCAGGCCCAGGATGAGCAGCGTCTGGGGGTTCAGGAACGCGCTGGCCTGCATGCGCGCGGCGATGGTGATGCCCAGGAACAGGGTGATGAGGTTGGCGAGCACCTTCTGCGCGGTGTCGGAGAGGCTGTCCAGCACGCCGCACTCGCGCAGCAGGTTTCCGAACATCAGAAAGCCGATGAGCGCGACCGACCGCGGGGAGACGATGCCGGTGATCATGGTGATGAGGATGGGGAAGAGGATGCGCGTGGTCTTTGAGACGCGTTTCTGCTCGTAGGGCATGCGGATGCGCCGCTCCTCCGGGGTGGTGAGAAGCCTGATGACCGGCGGCTGCACGATGGGCACCAGCGCCATGTAGGAGTAGGCCGCCACGATGATCGCGCCCAGGTAGTTGGAATCGAAGAAGTTGGCCACGAAGATGGCCGTCGGGCCGTCCGCCGCGCCGATGATGGCGATGGAGGCGGCGTCCTTGAGCTCAAACCCGAGGAGCGAGGCCATGCCCAGGGTGAAGAAGATGCCGAACTGCGCCGCCGCGCCGAAGAGCATGAGCTTGGGATTTTGCAGCAGCGGCCCGAAGTCGATCATCGCGCCGATGCCGATGAACAGCAGCAGCGGGAACAGCTCGTTGGCGATGCCCGCGTCGAAGAGCACGTCGATCACGCCGATTTCGCGCGCGCCGTCCACGACCTGCGTGACCGCGCCGGACATCGGCAGGTTGACGAGGATCGCGCCGAAGCCCATCGGCAGCAGCAGCGTGGGCTCCATGTCCTTTTTGATCGCCAGATAGATGAGCAGGGCGCCGATGCACCACATGACGACCATGGGCAGGGTGATGTTCAGGGCGTTCCCGAAGAGGTCGTTTAAAAATGAGGCCATAAGACTGCATCCCTCCGTATGATGGTATTTTCTCATTATAGAGGGGACGGCCGGAGCGGGCAAGGCGCGGGGGATTGCTTTATAAAACCTTTATAGGGCGCCGCGCGGGGGCATGCTATAATAGACAAAAACCGAAGGAGGAACCCCATGCAGATTCTGATCGTGGAAGACGACACGCGCATTCGCCACTACCTTTTGACGGTGCTGTCCTCCGGCGGATACGACGTGCTGGAGGCGGACAGCGCCCAGTGTGCGCTGAGCATGGCGGCCTCCCACAACCCGGACCTGATTTTGCTGGACTTGGGGCTGCCCGACCGCGACGGGCAGGAGATCATCAAGAGCCTGCGCGCCTGGTCGCACCGGCCCATCGTGGTCGTCTCGGCGCGCGGGCACGAGCGCGACAAGGTGATGGCGCTGGACAACGGCGCGGACGACTACATCACCAAGCCGTTCAACACCGCCGAGCTGCTGGCGCGCATCCGCGCGGCGCTGCGCAACGGCCGCTACCGCGAGAGCTCGCAGAGCGCGCAGGAGAGCGTCTACCGTTCGGGCGACCTTACGATCGACCTGGAGAAGCGCGTCGTCAAGGTGGAGGGAGACCCCGTGCACCTGACGCAGAACGAATACAAGATCGTGGCGCTCCTGTGCCAGCACGCGGGCAGCGTGCTCACCTACGAGTACATGATCAAGAACATCTGGGGGCCCTACGCGAACTGCGACGCGCAGATTCTGCGCGTGAACATGGGCAACATCCGCCGCAAGATCGAGAAGGACCCCTCCTATCCCGAGTACATCGTCACCGAGATCGGCGTCGGCTACCGGATGGTGGAGGGGGACTGAGGGGCGGCAATCGCAAACAGGGATGCACGGACTTGCGTGCGTCCTTTTTTCAGGCCTTCTTTGCGGCGAAGGCCGCGGGGCGGCGTCTCCCGGCGGCATTGCAAACGCCGCGTGTACGGGCTATACTGTAAAGCAGCCGACGGCAAAGGGGGAAGAACATTGGGCCGGAAAATTCTGCTGATCGAGGACAACCCGGACATCTGCCGGATGCTCGCGGACGCCCTATCGGGGGCGGGCTATTCGGTCGACGCCGCGTACACCGGCACGGACGGCGTGGGCCTTTTCCTCCGGCAGGCGTTTGACCTCGTGCTGCTGGACATCATGCTGCCCTTGAAGAGCGGGGACGAGGTCCTGCGGGCGATCCGCGAGAGGTCCGACGTGCCCGTCATCGTCCTGTCGGCCAAGAGCCGGGTGGAAACGAAGGTCGATTTCCTCAGGCTGGGCGCGGACGATTACGTCACAAAGCCCTTCGACCTGGAGGAGGTCATCGCCAGGGTGGAGGCCCATTTGCGCCGCCGCGCCGCCGGAAGCGGGCGTCCGGAGCGGCTGCTTTACAAGGACGTGGCCCTGTACGGGCAGGAGAAGCGCGTGAGCGTCGGCGCAAGAGAGGTCGAGCTGACCGCGACGGAGTTCCGGCTGCTGGCGCTGCTGATGGAAAACAGGAACAAGGTCTTCACCCGGGCGAACCTCTACGAGACGCTCTGGGGCGGGGACTACCTGGGGGACGACAACGCGGTGAAGACGCATGTCAGCAACCTGCGGGCCAAGCTGAAGGCCGTAAACCCGGACGAGGAGTACATCGAGACGGTGTGGGGGCTGGGATACCGGCTGTACCGGGAATGAAGGACGGAAATGCCGGCGCGTTTGTCCGGAATCTTGACCTTTTCTAAACCTTTGTCCGTTAGAATGGGGCCATCATGATGGATGAGGTGAGGACGTGTTCGAGTATGCTCTGGAAACGGACGGCCTGACGAAGCGCCTGGGCCGCCGCACGGTACTGGATCGGGTGAACCTGGCGCTGAAGCCGGGCCGGATTTACGGCCTGATCGGGCGAAACGGCGCCGGGAAGACCACCCTGCTTCGGCTGATCGCCGGGCTTTCCTTCGCCACGGAAGGCGAAATCCGCCTTTTTGGCCAGCGGGGCGAGGCCGCCCTGCACAGGGCGCGCAAACGGCTGGGCATCATGATCGAGGCGCCCAGCATCAACCCGTCCATGACCGCGGAGGAAAACGTCGCGCTGCACCGGATGATCCGCGGCATTCCGAACCGGGAGCAGGACCGGCAGCTTTTGGAGCTGGTCGGGCTGTCGGACGCCGGGAAGAAGAGGGCCAGGCACTTTTCCCTCGGGATGAAGCAGCGGCTGGGGATCGCCCAGGCCCTCGTAGGGAACCCGGAGCTGCTTGCGCTGGACGAGCCCATCAACGGCCTGGACCCGATGGGCATCGCGCAGGTGCGGCGGCTGCTGCAAACGCTGTGCGAAGAGCGGGGGATGACCCTCCTGCTGTCCAGCCACAACCTGCCGGAGCTCTATCAGACGGCCACCGATTACATCATCATCGACCGGGGCGTCATCCGCAGGACCGTCACGCTCAAAGCGCTGGAGGAGCAGTGCAGGCAGTACCTGAGCATCCGCGCGGACGACCCCGCGCGGGCGGTCGGCCTGATCGAGCGCGAAATGGGGACCGATCACTTCCTCGTCATGCCGGACAGGTCCATACGGCTCTTCGACTGCAACGATCGCGTCGAGGAGGCGGCGAGGCTCTTTCAGGCGCACGGCCTTTTGATCACGAAGCTTTCCGTGGAGGGGACCACCCTGGAGGACTACTTTCTGGAGACGATCGGAGGAGAACGCGATGTATAACCTAATGAAATGCGAGGTCATGAAGCTGAAGAGATCTCTGCCGCTGCGAATCCTCTCCGGGCTGATGCTGATCTTCGCGGCGGTGACCTCCCTTTCCAGCCTGAGCTACGTGGACTCGCCCTACCAGCGCGAGATGGAGATCGCCCTGAGCGGCTACGACGCCTTCTTTTCCTCGCTGCGCGACATGCCCACGATCGTCATGATCGGAACGATCGTCATCGCCTTTGTCATCTGCGCGGACTTTGAAAACCGCGCGATCCAGTCGGAGATCGCCGCGGGGCACAGCCGGTTTTCCGTCCTGCTCAGCAAGCTGTTCGCGTTTTCGCTCGCCTACCTGATCGCCTACCTGCCCTACCCCGTGGGCCGCGCCGTGCTGCAGGGCGTTCTCATCGAGTTCGGCGCGCCCCTGTCGGCGGGCGTCCTCCTGCGGATGCTGACGGCGTTCCTGACGGTGCTTCTGGCGGCCGTCGCCGCGAACGGCGCGGTGTTTCTGCTGGCCTTCGCGCTGCGCAGGTCCATCCTGGTGACCTCCGCCGGCTTTGTCGCGGTGGTGCTGGGCGGGACCGCGTTCCTGTCGTTCACCTACTCCCTGCCCGCGCTTTCCGCGCTGGCGGACCACGTGCCCGCGGGCTTCTTCCGGGCCCTGGCCGCCTGCGGCTACCGCCCCGAGGCGCTCCTTCAGGTCGCGGCCCTGAGCCTGCTCTACATCGGGGCCGCGGCGGGGATCGCCTACGGCCTCTTCCGCCGGGCGGAGCTGAAATGACCGGCTGGGCGGCGGCGGCGCTGGCCCTCGCGGCGGGGGTCCTTCTCGTGCGGCTGCGGCTGATCGGCCGCCAGATCCGGGCGGTGCGGCGGCAGCTCGCGGAGCGCCAGGCCGGTTCTACGCGCGCGCCGCTTTCGCTGGAGCTGGTCAGCGGGGAGCTGAACGGGCTGGTCGCCCAGATCAACGAGCAGCTTCGCGAGACGGAGCGCGCGGCCGAGCGGACGCGGCGCAGGGAAAGGCGCCTGAAGGAGATGATCGAGGCCATCTCCCACGACCTGCGCACGCCGCTGACGGCCATGAAGGGCAGCCTGTACCTGCTGTCGCAAGGCGAGCTGAGCGACGCGCAGCGGGAACGGCTCCGCGCGGCGCAGCGCCATGCGGGCAACATGGAAACGCTGGTCGATCAATTCTGGGCGTATTCCTTCTACTCTGCGGACGACGCCCACATGGCCCTGCGGGAGGTCAACCTCACGAATCTTACCGCGCAGTGCATTGCCGACCGGGTTTCGCAGTTCGAGCGCAAGGGGCAAAGGGTCGTCTTTTCGCAGGACGCGCCCGTCTTCGTCATGGCCGACGCGGAATACTGCGCCCGCATCGTCCACAATCTCCTGCAAAACTGCCTCCAGCACGCGGCGGGCGACGCGAGCGTGCGGCTTATCCGGGAGGGCGCCTTCGCCGTCCTGTCGGTGCAAAACCCCGTTCAGGAGGGATGCGCGATCGACGCGGACAGGCTCTTTGAGCGCTTTTACACGGCGGACGGCGCGCGGGGCAAGGCGTCCGGCCTCGGGCTGGCGGTGGTCCGCCTGCTGTCGGAGCGGATGGGCGGCGGGTGCTCAGCCAGGCTTGCGCAGGGCACGCTGGAGGTTCGGGCGGCGTTTCCCCTAAGCGCGCGCGGCGGGCGGCCCTCCCCCTGAGGGCCGCATGACCCATGCCGCGCAGGCATGGGCGGCGCTGCGATCCAGGCATTTTACATCGCCCGCGCCGCGCGGTATAATGGAAGCACGACGGCGGGCGCGGCGCCCGCAAAAAAGGGGCGGAGCGCGGTGTTTACAAACAGGAGCCTGCGCAGGCTGATCCTACCGCTGATCGCGGAGCAGCTGCTCACGATGCTGGTGGGCATGGCGGACACGATGATGATCTCCTACGCGGGGGAGGCGGCGATTTCCGGCGTGGCGCTGGTGGACATGGTGTCCAACCTCGTCATCACGCTGCTGACCTCGCTGGCGACGGGCGGCGCGGTGATCGTGTCGCAGTACCTGGGCGGGCGCGAGCAGAGCGGCGCGGACGAGGCGGCGAGCCAGCTGCACGGCATCGCCCTGCTGGTCTCCGCGGGGCTGACGGCGCTGTGCCTGCTCCTGCACGGGGGCATCCTGCGCCTGTTCTTCGGCGCGGTGGAAGGGGACGTGATGCGCGCGGCGGACACCTACTTTCTGGTGACGGCGCTCTCGTTCCCGTTCCTCGGAATCTACAACGCCTCGGCGGCGCTGCATCGCTCGATGGAGCGCACGCGCACGACGATGCTCGTCTCCCTGTTGATGAACGCGATCAACGTCGCGGGCAACGCGATCGGCATCTTCGTGCTGCGGGCGGGGGTGATGGGCGTCGCGGTGCCGACGCTGATTTCGCGCGCCGTGGCGGGCGTGCTGATGTTCCGGCTTGCGCTGCGCCGCGAAAACGCGGTGCGCGTGCGCCCCAGCAGGATGTTTGCGCGAAACGGGGCGATGGCGCGGAGAATCCTGCGCATCGCGGTGCCCAGCAGCGTGGAAAACGGACTGTTCACGCTGGGACGGGTGCTGGTGACCAGCATCGTGGCGATGTTCGGCACCTCGCAGATCGCGGCGAACGGCGTGGCGCAGAGCGTGGACATGCTGGCGATCGTCATCGTAAACGCGATGAACCTGGCGGTCATCACGGTGGTGGGCCAGTGCGTGGGCGCGCGGGCCTACGACGAGGCGGAGCGGCTTCTCAAAAAGCTGATGGGCGTCTCCTACGCCGCGACGGGCGCGCTGACGCTTTTGATCTTCCTGCTGCTGCCCGCGATCCTGAACCTGTTTTCGCTCTCGGAGGAGACGTGGCATCTGAGCTATCAGCTCATTCTGGCGCACAACCTGATGGCGACCGCGCTGCACCCGACCGCGTTCAACCTCGCCAACGGCCTGCGCGCGGCGGGCGACGCGCGCTACACGATGTTTGTGGGCATTGGCTCGATGCTGCTCTTCCGGCTGGGCACGGCGGCGCTGCTGGGGGCGGGGCTTGGCCTCGGGGTGTACGGCGTATGGGCCGCCATGGGCATGGACTGGCTGGGGCGCTCGATCGCGTTCGTGCTGCGCTTTCGCAGCGGGAAGTGGCGCGCGCGGCGGGCGATTTGACCGGCAAGAGGCGGGGTAATCCGGGCGGGGAGGCGGACTCCCCGCCTTTTTGATGGGCGGCGCGGCGGGGAGCAAGAAGATTTTTAAAGGCGGGCGCGGGCACAGCCCGCTCGGAGGTGGGTGCGGACATGACCCACCGGCCGCGTGGGGGAAAGCGCGGCGCGGAACCAGCGCTTCGGAAGTGGGAGCGGGCACAGCCCGCCCGGAGGTGGGCGCGGACATGACCCACCGGCCGCGTGGGGGAAAGCACGGCGAGGAACCAGCGCTTCGGAGATGGGTGCGGGCACAGCCCGCTCGGAGGTGGGTGCGGGCACAGCCCGCCGGTCTTTTTTTGAATCATTTGCAGGAACAACGGGAGAAGCGCAGAATAACTATAGAATGAACCGGAGGTTTGCCCGTTCGGCGGTCAGGTCGTCCGCGAAAGCGACGGCGGGCATCGGAGAGGATATGAATAGTTTAAGACGAACGAATCGATGGGGCTGGACGGCGGCGCTGACGCTTCTGTGGGCGCTCGCATGGCTCTTTGGCGGGCTGCTCTTCGTCCTGCCCGCGGTGGCGCTGACGCTGCCCGCGCTGCTCGGCTACATGGGCGTCAAGGCGGGGCCGGTCTGCTACGCCGGGTGCGCGGCGCTGGCGGTCACCTTCATGGGCTGGCTGCTGGGGGCGCAGGCCGCGCTCGTGGTGGCGCTGGTGCTGCTGCCGGCGAGCGCCTTCGCCCTGATCGCCATGGACCGCGGCATCGCCTACGCAAAGGCCGCGGGCATCGGCGCGGCGCTGCTGCTGCTCTGCGGCGGCCTGGCGCTGCTGCTGGGCAGCGCGGTGGCCGGGGGCGACCTGGTGGGCGGGCTCATCGGCGCGCTGGAGACGCTGCTGCCCCACATGCCGCAGACGGACATGATGCTCTTCTCGATGTACCAAAACGGCCTGTTTACGCTGCCGGAGGGCATGGAGGCCGTCCAGCAGGCGGGCGAGTACGCCCAGCTCACCGACGCGGCGCGCGCGGAGCTGACGCGCTCGCTGATGCTCTACCTGGACGGGAGCCTGCGCCTGGCCATGCCGGCGCAGTGGGTGACCGGATCGATCCTGGGCGGGCTGCTGCTGGCGCTGCTGCCGCGGTACGCGGCGAGGCAGCGGGGCGAGGCGGTGGACTTTACGCCGCTGCGTTCGCTCTCGCTTCCGAAGGGGACGGTGCGCCTGCTGGGGGCTACGCTGGGCGTGCTGCTGCTGCTGGGCCTGACGGGCGCCGGCACGTTCGCCAGCGCGCTGTACGTCGTGTGGGAGGCGGCCTGCCTGATCGTCTCGCTGCAGGGGCTGGCGGTGATCGACTTTCACGCGCACGCCCACGGCGTCCGGCGAGGGGGCCGGGCCGCGCTGATCGTGGGCGCGTTCGTGCTCACGAACCTGCTCGGGCTCACGCTCATACTGCCCGGGCTGGGGCTGCTCGACGAGTTCATCGGCCTTCGGGGACAGAAGAAAATACCGTTTCCGCCGGACGGCGGCGACGATGGAGAGGATGATTTTTAAATGAAGGTTATTTTGCTGCAGGACGTGAAGGGAACCGGCAAGAAGGATCAGATCATCGAGGCCTCGGACGGCTTCGCGCGCAACTTCCTGTTTCCCAAGAAGCTCGCGGTGGAGGCGACGCCCGCCGCGCTGAACGCCGTGAACAAGGCGAAGGCCGCGGAACAGCACCGCGAGGACGTGCGCAAGGCGGAGGCGCAGGAGCTCGCCCGGAAGCTTTCGGGCCGCGTGATCCGCGTGAGCGCGCGCGCGGGCGAGGGCGGCAGGCTGTACGGCTCGGTGACGGCGCAGGAGATCGCGGACGCGCTGAACAGCCAGCACGGCGTGAAGATCGAGAAGCGCCGCGTCGAGCTGCCGGAGCCCATCCGCACGGCCTCCGACACGGAGGTCTCCGTGTGGCTGTACCCCGGCATCACCGCCAAGATGACGGTGAAGATCGACACGACCAAGTAAGCGCGGCCTGCGGGGGATGGGGCGAAAAGCTCCATCCTTTCCGCGCTGCGTAAGGGCCTGCGCGGGACAGGCCTGCGCGTTTGGACGACGGTTGATTGAAGAAACACAGATCCCGACGGGCAATAACCACGTTTTTATGAAGCATTTATTGCGATGGAGAGGGTACTTTTTTTGATTTTCCCGGGGATTCGCGGCTTGCTTCGCCGCGCGGGGCGAACCGGCCCTTGGGGACTGGTTGGGGAGGCGGGGGCCCGGCCCCCGCGCCCCTCGCCCAAGGGCTTTGCCCTTGGGAATCCCTTCCTGAATGTATGCTTTAACAAAGAATTGATGGTCGCGAGGTGAAAGCTTTGGATGAGGAACGCGTGGGCCGCGTGCCGCCCAACAACCTGGACGCCGAACGCTCGGTGCTGGGCGCGATGATGCAGGACCACGAGGCGCTCTCCCTGGCGCTGGAGGCGCTCATCGAGGAGGACTTCTACCACCCCGCCAACAAGGAGCTCTTCGACGCCATGCACGCGCTGAACAGCTCCGGCCAGCCCGTGGACATCGTCACCGTGGACGAGGAGCTCTCGCGCCGCGGCACGCTGGAGGGCGTCGGCGGCATTCAGTACGTGGTGGAAATCTCGCAGTACGTGCCGACCACCGCCAACGTCAAGGCCTACATCCAGATCGTCGCGGAGAAGGCCACCCTGCGCAGGCTCATCAAGGCCTCCAGCGACATCTCGCAGGAATCCTACACCCAGCAGGACCCCGTGGCCGAGATCCTCGGCCGTGCGGAAAAGGCGATCTTCGACATCGTGATGCGCCGAACCGAGGGCTCCACCCTCGTGCACATCGCGGACATCCTGCCCGACACCTATCAGCGCATCGAGAACCTTTCGCGCCTCAAGGGCGGCATCGACGGCGTGCCCACGGGCTTCATCGACCTGGACAACCTGCTCACCGGCCTGCACGGCGGCGAGCTCGTGCTCGTCGGCGCCCGCCCCTCCATGGGCAAGACGTCGTTCGGCATGAACGTGCTCTCGCACGCGGCCGTCATGGCCGGGCGCACCGTCGCCGCCTTTTCCCTGGAAATGCCGCGCGACCAGCTCGCCATGCGCCTGCTGTGCGCCGACGCCCGCGTGGACATGCAGAGCGTGCGCCACGGCACGCTGCGCGACGAGGACTGGCTCGCGCTTTCCAAGGCGCTGGGCCCCATGGCCGCCGCGGGCCTGTACATCGACGACACCTCCGGCATCACGCCCTCGCAGCTTCGCTCGCGCTGCCGCCGCCTCAAGATGGAGCGCGGGCTCGACCTGGTGATGGTCGATTACCTGCAGCTCATGAGCGCCGACGGCCGCGTGGAAAACCGCCAAAACGAGGTCAGCGAGATCTCCCGCGCGCTCAAGGGCATCGCCAAGGAGCTGAACGTGCCCGTGCTCGCGCTCGCCCAGCTCTCGCGCGCGGGCGCGCAGCGCAGCGACAAGCGGCCGATCCTGTCCGACCTGCGCGACTCCGGCTCGATCGAGCAGGACGCCGACGTCGTCATGTTCCTGCACCGCGAGGAGTATTACGACCCCAACACCGAGGACAAGAACATCGCGGAGGTCATCGTCGCCAAGCAGAGAAACGGCCCGCTCGGCACGGTCAAGCTCGCCTGGCTCGGCCAGTACACGCGCTTTGCCTCCCTTCAACAGCAGTAGGGGCGGGAATAGCCGGCACAAAAAAGCGGAGGCTGCGGACGTTCGCGGCCCCCGCTTGCGGCGTCCCGGCGGGCAGGCGCGGCGCGCCGCCCGGCCCTTGGACGTATGGCAAATTGCAGAGCATGAAAGGAGCGGATCGCATGGCAACGCTCGTCGTCGCGGAAAAGCCGTCCGTCGCGCGGGACATCGCGCGCGTGCTGGGCGCGAAGGGGCGCGGGGAAGGGTACCTCTCCGGCGGGGATTACATCGTCACCTGGGCCGTCGGGCACCTCGTCACGCTCAAGGAGCCCGAGGAGATCGACGAGCGGTTCAAGCGCTGGCGGCGGGAGGACCTGCCCATATTGCCGGACGAAATTCCGCTCAAGGTCATCCCCAAGACGCGGCCGCAATATAAAGTGGTGAAGGCGCTGATGAACGGCCCGGAGACCGCGCGCATCGTGTGCGCGACCGACTCCGGGCGCGAGGGCGAGCTCATCTTCCGCTACATCTACGAGATGGCGAAGTGCACCCGGCCCGTGGACCGGCTGTGGATCTCCTCCATGACGGACGAAGCCATCCGCGAGGGCTTTTCAAGGCTCATGCCGGACAGCGCCTACGACGCGCTCTACCTCTCCGCGAGGTGCCGCGCGCAGGCCGACTGGCTGGTGGGCATGAACCTCTCGCGCGCCTTCACCCTGCGCTACGACGTGCTGCTCAGCGTCGGGCGCGTGCAGACGCCGACGCTGCAAATGCTCGTGGCGCGGCGGCGGGAGATCGACGCCTTCGTGCCGGAAAACTACTTCATCGTGCAGGCGGACTTCGGGGACTACCGGGGCACGTGGTTTGACCCCGCGCGGGGCGGCGAGAAGCGCATCGAAAGCGCCGAGCGCGCGGAGCAGATCGCCGCAAAGACGCGCGGGGGCGCGGGCACCGTCACGGAATGCAAAAGCGAGCAGCGACGCGAGCTACCCCCGCTGCTCTACGACCTGACGAGCCTGCAACGCGACGCCAACACGGCCCTGGGCTTCACCGCCAGCCGCACGCTGAAGGCCGCGCAGAACCTGTACGAGAAGCACAAGCTCATCACCTACCCCCGCACGGACAGCCGCTACCTGCCCCACGACATGGCGGGCAAGGCCGCGCAGGCGCTTCGGGCGCTGCCCGCCGCCTACGCCCCGCTGACGGCGCGGCTGCCGGAGAAATTGCCCATGAGCCGCCGGGTGTTCGACGACGCGAAGATCAGCGACCACCACGCCATCGTGCCCACGGGCAGGCGGACGGACGCGAGCGCCCTGCCCGCGGACGAGGGGAAGCTCTACGACCTCGTCTGCCGCCGCCTGATCGCGGCGTTTTACCCGGCCTACGAGTACGACGCGCTGCGCGTGGTGACGCAGGTGGGCGAGCACGCCTTCCTGAGCACCGGGCGCGCGGTGACGCAGAGCGGCTGGAAGGACGTGTACCGCGACCAGCAGCCGAAGAAGAAAAAGGGCGAGGAGGAGGAAGCGCCGCTTCCGCCGCTCGCGGTCGGGGATGCGCGCACCGCGCGGCGCGCGACGGTGAAGGAGGAAAAGACGAAGCCCCCGCGCGAGCACACGGACGCCTCGATCCTGCGCGAGATGGAGAACGCGGGCAGGCGCGTCGAGGACGAGGAGCTGCGCGAGAGCATGAAGGACAGCGGCCTGGGCACGCCCGCCACGCGCGCCGCGATCCTGGAGCGGCTGATCGACGTGGGCTACGCCGCGCGCAAGGGGCGCACGCTCACGGCGACGCCCAAGGGCATGCGGCTCATCGAGGCGGTGCCGGAATCCATCGCCTCGCCGGAGACGACCGGCCGCTGGGAGCGGGAGCTCGCGCGCATCGCCCGGGGCGAGGCGGACGGGACGCGCTTCATGGAGGGCATCGCGCGCCTGACGCGGACGATGACGCAGTACGCCGCAAGCGGCGCGCCGGACGTGGCCTTTGAGCCGGAGGCCCGGCGGGGCAAGGGCAGGAAGGGCCAGAAGGACCTAAAGATTCCCTGCCCCCTCTGCGGGCAGGGCACGGTCACGGAAAACAGCCGGGCCTTCGGCTGCTCGCGCTGGCGCGAGGGCTGCGGGTTCACCGTCTGGAAGGACTGCTGCGCGCGTGCGGGCGGGCCGGAGATCACGGAGAAGCTGCTGCGCGCGGTGATGGAGAAAAAGCGGCTCGTGGGCAGCACGGGCGCGCTCGTCTGGGACGGGAAGCAGGTCTCGTTTGTGAAGAAGACTGACCCGGCGTGAAGTCGGACGAAAAGCGCGAAATGCCCCCTTTACAAACGGGGCCGGAGGCGTCATAATCTGCTTAGGACAAATCGCACTCGCATGAAAAAAGGATGGACACGATGGACGGCACGAAATTATACGGTCAGGAAGACTTTGCGTCAAACCAGAGACAGCTCCGGCGGGAATGGGTACGCCTGGCGATCCTCTCCCTTCCGCTGCTTTTGCTGCTCATCTTTTCTCTCGTACGGCGGATGGAAATGGCGACGATCCTCGTTACCATTGTATGGGGCGCGCTCGCGATCTTCCTGGGAAGCTTGAAGCTCGGCCCTGTGTACGCCTACCGGCGCTACCTGCGCGAGGTCACGAGCGGCCTGTCGCGGGAAACGCAGGGCGTGGTGGTCTCCTACGCGGAGGACCTGACGTTCAAGGAGGGCGTGCAGTTTCACGTGCTCACCGTCAACGTCGGGCAGACCGGGGACGAGGAGGACGACCGAATCTTTTACTTTGACCACTACAAGCCGCAGCCCGGGCTCACGCCCGGCGAGCGCGTGAACGTCACGAGCCACAGCAACTTCGTGATCGGCCTTTCGCGCGCCTGAGGCAGGAAGGACAGTCTCATGGAAACGGGTGAGCATACTTTGACGCCCCGGGACGAAGGCGGGGCGCTGCGGGTCATGGTCTGCGTGACCGGGCAGAAGACCTGCGAGCGCCTGATTCACGAGGGCGCGCGCATCGCGCGGGAGATCGACGGCGAGGTGAAGGTCGTGCACGTGGCGACCGGCGGCGCGCCGTTCATGGGCGTCAGCCCCGCGCAGGAGGCCGAGGCGCTGGAATACCTCTTCCGCCGCGCGCAGGAATGCGGCGCGGACATGGAGGTCGTGCGGGCCGAGAGCGCGGTGGACGCGATCTGCGGCCTCGCGATGCAGCACGACGTGGACTGCGTGGTGCTGGGCGCGGCCCGAGGGCGCGGCGCGCAGGACTTCGCGGAGCAGCTGCGAAGCAGGCTGCCGCGCACGGACGTGCGGGTGGTCATCGACGAAGGATGACGGAGGGCGGGGTCGCGCCGGAGGGCGGGCCCCGCCCTTTTTCTGAAGACCGGAGCGCAAAAGCCGCGGCCGCGTGGAGAAGCGCGGGGCGAGGGAGCGGCCGTTCGGATATGGGCGTGGGCACCGCCCACTGGGCACCGCCCGCCAGCCGCGTGGAGAAGCGCGGGGCGCGGGCATCGCCCGCCGGGCACCGCCCACCGGCCGCGTGGAGAAGCGCGGGGCGAGGGAGCGGCCGTTCGGATATGGGCGTGGGCACAGCCCACCACCGCCCGCCCGGCCGCGTGGAGAAGCGCAGGGCGAGGGAGCGGCCGTTCGGAGATGGGTGTGGGCACAGCCCACGGGCAAAAATTTTGGCGCGCGGCGGAAATGGGGCTAGTCAAACCGCGCTTTTTGCGCTAGAATAGTGCGAACAAAATCAAGAAAGCAAAGAGGAAAGTTCGTAAGATGGTCAGAGACATGACAGAGGGCCGGCCCATCCGGCTGATTCTCTCCTTCTTTTTCCCGCTGCTGATCGGCAACCTCTTTCAGCAGATGTACAACATGGCCGACAGCATCATCGTCGGCCAGATCGTGGGCAAGGACGCCCTGGCGGCCGTGGGCGCGACGGGCTCGTTCAACTTTCTGGTGCTGGGCTTCGCGCTGGGGCTGTGCAGCGGGCTGTGCATCCCGGTGTCGCAGCACTTCGGCGCGGGCGACATGTACGCCATGCGCCGGGCGCTGGTGAACGCCATCTACATCACCCTGGGGGTGACGGCGGTCATCACCGCCGCGATGCTGGTCTTCACCCGGCCGATGCTGCGCGTGATGCGGACGCCGGAAAACATCTTCGAGCAGAGCTACGACTACATCATCGTGATCTTCGGCGGCACGTTTGCGACGCTGCTGTACAACCTGCCCGCGGGCCTGCTGCGCGCGCTGGGCGACAGCAAGACGCCGCTGCTGTTCCTCATCATCGCGTCGCTGCTGAACATCGCGCTCGACCTTTTGTTCATCCTCGCCTTTCACATGGGCGTGGCGGGCGCGGCCTGGGCGACGGTGATCGCGCAGGCGGTGTCCGGGGCGCTGTGCATCCGCTACATCGTGCGCCACTTCCCGGTGCTGCGCCCGGAGAAGGGCGAGTGGAAGTTCGACGCGAAGAGCGCTGGCCGGGGCCTTGCCATCGGCATTCCCATGGGCTTGCAGTTTTCGCTGACCGCCGTGGGCTCCGTGGTGCTGCAAAGCGCGGTGAACACCCTGGGCTCGGACGCCGTGGCCGCCATCACCGCGGGCAGCAAGGTGCAGATGATCATGACCCAGCCCATGGAGGCGCTGGGCGCGACCATGGCCACCTACTGCGGGCAGAACCTGGGCGCAAAGCGCGTGGACCGCATCCGCTGGGGCCTGCGCACCAGCCTGCTGCTGGGCGCAGCCTACACGGTGGTGGCGATGCTCGTCTCCTTCCGGTTCGGCAGCACCATCTCCCTGCTCTTCATCAAGGCGGAGGAGACGCAGCTTCTGCAAAACATCGACCTGTTCCTCGCCTGCAACGCGGCGGGCTTCATCCTGCTGATGGCGCTGCTCGTGCTCAGAAACGCTTTGCAGGGACTGGGCTACAGCATGTCCGCGATGCTGGCGGGCATCTTCGAGATGGTCGCCCGCGCGCTGGTCGCCTTCGCGTTCGTCGCCCCCTTCGGCTACGGCGCCGTGTGCTTCGCCAACCCCCTGGCGTGGCTGTTCGCCTGCTTCCTGCTGATTCCGATGATCGTCGTGCGCGTGCGCCAGCTCGGCCGCAGGTTCCCCGGCGGGGAGGAAGGGGCGCGGCTGCCGGATGGCGTTTGAGGGGGCGCGAGAGATCCCGATTCTGGAGCTGGGAATCAGCCAGATATATCTGAGCGTTGACAAGGTTCGGGCGGTCGAGGCGTGGCTCGACCCGGCGGCCGTGCGGGGGATGGAGCCGCTTCCGGTGTACGACTTCGGCAATGGGCGCTACACCCTCACCGACGGGCACACACGCGCTTATGTCGCCTTTCAGCGCGGAATCGCCTGCCTGCCGGTCGTCTACGACACGGACGATCTGGTCACGGGGGAAATGGGCGGGCTGCTGTACCGCACGGACATCGAATGGTGCGAGCGGTTTCATTTGAAGGACGTCAGCGATTTGCAGGACCGGATCGTCGCGCGTGAAGCGTACGAGCGGCTTTGGATTGGACGCTGTGAGAGAAGCTTTCGCCTGCTTTCGCGCACGACGCCGGAAGAACGCGAAGCGCTGCGGCAAAAAGCGCCGTCCCTGTATCTGTACGGGGCGAGCGAAGACGCCTCCACCCTTTTCTTCGAGGACGCGCAGGGCGCGCGGTTCGTTTATCGGGCGGGGCGGCTCCTGCGCGAGCGCTGACGGGGAGGCGGCGAAGGACGGCCGATAAAGAGATCAAAAGGAACGCCGGAGAAGAAGCGCGAAGCTTCCTTCCCGGCGTTCCTTTGCTCCCTTAGAAATCCGACGGCGCGCGGCCGTTCCCCGCTGTCTTTCCGGGCGCGCATTTGACCGACAAGAGCGTCCGGATGTCGTCGTACTGCGCCCTGCATGTGACGCGATAATGAATCCACCCGCCGTCGCCACACGGATATTTCCGGTCGATCTGCTCCCGCGTGTCCGCTTGCAGCCGGCTGTAAACGGATTCAAACTGCCTGTCGGAGAGACGCAGCATGACGGTAAAGGCGCCGCGCTCGGCAAAGATGTTGCACAGAAGGCCGCTCTTTTTCCGGTGGGCAATGCCCCATCCGTACTGATTTCCGTACGGGAATACGATCTTCTGCTCGGTGCCGTATGTCCGGGTCAGCCATTCGTTGATCTGCGCAAACCGTTCGGCGTTCTCCCCGCAAAAGGCCGTCATATCCGCCAGGGTCGGCACGGCATGTTTGTTCAGCATTCGCTCGTACATACGATCCCCCTCATCCCCATTCAAGATTTCGTCTCATTTTCCGAAGACGCCATTGAATCCATTCTAGGGGGAACGCGGGGAAATGTCAAACGGCTTTTTTCATCCTCGCGCGTTCGCCTTGGGGCTTCTCGCGCGAGCGCGCAATCGTCCGTCCTCGGGCCGCCCGCATGACCGCATTTTCCGTTTGTTTTATCTGAATTCCAGATAAAACGCCCACGGGGGAGCGCGTTTGTATTATGCTGTGCGCGGGGGGATGAAAATGAGGTTCAGCGTGCCTGTGGCCGAACCGACGACGAACAAGTGCGTCCGGTTTCCAAACGACGTGATCGAGGGGGTAGAGCGGGCGATCGCGGGCAGGCAGACGACGTTTTCCGCTTTCACGGTCGCGGCGGTGCGCGCGGCGTTGGCGAGCCTGGAGGAAGAAATGCCCGGAGCATCGGAACGGGACGCCGGGGAATGACGCGGGGCTTGGGGGAAAGTTCTTTTTTCGCCAACCGTCCGCCCCCGCCGCGGCATCTAAAGGGTGAAGATATCTTCAAAGGAAGCGCCGAAGGGCGAAGAGGGAGAGCGCGATGATCGACGAGAGGACGTTCATGGAGGAGGTGGAGCGCGCCGAGCGCACGCTGTACCGCGTGAGCCGGAGCCTGCTCTCAAGCGACGCGGACTGCCGCGACGCGGTGCAGGAGGCGCTGCTGAAGGCCTGGCAGCGGCGGGACAGCCTGCGCGAGGCGGCCTACTTCCGCACGTGGCTCGTGCGGATTCTCATCAACGAGTGCAGGATGCTCAGGCGCAGAAACCGGCGCGTGACGCCGGTGGAGGTGCTGCCGGAGCGCGAGGCCCCGCCGCCGGACGAGGCGCTGCGGGACGCGCTGGAGGCGCTGGACGAACGATGGCGCCTGCCGCTCGTGCTGCACTACCTGGAGGGCTTCCGCGTGGAGGAAGTGGCGAAGCTGCTGGGCATCCCGTCCGGCACGGTGAAGTGGCGGCTATCCCGGGCGCGCGCCGCGCTCAGGGCGGAATGGATGGAGGACGAAGGGGAGGTGCGCGAGCATGCGGCCCGATGAGTACCTGGACGGGGCGTTCCAAAGGACGCCGGAGGCCTTTCACGACGCGGTGCGGCAGACGCTGCGCACGCTTGAAAGGGAGGAAAGACCTGTGAAGCGCAAGATGAAGTGGGCGCCGCTGCTGGCGCTGATGCTGGCGCTGTTGGCGACGGCGGCGGTGGCGGCCTATGCCGGGCGCATCGGCGGCGCGCTGGAATGGCTGACGGACACGGCGGCGGTGAACCGCATCGTCCCGCAGGCGCGGGAGATTTTAAAGCAGGACGTGGCGCGCACGGAGGTGAACGACTGCGTGATCGAGCTGCGCGAGGTCGTCTACGACGGCGAACGGCTGGCGGCGGTGTACGCGGTGCGCGACCCGCGGATCGCCCAGCTCGGGCGCGAGCAGGACGAGGAGGGCATGTCGCCCTTCGACCTGTACGCGCTGGAAAATCTGCGCACGCCGGACGTCAGCGAGGGCACGCTCTATCGCATCGCGCAGGACTTCGCGCCCGGCGAGGGGGCGGACGAAGTGGTCTACAGCTTCGAGGCGCGCGTGAAGGGGCAGGGGGAGGCGTTCGAGCTGATCCTGCCCGTGGGATGCACGTGGGGGCCGCTGGAGCAGCGCCTCTCGCTGACGGCGGCGGACGCGGGCACGCACGTGGACTTTGACCTGCCGGAGGAAGCGCGCTTTGAGGGCTACGCGGCGCGGCTGACGAAGCTGCGCGCGGCGGCGCTGGGCACCTACGCGGAGGTGGAGCTGCGCTTTGACGCGGACACCGCGCCGGCGCGGCGGCAGGAGATCGTGGACGCCTGGCTGGAGGGCACGATCCTGCCCGAGGGGCTCGCGGACGTCGTGCCCGGGGACGCGGACGAGATCGCCCACCCGACCGGCGCGCAGACGCTTGCGGACGGGCGCGTGGCCGTCTCGTTTGAGGGCAGCGCGCGGGAGGAATACCCCGGGGCGATGCTGGCCGCGCCGCGCTACGGCACGGAGGCGTTCTACGAGGGCGAGGCGGAGAAGCTGCCCGCGCCGGACTTTCACGAAGCGCTGCGCGCGGCGGGGGGTATGGGAAGATGAGGAAAGAAGGGAGAGGAGGCGCGGCGCGGCGGCTTCGCCGCCTCGCCGCCTGCACCCTGCTGCTGTTCGCGCTGACGGGCGCGGCGCGTGCGGAACGGGTTCAGGAGCAGATCGAGCTGGACCCGCATAAGACGCCCTGGTGCGCGCACGTCGTCTGGGACATCGACATGGAAGCGCCGGACGAACCGCCCGCCGGGATTCCGCAGGCGCAGACGCGCTACGCGACGCTCCCCCTCGGCCCGATCCGCAGGGCGATGGCTGCGTACGCGGAGGAGCCCGTGGAGCGGCGCTGGCTGAACGGGCGCGACGACCTGAACCGGATGAACTATCTGTACTGGTCCAAGGAGGGCGGCACGTACCGGGACGTCTATCTCTTTCCGGCGGGCGTCCGCCTGCCCTACCCGAACCACCCGATGCAGGAGACGCTGGACGAAGCGTCCGACGTGCTGCGCGCGTTCCTCACGGAGGCGGGCATCGAGTTCGAGTATCCCTTCTACAGGGTGGGGCGGGACGGCGACGGGCTCTATACGTCGCTGACGGGCCTGTGCGAACAGGACGACTCCCTCCGCACGATTCCGCTCGTAAAGGACGCGACGGGCATCGCCTTTCGCTTCACGCTGGGCGGCCTGCCGGTGGCCGAGCAGGGAATCTACGATCCGCAGGTCGAGGGGCGGCGGGACGTGTACTACGAGCGCTACGGCCAGGCGACGGTGACGGACGCGGGCCGGATTCGCTCGCTGCGGCTATCCAACGCCCACGAGGTCGTGCGCATGCTGGAGCCGGATACAGCGCCCGTGATTCCATGGCGCGAGGCGGTCATGACGGCGGTGCGCGCGGAGGCGGCGGACCCGCGGACGATTGACGGGCCGGAGGGCGGCGGGACGGCATCCGCGTGGGCGGAGGTCGAGCGGGAGCGCGTCGCCGGGGCGGAGCTTTGCATCGCCATCTCGCCCACCGGCAGGACGTTCCCCGTCTGGGGCGTCGTGCTGGAGGCGGATTACGTGGGCGGCTACGCGTACAGCGGCACGCGCTACGTGGACGCGCACACCGGCGCCGCCTGCGAGGCGGGCGAGGACTGGACCCCGTAAGGGCGCGGAAAACGACAAAGCAGGGGGCGAGACGCCGCGCGACGCGGGCCTCGCCCCCTGCTTTGGGGCGCACGGAGCGCTCAGATGCTCTCCGTGTTGGATGCGGCGGCGTCTGCCGAAGCCGGGGCGGGGGACCGTCTTCGGGGTTTCGGCCTACTCGTCGTCGAAAGCGTCGGCGGTGAAGCGGATGCTGTGGACGAGGCTGCCGCTATCGCCGTGAAGCTCGTGCAACAGGGTGCAGCCGTCCATAAACCAAATGGAGGGGCGGTTCGTGCCGTCCGATCTCGAAAGCGACGCGGGGCCGTATTTCTCCGTGAGCACCGCCTCCGCTTCGGCGAAATCCGCGCGGTACAGGGCGTCGTCCGCATGCGATGCTGTAAAGGAAACCAGGATGCTGGAAAGCCGGTTTGCGGAGAAAGAATAGCAGACATACATCTCAAGCCCGGCATAACGCTGGCCGTAATACGTCAGGGAATCCTCCGTCTGCGAGGGGTCGCCCAGCTCGAGGGCGCGCACCTGCTCCATCGACATGCCGAGGGCGACGCCGCTTCTGAAAAAGACGGGCGCGGGGGCCGCTTCCGGGGGCGCCTTCGGGATGTCGTCCTCCTCGTCTTCGTAAGCGTCGGAGGTGAAGAAAATGTAGTGGTAGCGACCGTCGCTGTCGCCGTAAAAATCGTGATAGATGGTGTAACCGTCCATGAGCCACATGGAGTAAAGCTCCGGCTCGCCCGACAAGGGGACGCCCGGCGTATCCTCCTCTGTAACCGACGCGGGGCCGTATTTCAGCGTGAGCTCCGCCTCCGCTTTGTCGAAATCTACAAAGTACGGGGTGTCGTCTGCGTAGACCTCTTCGAAGGAGACGTAGACCTCCGTCAGCGCGTTGCCATTGAACCAATACCGGATGTACACATCAAGCCCGGCAAACTGCTGGTCGAAATACCGCAGGATGTTCTCCGTCTGGGAAGGGGAGTCCGGCTCGAGTGCGCGCACCTGCTCCATCGTCATGCCGAAGGAGACGCCGTTTCGGAAGGTGAAGCTGGACGCGGAGGATTCGTCCGCATTGTCTTCGTAAGCGGCGGAGGTGAAGAAAATGTGGTGGCTGCGCACGTTGCTATCGATGTAAATTTTGTGATAGATGGTGTAGCCGTCCATGAACCACACGGAGTAAGGCTCCGGCTGGCCGGACGAGGGGTCGTCCGAACCATCCGCCTGTAAAAGATACGCGGGGCCGTACTTCGACGTGAGCGACGCATCGACTTCGGCGAAGTCCGCGAGGTACTGGGCTTCGTCCTCTGGCACCTCACGGAAGGAGACGTAGACCTCCGTCAGCGCGTCGTCGTTGAACCAATAATCGATGTTCGCATAAAGCCCGTCCAACGGACGGTCTAAATATACCAGGCCATTCTCCGTCTGCAAGCAATCGCCCGGCTCGAGGGCGCGCACCTGCTCTATCGACATGCCGAAGGAGATGCCGTCTCGGAAGGTAAAGCTGTCGCCGGGGAAGGCGGCCGCTTCCGGGGGCGGGGGCGCT
This sequence comes from Beduinella massiliensis, assembly GCF_900199405.1. NCBI lineage: Bacteria > Bacillati > Bacillota > Clostridia > Eubacteriales > Beduinellaceae > Beduinella > Beduinella massiliensis. Next base: position 663,967 of record NZ_LT963430.1, read on the forward strand.
TCCTGAGCCGCTGCCAGGTCAACGGCCGGGGCGGGGGCCGCGCCCGGGTACGGCTTGCCCGCGCCCCGGGCGGCGAGGCGCAGCGCGCCGTTGATGCCGTTGGACGTGCGGGTCGCGCCGGAGACCGCGTCGAAGCGCGCGGATTGGACGTCCTGGCCGATCAGGCTGTCAAAGCCCGCCGCGATGACCTCCGCGCCGTGCCCCGGCGCTTCCTGGTGCTCCACGACCTCGAAGGACGCGATCTTTCCATCCTCCACCTCGTAGACTACGACCATGGGCCGATAGCCCATCACCTCCACGCACAGCGGGCCCTCCTGCGCGAGGGCTGGCGCCGGGAAGAGCAGGAGCGCGAGCAGGACACACAGGGCTTTTTTCATGGAATATCCCTCCTTCATCTGCTGCTGGATTTGCTGCTTCCATTATACCGCAGACGGGCGCGTACGGGTAGGGGAAAAGCGGGGGCGGCGCAGCGCACCGGAATGTTCGCCTTTTTCTGAGCTGTTTTTGAAATGGACGCTTTTCTTTTGGAAAGTCGGTTGAAATGCCGAACGTTCAATGCTATAATGAGCTTGTTGTTTGGTTTTTTACGACGACCAAGGAGGTTGTTTGCCGGATGAACGGTGTAAGACGAATTTACGTGGAGAAGCGCCCGGGCTTTGACGTGGCGGCGCAGGGGAAGCGCCGCGAGCTTTCGGAGGTGCTGGGAACCGACAGGATCGAGCGGCTGCGCATCTTTCAGCGCTACGACGTGGAAAACCTGCCGGACGATGCCTTTGAGCAGGCGCGCGGCGTCATCTTTTCCGAGCCGAACCAGGACGTGGTCTACGACGAGCGGCTGCCCGAAATGCCCGGCGCCTGCCTGATCGCCGTGGAGTTCCTGCCCGGCCAGTACGACCAGCGCGCCGACTCCGCCGCCCAGTGCCTGCAGCTGCTGACGGCCGGGGAGCGCCCGCGCGTCGCCTGCGCGAAGGTCTACGCGCTGCTGGGCGACGTGGACGAGGCGCTGCGCGCGCGCGTGGTCGGCCAGCTCATCAACCCGGTGGAGGCGCGCGAGGCGTCCATGGACAAGCCCGCGACGCTGCGCATGGAGGCCGAGCGCCCCGAGGACGTGAAGACGGTGGAGGGCTTCATCGCCCTGCCGCAGGCGGAGCTTGAGCGGATGGTGCGCGACCTGGGCATGGCGATGACCGCGGAGGACCTCTGCTTCTGCCAGCGCTACTTCCGGAACGAGGAGCGCCGCGACCCCACGATCACGGAGCTGCGCGCCATCGACACGTATTGGAGCGACCACTGCCGCCACACGACGTTCCTGACCGCCATCGACGACATTTCCTTCCCTGAGACGCGCCTGGGCGCGCCCATCCGCGCGGCCTACGACGCCTACCTGGACGCGCGACGGAACGTCTACGGCGAGAAGCAGCGCGACATCTCGCTCATGGACATGGCCGTGCTGGGCATGAAGGAGCTGCGCCGCCAGGGCAAGCTTTGCGATTTGGACGCCTCGGACGAGATCAACGCCTGCTCCATCGTCGTGACCGCGCACGTGGACGGCGAGGACCAGGAATGGCTGGTCATGTTCAAGAACGAGACGCACAACCACCCGACCGAGATCGAGGGCTTCGGCGGCGCGGCCACGTGCCTGGGCGGCGCGATCCGCGACCCGCTGTCCGGCCGCAGCTACGTCTACCAGGCGATGCGCATCACCGGCAGCGGCGACCCGCGCACGCCCTTTGACCAGACGCGCCCGGGCAAGCTGCCCCAGCGGCGCATCACGACCACCGCGGCGGCGGGCTTTTCCAGCTACGGCAACCAGATCGGCCTGGCGGCGGGCAAGGTGCAGGAGATTTACCACCCCGGCTTCGTCGCCAAGCGCATGGAGCTGGGCGCGGTCGTCGGCGCGACGCGGCGCGACCACGTGCGCCGCGAGACGCCCGCGGCGGGCGACGTGGTGATCCTGCTGGGCGGGCGCACCGGCCGCGACGGCTGCGGCGGGGCGACGGGCTCCAGCAAGGCGCACAACCTGGATTCGCTCTCCACCTGCGGGGCGGAGGTGCAGAAGGGCAACCCGCCGACCGAGCGCTGCATTCAGCGGCTGTTCCGCGACGCGCGGTTTTCGCGGATGGTGAAGCGCTGCAACGACTTCGGCGCGGGCGGCGTGTGCGTCGCGGTGGGCGAGCTGGCGCCGGGCCTCGAAATCGACCTGGACGCGGTGCCCAAGAAGTACGAGGGCCTGGACGGCACGGAGCTGGCGATCTCCGAATCGCAGGAGCGCATGGCCTGCGTCATCGCGCCGCAGGACGTGCCGCGCTTCATGGAGCTGGCGGCGGGCGAGAACCTGGAGGCCACGCAGGTGGCCGTGGTGACGGAGCCTGCGCGGCTGCGCATGAGCTGGCGCGGGAAGACCATCGTGGACCTTTCGCGCGCGTTCCTGGACACCAACGGCGTCACCCAGCACGCGCGGGCGCAGGTCTTGGCGCCGGACGAGGACGCGCCGTACCTGACCACCCTGCCGGACTTCGCGCGGGGCGGCGACCTGCGCGCGGCCTGGCTGGGGACGCTTTCCGACCTGAACGTGTGCAGCCAGAAGGGGCTGGTGGAGTGCTTTGACGGCACCATCGGCGCGGGCACGGTGCTGGCGCCCTACGGCGGCCTTTACCGCGACACGCCGGTGGAGGCCATGGCCGCGCTGCTGCCCGTGGACGGCGAGACGACGACCGCGACGCTCATGGCCCACGGCTACGACCCGTACCTTTCGAGCTGGAGCCCCTTCCACGGGGCGGCGCTGGCGGTGACCGAATCGCTCGCCAAGATCGCGGCGGCGGGCGGCGACGCGCGCACGTGCCGGCTCACGTTCCAGGAGTACTTCGAGCGGCTGAACAAGGACAGCGAGAAGTGGGGCGCGCCCGTGGCGGCGATGCTGGGCGGCCTGTGGGCGCAGCTCGCCTACGGCACGGCGTCCATCGGCGGCAAGGACTCGATGTCCGGCACGTTCGAGGACATTCACGTGCCGCCGACGCTGGTGTCGTTCGCGGTGAACGTGCTGAACGCAGGCGACGTGATCTCCGGCGAGCTCAAGAGCGCGGGGCACAAGCTGGCGCTGCTGCGCTGCCCGATGACGGACGCGCTGCTGCCCGACGCGCAGGCGCTGCTCTCGCTCTACGACGAGCTGCACGCGCTCGTGCAGGCGGGCAAGGTTGTAGCGGCGCACACGGTGGGCCGCGGCGGCGTGGCGGCAGCCGTCACGATGATGGCGCTGGGCAACCGCATCGGCGTGCGGCTGCGCGGGGATTTGACGGCGGAGGACCTGTTCCTGCCCCTGTTTGGCAGCATCGTCGTGGAGATGGCCGCGGGCGAGGACGTGCCCGCGCGCTTTGAGGCGCTGGGCGAGACGGTGAAGGAGAGCGCGATCACCGTGGGCGAGGTCAAGGTCTCGCTGTGCGAGGCGCGCCGCGCCTGGAAGGAGCCGCTGGAAAGCGTGTTCCCGACGCGGGCCGCGGCCCCGATGACCGCCGCGCCCTACGTGCCCTACGAGCGGCGCGAGGAGAAGCGCCCGGCGGTGCGCGTGGCGCGGCCGCGGGTGTTCATCCCCTCCTTCCCCGGCACGAACTGCGAGATGGACAGCGCGCGCGCGTTCAGGCGCGCGGGGGCCGAAGTGGAGACGTTCATCTTCAAGAACCTGACGCCCGCGGGCATCGAGGAATCGGCGCGCGCGCTCGAGCGCGGCATTCAAAACGCGCAGATCGTGATGCTGCCCGGCGGCTTCTCGGCGGGCGACGAGCCGGACGGCTCCGGCAAGTTCATCGCGACAGCCCTGCGCCATCCGCGCGTGGCGGAGGCCATCCGCGACCTGCTGGGCAGGCGCGACGGCCTGATGCTGGGCATCTGCAACGGCTTCCAGGCGCTGATCAAGCTGGGCCTGCTGCCCTACGGCGACATCCGCGTGCTGCGCGAGGACGACCCGACGCTGACCTACAACACCATCGGCCGCCACGCGGCCACGCACGTGAGCACGGTCGTCTCCTCCGTGAAGTCGCCGTGGATGGCGGGCGTGAACGTCGGGGACGTGCATTCGGTGGCCATCAGCCACGGCGAGGGGCGCTTCGTGTGCGCGGAGCCGCAGCTCAAGGCGCTGCTCGCGAACGGCCAGATCGTGACGCAGTACTGCGGGCCGGACGGCATCCCCGCGGCGGACATGCCGCAGAATCCCAACGGCTCGTGCTGGGCGGTGGAGGGCATCTGCTCGCCCGACGGGCGCGTGCTGGGCAAGATGGGCCATTCGGAGCGCATCGGCGACGGCGTGTGCAAGAACATCCCCGGCGCGCACGACCAGAAGCTCTTCGTCTCCGGCGTGCGGTACTTCCTGTAAAGAGGAACGCTGCCGGAATCAAATAACGGGCGGCATTCAGGCGAGGGGCTTCGCCTGGATGCCGCCCGTTTGCGCGGGGCGGGGGGGGGTTTGGATGGGAGCGGGCGCGCCGTCCTTGCGCCTGAACGCCATGCTTGATTTGGATGTTCGTTTTCCTCGATCCACTCGGATAGGATGGTTAGCGGGCCCCCTTGAAGGTCTGTGCTATTGTCCGCCGCTTGCATTTTTGTGCGCGGGCGGTTATAGTAAAGGCAAAAGGGCGGCGACGGGAGGGGACGGCTATGGAGGTCACGAGGGCGCAGGTGCGCGCGTTTCGGCTGCGCGCGCACCACCTGGACAGGCGGCTGCCGCCGGAGGGCCTTTTGGCGGCGGCGGGCGCGTGCGGCATCCAGAACTCGCCGCCCGGCGCGTTTGAGACGGCGATGTTTAACCGGGTCGAGGGGTGCAGCCCGCAGGCGCTGCGCCGCGCGCTGTACGAGGAAAGGCGGCTTTTGCAGGCGTGGAGCTACCGCGGCGCGCCCGTCGTGTTCCCGGCGGAGGAGAGCGGCGCGTTCCTGACCGCGCTGATCGCGCGCGAGGGCGAGGCGCCGTGGATCTACACCCAGGGCATCGGGCTGGCGCTGGACTTCCTTGGCATGGACGCGGACGACCTGCTCTTTCGGGTAAAGGACGCGTGCGCGCTGCTGGACGGGCGGACGGTGCGCGGCAAAGAGGCGCTCGACCAGGCGCTGGCGGACGCGGTGGAGCCGGGGCTGCCGGCCGGGAAGCGGGCGCTGTGGCGCGCGCCCTCGATGTACGGGGGGCAGGGCAGGCAGACGGTCGGGGGCGCGGTCGTCTCGTTCCTGCTGCGGCCCTGCTCGTTTTGCTCGCTCGTCGTGTTCGGGGAGCGGGAGGGCGCGAGCCCGACGTTCACGTCGTTCGCGCGCTGGACGGGCCGCGCGCCGTCGGAGGCCCCGGACGCGGCGCGGGCGCTTGCGCGCAAGTTCCTGCACTGCTACGGCCCGACGGACGAGAGCGCGCTGATGGCCTGGCTCGGCTGCACGCGCCCGCAGGCCCGGCGCATCTTCGCCGCGGCGGACGGCGTGGAGGCGGTGCGCGTGGAGGGGAAGCGGCGCTTCGTGCTCGCGCAGGACGCGGAGGCTTTGCGCCTGGGCGCGCAGGAGGACGACCGCTTGCGGCTGCTGGGGCCGCACGACCCGTACCTCGACCTGCGCGACCGGGAGGTTATTTTGCAGGAGCGCGCGCAGCAGCTTATCGTCTGGCGGACGGTGGGCAACCCCGGCGTCATCCTGCGCGGCGGGCGCGTCGCGGGGGTGTGGACGGCGCGCGTGCGCGGGGAGCGGCTGGACGTGCTGCTGACGCCCTTCGAGGCGGGTGTCCGCGCGCGCAGCGGGGAGCTTGCGGCGCTCGCGGAGGAATACGCGGCCTTCCGCGCGCTGCACCTGGCGCAGTGCCGGGTGGAGGACGCGTGAAGTCGTGCCATACACATTGCGCGCAATACAGAAAAAGGCTAAAAGGAATCCAGGGACGTGGCGAAATGGCTTTAACCCCGGCACAACGCAAGGCGAACGATAAGGATATAAAAAATAGTTATTTTTCCAGCCGGTTAAGGCTTCCCAATAAGCTGGAAAGCGCATGGCTACTGGGTTTTAGCCGAATGTATCAGTTTATATATTGGCCGATTTGCCGCCCAAATGCCGCCCATATTTACTAAAGCGTTATAAAGGCTTGTAGAAACAAGTAACAGTTTTTAACTATGCCGTTCTAAATTTAACTTTTATGAAGCGTAGCTTTAGAATAGAAACAAATACACCTTTGGCGAAAAAGGTGTACTCAACAAATCGAAATAGGGAGTACTGCGATATGAAGAACATTTTTGTGGTCCAAGGCGGTGGGCGACCTCACGGAAATACAGCGCAGTTGGTGAGTGCCTTTGCGAAAGGCGCAACCGAGGCTGGACATAATGTAGAACTTATTTCATTGCAAAAATATGAAGTAAAGGGATGTGTTGGATGCAATGCGTGCCGCTATGGAAAGCCTTGTATTCAGAGAGATAGCTTTAACGACCTTGTTCCAAAAATTAGAAAATCTGACTTAATAGTGTTTGCATCACCGTTATTGTTTTGGACAATTTCGTCTCAATTAAAGGCTTTTATTGAGCGCTTTTATTGTATTGCGGAAGAAGATAATAACCCACCATATGGCAGGTATGAAAAATATCCTGTAAAAGATGCGGCATTACTTATGACATCTGCGGATGAGTTTTTTTGGACATATGAGCAGGCTGTATCCTATTATAAATTTGCAATAATAAACTACATAGGCTTTCATGATAAAGGCATGATACTGGCTGGTGGATGTGGCGATACGAATGGAAAGCCACAGATTGATAAAACCTCTCATTTGCAGAAAGCGTATGAGTTTGGAAAGCAAATTTACATCGATTAAACTGCGTTCAAAGTTTCACTTACCGCTCTGGTTTACTTCGTCTTCTTAGGATATGGCGCACTATGCTATCTAGTTGTTTTCAATAGTGGCAAGCAGGGCAGAGTGGTACACACTCTGCAATTTTCCACTTTTTCGCCTCCGCGAAAACCTGTAAAATCTGCTTGTTGGGGAGGCCCCCAATCCCCCGGCAAGGGATCCTTGCCAAACGCTCCACAAGTGGAGCGGCCACGCGCCCTTGCGGGCGCTGATAGACGAAGGGATTTACCGGCGGGGAAAAGGTATGCCTCTCATACTTGAAAGCGTCCGCAAGATGCGTACCCGCCCTGTGGGGGCGATGAAAAGGGGTGTCGCTGGCGGTCCTTTTCCGGGGTTTGGGGTCCAGCTCCCAACAAGCGTTTTGCGCGAGTGTATATACTCCTGCCCTGCTTGCCACGATTGTTTTGTGTGGGATTGGGCTTCCTGCCGCGCATGAAAATAGCCCCGGCATGAGACGGGGCCAGTCTCATGCCGGGGCGGTTATGCGGAACGATAGAAGCCCGTTTTCGGGGGTTTAGGATAAATCATACAGGCCCCTTCGGTTTCGCGTACGCAAAGGCCCATTCTATCAGGGGATTTAAGGGCCTAATGTTCCGTTGGCAGGCTCTTTTCGGCCCGTGCCTGTAACCCATCATCAACAGCTTTCAGGGATTGCTTTTTAGGGGCATATGCTGTATAATAGGACTGTCAGCAGGCCGGACAAGGGCTTGCTGATTTTACTTTTTTGCCGCCCCAATGCCGCCCAACTTTACAAGCGCAGTTTGCAAAGCGTAACGGGACTTTTTAAGGGTATATGCGCAAACCTTGATTTCATGCGGGTTTGCGGGGTATCCCGCAAAAACTTACATAGCCTTTTAAGCGTTTTTTTTTGCTTTCAGGCAATAAAAAATAGATACTGTTTGTGTTCCTCTCGGAGTGTTCTATAAAAACGCGAACAGGCTTGAAAGCCTGATAGATAAGGCGTTTGCGGGCTTTTTGTGCCCGTGATTTTCGCGGTTTTTTCGAGGTGAAATTTTCAAAATCCCGCCCGACTTGCATAAACAGTAATAAGAAGTGATAAAGAGCGGTAAGCGTTTATAAGTTTACCGCTCCATTTCTGCGTTTCTTTTCCACTTTTTCCGTGACGCCTTTTGACGCCCCAGCTTTTGCTTACGGCGGCTTGAAATTGTTATTTCAAAACCGCCGCTCGTTCACAAAGACAACACGAAATACCCTCCGCAGTAACGGCTTTTTTCTTTCGACGTTGGAGCGGCGGAGAAATCTTGTAAACTTTTGACTGTGTTTAGTTGAAAAAGGGAAATTACTTTTCTTTTGGATAAACTTGATTATCATAGGAACGGGTACCTCTCAATGCCAATGCGAGAATTGGCGCAGCGGATTTTCCTGTTACATTCCGCCCCGCAGATTGAATGTCATAATCGCGCAAAATTATATTATGGATATTAGCGCCTTCAGCAACCCCGAATAGTCCAATAATTTTTGCGTTCGGGTCTGTCATTGTAAGGCCAATAATTTCACAGCCATTTCCGCTGAAACTACCTGTAAATGGTTTATCCACCGTTCCGATCGGAATCCATTCATTTGATGACAATTGTATATCTGCTCCTTGAACGTAATCCTTATCAAGACTATACTCTCCTTGACCGATAGAGCGCAGTTGTGTTTCGTTTACGACCAGATAATATACTTTATCGCCGATGTTGAAAGTTTCCATTTCCGTTATTGAATTATTCTTATTATCCTTATTTTTAACAGCTATAACAGTGTTGCCCGTATTACTCAAAATGATTTTAGGGCTTTCGTTACCAATTTTATAGATTGCGGGCCAATCATCAGGGCGCTTCACGCTTGGCCCGCAATTTGTGGTATCAAGATAAAGATTTGTAGGAGTTTTGTTAAAACGCACCGTGAGGGGACCGTTAAGCGCGTTGGCGCTAATATCGTTTAGTATAGTATCCGCTTCAATGTAGATTGGGCCAGAGGAAACTTTTATGTCATACGTTCCTTGCGACACAATATCATCAATCAGCCAAAAACCGGCTCTATTTGATTCCACATGAACGGGCGCATTAAAGTCTTGCATTTGAACGACCATTTCGGTTGTCTGTATGTCAAATCGTGTGTATACTGCATCAGGAATATAGACGCGCACAACATTTTTATATTCAGGGCCGAAGTTTACGTCTATACCGTTCGGCACATCATTGTTGACAGTAATTTGCATAATGCCATTTACGATGTTAGCGTCAGTCGCACAAGTATTTTCCTTGTCCATATTAAGAAGTTCAAAAGTTACATTTGAGTTTTGCGACTTTACAAGTTCCACACCCACGGGGCCTTGTCCTGTTACGGAAACACCGCTGAAACTTACCGTTACATTATCGTCTGACTGAATAGCAGGCGGCGTTGACGAAGAAGTTTCGCCTATGCTGTCATCTTTAGCTTTTGTGTTTGTATCGCTGGTAGACAGCTCACTTTTAGCAACAAACGGAGCTGCATATGCACCAGCCGCCGTTGCTCCAAAGCAGAGGGCAAAAACGAGCGCAACCGAAATTGCCGCAGTCAATCGAGTTGTTTTCTTAAATTTCATAATAGCATCTAACCTTTCTTTTAATAGTTCCTTGCCCTCGTTCAGTGTCACAGAAGCAAGAGAATCTTTGTAGTTGCCTCCCATACCCATAGCGTTTAGCAGGGTATCTCCATAGGCCCGTTGCCCTCTCACGTCCATTGATCGTATCACTGCCTCGTCACAGGAAAGCTCACAGGCCCTGCCCACTTCCCGGCCCATAAAGTAAACAAGCGGGTTAAACCAATGGAGGCAGATCGTAACCTGCACCAGCCACTTATAAAACATATCCCGCCGTTTGTAATGCATCAGCTCATGCAGGATCGTATTTTCAAAATCTGATACCGAAAGCTCGGTAGTTGGCAACATGATACAGGGCCGGAAAAATCCAATCAGGAGCGGGGACGAAATCAGGCTGTTTGTATAAAGTCCCACAGACCCTTTTATGCCGGTTTGCTCCACCAGCTTTCCCACACGCTCCCAAAGCTGCATATCGGATATTTCAATCCGTCCGGCATTTATGTACTTTACAAAACTTTGATAAACGGTTATCTTCCGAATGAGCAGCCCCACGGCAACGATTAGCCAGACCAGCAAACAAATTACGGCGACATTTTGTTTTAAAAATTAATTTTAGTTAGCATTATATCTGCTTTTAAATTGTCTTTTGTAACTTCAAATCATAAAGTTTATCAATAAGATCAGCAATACTATTAACTTCCGTATCGACATATGGAGCTATCATTGCCTCGGTCTGTAAAACATCATCATGATTCCCTATATTAAGCAAAATGATTTTCAAGTCCTTTTTGAGTTTTCTTTTTAGTCCGATTGCATAACCTATCTCACTTGATACACTTTTCCCAAATGGAGTTACTACTAATAAAATATTACACTTATCAATTTCATCAAAACAGATTTGTGATACTTCAAGCATTTCCTCACAGTTTATAGCATCTATTATCAATACTTTCTGGCAAGAATGCAATAATTCCAGAGGATTTTAACATATTATATATTTCCCTATTTAACTCTTTGTGTTTTAAATATTTTGAAGCAATATAAACTTTCATTCGCTATCTCCTTTTTTTGTCCATATATATATAACCAAAAATATTATTCCAAATTAAATGCTAAATCTCCAGTTTCAGATGTAAAAATGTCTATTCCATTTTTAAAATAATGCTTTATGTCATTATCTGACAACATTCCTGACATTTGATCTGTGTATCTTTCCATCTATTCGTCAGACCTCCTTAAAGCAATGAATATTAATTATTATATCATTACCTCTTGATAATAACAATACGAGCATGAATTAACATTTAGATGCTGTTTTACAAATTTCAATGCAGATAATGTCGAATTTTGTCGTCACCATCTTCGCCATGCTTGTGCTTCCCTTTCATGTCGGAATAAAGCCGGTGAATCACCGATTCCCGCAATGTGCGTTCTATGCTGCACTTGATGGAGCTATTTGCTTTCGACTTGACCAGCGCCAACAGAAAGCTCAAGGCGCATATAAGAATATAACAAATGACCTGCATGCCGACGCGTTCTCTTGCAAAGGCCAAGTCCACGATATTGCCGAGCAACTGAACGCTTGTCGGGCCAAGAACGGAAATCAAAGCCTGAACAGCCATCGCCAAGGCGAGAGTGGCGTTCATCCTATCTTCCTTGCGGAACACAAGACGTAAAAATTCAGATATTTTCATACGTTCCTCTACTGAAGCGGATTGATTTGATAGGATTACTTTACCATATCGGCCGGCTTTTTTCCATGCATCGGCCGATGTTTCATCGACAGTTTTCGGCATGCCGCCTGGCAATGCGCCTTGCGTCTGCAAGCCGCGCTGTCGTTCGTCCCCGCTCCGGCGCTTGCAATTCCGGACGCGAGGCGCTATAGTAAGCGCAGGGATACAAACAAATAGGGGGATTTGAGAGTGAAGAGGACGGGACGACTGCTTTTCGCGCTGTGCCTGACGGCGGCGCTCGCGTTTTGCGCGCTGGGGGCGCAGGCGGACGGGACAAAGGGGACGCTGCCGGACGTGGGGGAGCGCATGAACGGCTTTGTGACGACGGCGGCGGGCGAGATCCCCTCGGCGGGGGCGGAGACGCGCACGCTTACGCACGAGGTCAGCGGGGCGACGCTCTACCTCATTCAAAATGACGACCCGGAGCTGGCCTTTCAGATCGGCTACCGCACGCCCTATCTGGACGAGACGGACGCGAACCACGTCTTCGAGCACGCGGTGCTCGCCTCCTCGGACAAGTATCCGAGCAAAAACCTATTCTTCAACCTGGCCGGCGGCACGTACAGCACGTTCGTCAACGCGCAGACGACGCTGGTGAACACCACATACCCGCTCGCGTCGCTGAGCGAGGAGCAGCTGCTCAAGATGATGGACGCGTACCTGAGCTGCCTGACGGCTCCGGGGATTCTGGAGGAGGAGAACTTTTTCAAGCGCGAGGCGATCCGCTATTCGCTGTACGAGCCGGACGGCCCCATCACCCTGTCGGGCACCGTTCTCAACGAGGACACCGGCTCTCTGACCGATACCACGTGGGAAACCTCCAGGGGGCTTTTGCGGGCGCTCTATCCGGGAAAGGCGGCGGGCAATATGCTCGGCCGGGCGAACCTGAATTACCGGGACCTCACCTACGAGAACACGATGAAGGTGTACGAGCTCGCCTACGCCTTTGACAACGCGCTGATCGTCCTCTACGGCGACATGGACTTTGCGCGCGTGACGGCCTTTCTGGACGAGGCCTACCTCGCGCAGTCGCCCGCGCGGGGCACCGACCTGACGGGGTACTTTCACGAGGACGTGGAGCCCGGGTTCGTGCGCCAGGAGCTGGACACGCCCGCCTATCAGGGCAGCGCGACGGAGGACGCCTCGACGATCCTCTATGGCTTCACCTGCCCCGACGCGACGCAGGAGCAGCTTGTCGCGGCAGCCCTGCTCGTCAACCTGCTGAACCGGGACGGCTCGCCCCTGCAAAAGCGCATGCGCGAGGCGGGCGTAGCGCAGGCGGCGCAGGGCACGATAGAGACAAGCGCCATGCCGACCATCATGTTCAGCCTCGTGGACGCGCGGCCTGAGCAGCAGGAGGCGCTGCGCGCGGCGGTGGACGGGGCGCTTCAGGAGGTGTCGGACCGTGGCTTCGACCCGACGTTCCTGGACGGCGCGCTGCACAGCTTGAGCCTCGGAAACAAGCTGCAGCGCGAGGCGAACTCGCTCGGCATCGCGTTGGCGGAAACGATTGGGAGATATTGGGCCATCACCGAGCGGGCGGACGTGCTGGAGACGGACGAGGCGCTGTTCAGAACCATACAGGAGGAGGGCGACGCCCCCCTGCGGGCGGTGGCTGCGCTGCTGATCGAGGCGCCCCGGCGCGCGCTCGTGTGCGGCACGCCCCGGCCCGGGCTGGCGGAGGCGCTCGACCAGGAGCGCGAGGACTACCTCGCGGACATGAAGCGCGCGATGACGGACGATGAGATTCAGGCGCTGATCGAGGAGACGGCGGCCTTCGACGCCTGGAACGCGGAGGAGACGGTCAACTACAACTTCTCCATCCCGGTGGAGGATCTGCCCGACCCGCAGGAGTACCCGGAGGTGCGCAGGGAGACGGCGGACGGCGTGACCTGGCGCACCGTGCCCGCCAAGGCCGAGGTGCTGAAGGTGCAGCTCTATTTCGACACGGACTTCGTCGCGGAGGAGGACCTGCCCTACCTTGTGCTGTACACGCGCCTGGTGGGCGGGCTGGCCACGCAGACGATGACGAAGGAGGAGACGGAGCTCGCGGTCGCCCGGCAGGCGTACGGGCTGAGCATCTCTTCCACGGGGTTCGCGGACGAATCGGCGGACGGCTTGCGTCCCATGCTGTGCGCTGAATTCATCGCGGAGCCGGAGGAGGCCGCGCAGGGGGCGCGGCTCTGCCTCGCGCTGCTTTCGCAGACCCGCTTTGACGAGCGCGACGCGCTGCTCGCGCAGGCGGATCAGATTTTGCTGGGGCTGAACCTCGCGCGCCCGGACGATCCCTTTGGCTGGGTGGTGACGGGGAGCTACGGAGGGCTTGAGAAGCCGCTCACCTACACCCGGTACCTGAAGGTGGAGAGCTATCGCGTCCTCAAGGCGGCGCTGTCCGCGGCCAAGGAATCGCCCGAGGGCTTTGAGGCCCTGCGGGCGAAGCTGGAGGATATCAGGGAGAAGCTGCTGCGGCGGGGCGGCGTGGACGTCGTGATCTGCGGCGAGGAGGCGCAGGCGCAGGCGCTGCGGGAGGCGCTCGCGCCGGAGCTCGCGGCCCTTCGCGAGCGCGAGACCCCCGCGCACGACTACAGCTTGATACGGGAGAGCGCGCGCCGCTGGGGCGGCATCACCGAGGCCGCCGATCAGTCCGTGGCGATGAGCGTACCGATCGACGGCGTGGTCGAGGGGCGCTTCCTGCCCTTCCTGACGGCGGTCGAGGACCGCGTGCTGACGCCCGAACTGCGCTACGCGGGCTACGTCTATTCCGCAGGCACCGGGCTCGCGCTGTCCCTGTACGCCTGCCAGTATACCGCGAACGACGTGGGCCTCGCGAACACGGTGGCGCTCTTCGAGGCGCTGCCGGAGAACATCCGCGGCCTGAGCCTGACGCAGGAGGCGCTCGACGGCTATACGCAGATGTCTTACGGCATGCAGACGGTTCCCATGGGCCCGCTGACCCTGGCGGAGATGGCCGCCTGGGTAGACATGCGGGGCTACGACGCGCAGGCGCTCCGCGAGACGATCGCGGACATGCGAAACGCGCGCGTGGAGGATCAGGAGGAGGCCGCGCAGGCCTTTGCGCGCGCGATGGAAGACGCCGCGCTGGTGGTGCTGGGCACGGAAAAGCAGCTGACGGAAAACGCGGAGCTCTTCGACGAGGTCGTGGACCTGCGCAACTGACGCGGGAAGAAGGACGCGGCGGACGCCGCGAAAGCACGGCCGCGCGCGCTTCGGCTGCGGGCGCGCCGCCTGGACCGGAAGCTGCCGCCGGAGGGGCCTTCGGCGGCGGCGCGTCTGTTTTTACACCGTCCTGCGCGCCGAGCCTTGCCATGTGGCTTTTCGAGGAGGAAGAGGTTCCCCCGATGGGGCGGGGCACGCACGAATACGCGCCGCTTAAAGCGGCGCGGCAAGAAACAAAACGAGCCCAAACGGGCACAATGTAATGAACAAAAAAGGACGCGCTTGCTCGCCCTGGAGGGGAAGCGAAGCGCGTCCATTCGGAAAAGGAGGAAAGATGATTTCTGATTTTTTGAAAGCGGCCTTTCCGTGGATTTTGATCGGCCTGATCGCCGCGGTCGGCTGTGCGCTTATAGGCAGAAAGAAAAAGTAAATCAGGACGTCCGGGCGAAGGGGCGGCGGAAGGGAAAAACCGGGCGCAAGACTGCCGGCAGGCGACTGCAAGGCGGTTTTTTTTGTCGCTCGGTTTACACGGCCGCTTCCTTTTCCTGCGCGAGGCTGAGGAAGACGGAGGCGCGGAACATGCCGTCGCGCTGCTCAAAGCGCGCCTCGCCGCCGTAGCGGACGGCGATTTCGCGCACGGAGGCCGCGCCGATGCCGTGGCCCGCCCGCTTGGAGGACAGGGGCAGACCGTCCTCGAAGGACACGGGCGCGAGGCAGGGGTTGTCCGCGAGCACGAGCAGCGCCGCCCCGCCCCGCCGCGCCACCTTCAGGCGAATCAGGCGGCGCTCTATCGGCTCGCGGCGGCAGGCCTCCACCGCGTTTTCCAGCAGGTTGCCCAGCAGCACCGTGATGTCCGTGGCGGAGACCGGGCAGTCCGCCGGGTAGTCCACCTTCGCCTCGAAGCGAATCCTGCTGCCCCGCGCCTGCGAGGCGTAGTAGCACAGGACGGCGTTCACCACGTCGTCGCGGCAGTACAGCTCCAGCGTGTCGGGCGGCAGCTCGCTCTTGTAGATGTCGATGTACTCCGAAAGGCCCGCCTTGTCGTCCCGGTCGATGAAGGACTGCACCACCGCCAGGTGCTGGCGCAGGTCGTGGCGCGCCCTGCGCATCTCGTCCATGTGGGCGGAGAGGCTGTCGAACTGCTTCTTCTGGGCGATCAGGCTGCGGTCCGCGTAGCGGAGCGCCTCCTCGAGCTGCGCGCGGCTGCGGGAGATCGTCAGCACCCGCAGGGCGACGTACGATACGTAGCAGGAGCCCAGCAGCATGAGGTAGCGGCTGACGAGGAACTGCCAGGAGGCGTAGGCGTACACGTCCTGCGTGGTGCAGTAGAGCATGCCGAACAACGCGGAAAACAGCGGGATAACCCACAGGTAGCGCCAGAGCGTCCGGTCGTTGATCCTGAGCGCGTCCGCCACCGTATGGCTGTAAAAGTGCAGCAGGAACGGGCAGGTGACGAGGTAAACCGCGACGCGGGCGGCGTTGTAGACGAGGTACGGATGCCGGTCCGAGAAGTCCCAGAAGAAGCGGCTTTCGACGTAGTTGGCGTTGCCGTACACGAAGAACGACCACGAGAGCAGCAGCAGGTAGGTGAACATCAGCTTGGGAAAGCTGTCGCGGATCAGCGCGAAGCCCAGGGCCATGTAGACCAGCAGGAAGGCGTAGCGGATGAGCGTCGTCCACCGCGCCGCCGCCGCGTAGCCGTCCAGGTTTATGAGGTAGAAGACCGCGCTGTTGAGCGAGGCGAGCAGCACCTGAAGCAGGACGACGAAGCGCAGGGGGATGCGCAGCCTGTCCCGGAAGAGCCAGTACCGGGGCAGGGTGAAGGGCAGGGAATCGAGAAACGGGAACAGCAGCACCATCAGGGAATCGACCAGTCGCATCACAGCAGCTCTTCCTCCCTCTCGCGCGCAAACAGGTAGTCGTGATACAGCGCCTCGATCTTTTTGCGGTCCCGCTGGGAGAAGGGAACCCGCTCGCCCGTATCCATCACGAAGGACAGGCTGTCCATGCGCTCCACCCGGTCCAGATTGACGATGCAGCACCGGTAGCAGTTCAGGAACTGCGGGTAGGGCGAAAGCGTCCGCGTCAGCTCCGCGAAGGGCAGGCGCAGGCGCAGCAGGCCGCGGCCCCCCGTATGGAGCTGCACGTAGTGGTCGTCCTGGTCGCAGTAGAGGATGTCGCGCAGGAGGAGCTTTTCGCGATCCAGGCGGATAAAGCGCGCGGCCCGAATGCGCGCCAGCCCGGCGGCCTCCATCGTGCGCGCGAAGTCCTCGTCCGCGAAGGGCTTCACCAGGTAGCCGCAGGCCCGCACGCCGAAGCTGTCGATGGCGTGGTCGCGGCTGGTGGTGACGAACACCAGCGGCACCAGGTTGTCCCGCGCACGGATGCGCCGGGCCGTGTCGAGGCCGGAGAGCCCCTCCATGAACTGATCGAGGAAGATCAGGTCGTAGGCCGCCGGCGCGAAGCGCTCGAGCAGCGCCTCCCCGCTGGAAAACTCGTCTACCACGGGCGCTTCCCCGGCGTATCTTTGCGCGAGGTAGCGCCGCAGGCACGCGCACACCTGCGCGCGGCACGCGGCCAGGTCGTCCACGACGGCGATCTTCATGGGGCGTCCCTCCCTCCGGCATCCGTTCTCTTCTGTCCCTTTATTTTAAACCCAATCCCCGGGCGCGGCAACGCAATTCGTCGCCAAAATGCGCAAAATGACGCCAACCCCTTGTAAGCGCCCCCGCCCCGGCCTATGCTGGGGACAGGAAGGCGACCGGAAGGGAGGCGGCCCATGTTGAACGTGATCGTATGCGACGGCGACGAAGCGGAGCGGAGAGCGGTGATGGACCTTGTTCGCCGCGCGGGCACGCAGAGCGGAGTCCCGGTGTCGGCGGAGGGCTGCGCGGACTGGGAAGGGCTGGCGGGGCGGGTTCTCCTGAAGGAGCCGGACGTCGTGGTCGTGGCCCAGGACGGGGTGGAGGGGCTCGACACCGTCACCAGCGCGGGGGCGCTGTGCGGGAGGATCGTCTGGTTTTCCGACCTGGATTTCGGCGTGCAGGCCTACCGCCTGTGCGTGCCCTATTTTTGCAAAAAGCCCGTGACGTACGGCAAGGTGGAGCGGGCGCTCGCCGGGTTTTTGCGGGGCGGGGCCTGAGCGCGTCCGCTCGGCCCGAAGGGAGGAAAAGGCGTTGCTTCAATCGACAAAGCTGTACTGCGGCGGCGAGGGGCTCGCGGCGCTGGACGTGTCGGACTCCCCGCGCCTGCAGGAGATCAGGTGCTCCGACAGCGCGGGCCTGCGGACGCTGCGGCTGGGGCGGCAGGAAGCGCTGGCGAAGCTGGACTGCGCGAACACCGGCATCGGGGAGCTGGACGTGTCGGACTGCCCGGCGCTCACGGGGCTGAATTGCAGCGGCAGCGCGGGGCTGCGGGCGCTGCGGCTGGGGGAAAACGGGGCACTTTTGAGCCTCGCGTGCTGCAACACAGGGCTTTCGGCGCTGGACGTTTCGGGCTGCGGCGCGCTGGAATGGCTGGACTGCGCGGGCACCGGCATCGGGGAGCTGGACGTTTCGGGCTGCGCGCGGCTGCGGCGGCTGAACTGCGCGGGGAGCGCGGGGCTGCGGACGCTGCGGCTGGGGCGGCAGGCGGCGCTCACGGAGCTATACTGCTACGGCACGGGGCTGCGGGAGCTGGACGTCACGGGCTGCGGCGCGCTGGAATGGCTGGAGTGCGCGGGCAACCCGGCGCTGCGGGCGCTCACCCCCGGCGGGCGGCTGCAATACCTGCGCTGCGCGGACACGGGGCTGCGGGAGCTGGACGTTTCGGGCTGCGGCGCGCTGGAGTGGCTGGAGTGCGACGGGTGCCGGGACCTGCGGACGCTGCGGCTGGGGCGGCAGGCGGCGCTGCGCTACCTCGCCTGCGGGGGCACGGGGCTGCGGGAGCTGGACGTTTCGGGCTGCCCGAACCTGCGGGAGTTCGCCTGCGGGGAGCTCGCACTGGAGCGCTTCGTCACGCGCGAGGGGCACGCGCTGCATCTCCGGGCGGCGGGCGGCGCGGTATCGCTTTCCGACTACGAGCCCGCGACGGCGCGGGTGCGGCTCACGGCCTCGGCGGACGGGGGAGCCCGGTTCGCCGGGTGGCTGGGGCTGCCCGGGGACGCGGTCGCCGCGCAGGGCTCGTGCGCGTTCACGCTTGACCGGGACGTCTCCGTGGGCGCCCTATTTGAAAGCGCGCGCGAGCGGACGGCCTTCTGGTGGGCCGCTCCGTGCGGGGATACGCCCGCCGCGAAGGCCCCCCTGTGCCGGGCCCTGCCGTGACGGCCTGCGCGGGAGCCGATGAAGCGCAAAAAAGAACCGCGCCCCTCTTGACGAAGGACGCGGGCGTGCTGTACAATGTAGGCAGGAAGGCGTCTACCTTTCAGGGTGGTTCAACCACCGAACGGCCTATGGCATTAGGGCCACGAAACCGCCAGCAGGGCAAGCTGCAAGGCGGTTTTTATTTTATCGTCTGTTTGATTTACCGAGCGCGTATGCACCCAGCACTAAACCGGCGACTGCGAGAAGAACGTTGAGCAATTCAACGATCGACATACGCATCACCTCCGCTTCTGTACAGCACGTTGCGGAGGGAACCACCCTGTAAGACCTTCCTGCCTACGAACCCATCATAACAGATAAAAGGCAGCAGCGTCAATAGGCCGATTCCCGCTTGCACGGGGCCGATGAAGCGCAAAAAAGAACCGCGCCCCTCTTGACGAAGGACGCGGGTGTGCTGTACAATGTAGGCAGGAAGGGTGCTACCTACAGGGTGGATATCCACCGCAACGGTCTTTGCTCTAAAGACCAAGACCGCCTGCAGGTTCGGACTGCAAGGCGGTTTTCATTTTATCGTCTGTTTGATTTACCAAGCGCGTATGCGCCCAGCACTAAACCGGCGACTGCGAGAAGAACGTTGAGCAACTCAACGATCGACATACGCATCACCTCCGCTTCTGTACAGCACGTTGCGGAGGAAACCACCCTGTAAGACCTTCCTGCCTACGAACCCATCATAACAGATAAAAGGCAGCAGCGTCAATAGGCCGATTCCCGCTTGCGCGGGGCCGATGAAGCGCAAAAAAGAACCGCGTCCCTCTTGACGAAGGACGCTGGCGTGCTGTACAATGTAGGCAGGAAGGGGACCACCTTTCAGGGCGATAGCCTCCGCTTCGGCTTTTGTCCGAAACCAAAGACCGCCAGCAGGTGCGACTGCAAGGCGGTTTTTATTTTATCGTCTGTTTGATTTACCAAGCGCGTATGCGCCCAGCACTAAACCGGCGACTGCGAGAAGAACGTTGAGCAATTCAACGATCGACATACGCATCACCTCCGCTTCTGTACAGCACGTTGCGGAGGGAACCACCCTGTAAGACCTTCCTGCCTACGAACCCATCATAACAGATAAAAGGCAGCAGCGTCAATAGGCCGTTCCCGCGAACGCGGGAGCCGATGAAGCGCAAAAAAGAACCGCGCCCCTCTTGACGAAGGACGCGGGTGTGCTGTACAATGTAGGCAGGAAGGGTGTTGCCTACAGGGTGGATATCCACCGCAACGGTCTTTGCTCTAAAGACCAAGACCGCCTGCAGGTTCCTGCTGCAAGGCGGTTTTTATTTTATCGTCTGTTTGATTTACCAAGCGCGTATGCGCCCAGCACTAAACCGGCGACTGCGAGAAGAACGTTGAGCAACTCAACGATCGACATACGCATCACCTCCGCTTCTGTACAGCACGTTGCGGAGGGAACCACCCTGTAAGACCTTCCTGCCTACGAACCCATCATAACAGATAAAAGGTGACTGCGTCAATAGGCCGTTCCCGCTTGCGCGGGGGCCATTTTTTTATATTCCGAAGGGCATATACATACCGTCGATTTTTTTCTCAGAGCAATTTAACTCAAAAGGGTTAACCTTTCTAAAAGTTATCCTGTACCCTCTATTCTATCGAATGTTTCGATACGGAGGCAATCCAAAACATTTTGTTATGGGAGGGACAGGTGGCATGACAACCTGCACATTTGTGGGGAGCGAGGTGTACGACCTCGACCTGTACGAGCGGCTTCAAGGCGCGGTGGAAGAGGCGGTTCGCGAGGCGGAGGAGGTCGAATTCCTGTTTTACCGGCGGGGAGCGGCGTTCAGCCACCTGTGCTACATGGCGGCGCTGCGGGCAAAGCGGCTTTATCCGAGCAAGAAGATCAGCCTGACGCTGCTGGTCCGGGCGGGCGAGGCGAAGACGGAGGACTTATACGGGTGGATGTGGCGGGAGCTGCCGTGCTGGGCCTTTGACCGGGTGGCGCCCGTGCGGATGGAGCCGGGGGAGGCGGAGCGTTCCGCCTGCCCGTGGAAGCGGATCGAGCGATGGATGGTGCGCCGGTCGGACGTGGTCATCGGCTCCTGCTACGCGGGGCTGCGGGACGGTGGATACGAGCTGCTCAGGTACGCGGCGCACCGGCGGAACGTGCGCACGGTGAACCTCGCGTGCGGGGAGACGGAAAGCTTCATTCGGGAGGCCGTGCAAAAGCTGCCGCCGGCGGAGCGCTCCATCGTAGAGCAGATCGACGCGGGGCGCACGTTCCGCGCCATCGCGCAGGAGGCGGGCGTTTCGCCGGCGGCGATCCATGTGAAGGCGGACAGGGGCAGAAGACGCCTGCGGAAAATGGCCGGGGAGCGGCTGAAGCGGATGCGCGGGAAGCGGAAGGCGGACGTCCCGGCGGTCTGCGGCGTCCTCCTGCCGGATGGGGCCATGGGCGGCGAGCGGTTCCGGCAGATGGCGGAAATCCTCGCAGTGGACCTGGACGTCCGCGCGTTCATGACGCTGCGGGGGAGCTGCGCGCCCGAGCGCATGTTCAGCCGCTTTCACGGGCGGGCGCTGGAATGGACGGTGGTGACCCACGACCCGGAGCTGGCCCGCGAGGCGGAGGACGCGCGGGCCGGGCAGCCCGCGTTGTCCCCCGTGCGGTACCTGTACGTCGAGGCGGAGGGAAAACCGGCGTGGGCGCGCACCCTGCGGGCCGTCCGGGCGGTGCTGGAGCGGTGCGATTACCTGATATGCGACATGCGCGCGCTCCCCGGCGTCCGCGTGCGGCGCAGCGTCGAGGGGCAGCGGGGCGTCACCGTGATCGACCTGGGGAACGCCCCGCGCGTGCTGGAACCGCGGGCGATGGATGCGTGGGAATGAAGGCGAAAAGGGGCCGCCGGTCTGACAGCGTCAAACCGGCGGCCCGCAAGGTTTGGGGGAATCTCGGATGTCCGTAGGAACCCGCGCGCGAAGGCGCGGCGCGGAAGGAACCGCTTGAGGGTGGGGGCGGTCGCAAGCCCGCCCCCACGAAAGGAGGTAGAATCCGCGGCCGCGTGCGCAAAAGCGCGGCGCGGAAGGAACCGTTCGGAAAAGGGTGCGGTACAGCCCGCGAAGTAGGTGCGGTACAGCCCGCGAAGTAGGTGCGGTACAGCCCGCGAAGTAGTGCGGTACAGCCCGCGAAGTAGGTGCGGTACAGCCCGCGAAGTAGGTGCGGTACAGCCCGCGAAAGGGGTGCGGGCACAGCCCGCCCCCCACAAAAGGAGGTAGAATCCGCGGCCGCGTGCGCAAAAGCACGGCGCGGAAGGAACCGTTCGGAAGAGGGGTGCGGGCACAGCCCGCTGCGGCACAGCCCGCTTATTCGACGGTGACGGTGGTGCTCATGCCGCCCACGGTGAGGACGTGCTCGCCCGCCTCCAGCGCCAGCTCGGTGCTGATGACGCGGAACTGGCCCTCGTCCAGCGCGACGAACTTCTCGCTGACGACCTTGTCGCCGTCCAGCACCTGCACGGTCACGTGGCCGTCGGCGCCGTGGTTCTTGGCGACGTAGTGAAGCTCAAAGGGCTCGCCCGCCTTCAGCGTCGCGTTGTGCACGTCCACGGAGGTGCGCACGCGGCCGTTGGTCTCGGTCTCGACGACCGTGGCTTCCTGCGGCACGGTGAGCAGGCACAGCTCGATGTCCGCGGCGGCGGAATAGCCCATGCCGAAGTTCGCCGTCCACAGCACGTCGCCCAGGTTGGTCGGCATGTCGAGGGTGGGATTCTCGCGGGCCATCATCGCCATGTACAGGCGCGTCGCGTCGTCCACGCCGATGTCCATTTGCAGCTCGCCCCAGGAGAGGTTGTAGTCGTCGGTGCTCTTGCCGATTTCAAAGAGCGTGGTGCCCTTGGGTTCCCTCACGCCGAAGAGCATGTCCGCGGTGATGTCCGCGTCCACGTAGCGGTAGAAGGAACCGACGGAGGCGCCGTGGTCCGGCGTGTTGCGGTAGGTCTGCATCAGGATCGCGCCGCAGTTCGCGGCCTCGAAGAGGCGCGGCTCGGTGGAGGCGACGTTGGTGCTCTCGGTGATGACCACGACGGGCTTGCCGGCCGCCATCGCGTCCTCCATCATGTAATCGTAGGCGTCGTCGAAGGCGGTGATGTGGAAGACGCACACGTCCGCCTCTTCAAAGGTTTCCACGACCGTGCCGTAGGCGGCCAGCGCGGCCAGGTCGGCGTCCTTGATGGTGCCGTTGTTGCTGTCCACGTACAGCTTGGCGCCCTTCACGAGCGGCAGCACGCCGTCGTTCTTCAGCAGCACGGAGGATTCGACCATGACCTGCTGCTCCATCTCGGTGATCTCGGGGCGGCGGGCGGCGTTGATCTCCGCGTTGCTCAGGGGCACGGTCTGCTCCGCCTTGTACGCGTCGCTGCCGATGAGCGCGAGCGCGTCCGCCCAGTCGCGGTACGGGTCTTCAAAGCTGCCCAGGTTGAACTTCTGCGTCAGCACGCGGCCCACGTGCTCGTCGAGGCTTTCCGCCGTGACGAGGCCGTCGCTTACGGCCTGGACGATCAGGTCCGGCAGCGCGCGGTTGCTGTTGTCGCTGTAGGCTTCGATGTCCGTGCCGGGGATCGCGCCGTAGCAGCTGAACATGTCTACGCCCGCGTTGAGGATCAGCGCGTAGCGCTCCACCGCGCTGAGCGTGGACACGTCGGTGCCGTCCGCGAGGACGCCGGTCTTGGTCATGAGGCTCGCGATGTCCAGCGGCCAGTCGAGGCACACGACGCCCTTGTAGCCCAGGGTGCCGCGCAGGATGTCGTAGGTGTCCTTGTCCATGTAGCCCTGCACGCCGGGGGTGACGCCCTCGTTGTTGTTCGTCATGACCCACTGCGTGCCCGCGTCCACGACCGCCTTCCAGCCGACGAGCCAGCTGTCGAGCAGGTTCGCCGGGGACTTGGCGTTCACGTAGGCGTTGCGCCCGCCGCGGGCGATGAAGTGCTTGGAGTGGGACTGGAAGCCCTGGTCCTCGTAAGCCTTCGTCTCGGCGGCGGACATCTCGGCGATGTAGTTGACGTCGTCGCCGTACCAGCTGCCGATTTCGTCGCCGTAGCCGTGGAAGACCTGATGGTAGCCCAGGGCCACCGACTCCTTGGCGTACTCGGAGACGAGGTTATACAGCAGATCGGGGTCGTGGGCGACGCCCAGCGCGTAGTGCGGCATGTCGATCATGCCGCCCCAGGTGTTGTAGCTGCGGTCGCCGGAGAAGGTCGCCGGGATGCCCAGCGGCGTGTCCTCGGCGATGGACTGGATCTTGTTGAAAAGATCGAGCTGATCCTTGGGCGCGCCGGTCAGCGCGGCGATGAACGTCGTCACGTGCATGTCCTGGATCTGATAGGCCGTGGGCAGGTACGTGGCCTCGCCCACCTTGACGACGGGCTCGCGGCTGACGATGGCCGGATGCTCGGGCGTGATGGTGTTCGCGCTGCCGACGTCATTTTGGAAGCCCGTCACGGCGGCATTGAAGTCGGTGACCGTGCTGCCGTTCTTGCCCGCGATGCAGGCGAAGATCAGCGTGCCGGCCTTGTCGCTCTCGCTCATCTGGGACAGCAGGTCCTTGACGCGCTCCTCGGTGGGCCTGCGGTAGTCCTCGTAGACGTCGAGCTGTCCGTTGCCGTTCAGGTCCTTAAAGGTCAGGCCGTCCGCCTGGATGAAGGCGTCCTTGGACGCGGCGCTCAGCCTCGCCTGGTCGCCGCTCTGCTCGATGTAGTAGAAGCCGGACGCGCTTTCCTTGACGAGGGGCTCTTCCGCCAGGCCCGTCAGACTGACCATGGAGATCGCCATGACCAACGCCATGAACAATGAGAATTTCTTCATGTTCGTTTCTCCCTCATGATGTCGCTTAGGAGTGTTCCAACGCTTGGCGGGCGCGAAAGGCCTCGGCCGATGAC
The DNA here is from genome assembly GCF_900199405.1 of Beduinella massiliensis. Classification (NCBI taxonomy): domain Bacteria; kingdom Bacillati; phylum Bacillota; class Clostridia; order Eubacteriales; family Beduinellaceae; genus Beduinella; species Beduinella massiliensis. The sequence goes on from NZ_LT963430.1 coordinate 688,554, forward strand.
CCGCGCCCCCGCCGGGCACCGATGGACGGCGGTAATGGATAGGCCGCCGGACGGTTGCCACTTGGCATTCATTATAAATAAGAAATCATGGAGTGCTATGGAAATTCCGGCACAGGCGCCCGGAATTTCCGAGTGCAGGGACGCCCTTACAGGGAATATCCGGCACAATCGTCCAAATATCCGATACGCGGGCGGGGAAAGGAGGGAGCGGCCGCCCCCGCCCGTTTGGCCGGAGGGGCGCCCAAAACACGATCCGATGAAAGTTTGCTGAAGGCGTCGAAATCTCGCTGCCAAAATGCTATAATGGCTGGGAATTACCCTGCGCGGGCCCGAACGGGCGGCAGCGCGCGGGGGCTTGGGAGAACGCCATGAAGAGAAAAAATACGCGCCCCGCGAGGGGGAGCGTGGCGCTGCTTTGCGCCGCCGCGCTGCTTTGCGGCATGCTTTTGTTCGTGCCGCTGCTTTGCAGCCGGATTACCGCGGGGCTGGAAAAAAACGCCGTGGACGCCCTGAAGACCTCCGCCGAGGTGATCCGGCGCGGGGTGGACAGCGCGCTTTCGGCGGACATGGAGATGGTGCGCCGCTTCGCCGCGCGCGTCGGCGGCTATTCGGAGCAGGCGCTGGTGCATTCGATGACGCTGTTTCGCTACAGCAACGAGCTTTCGGCCCTGTACTACGCGGACGGGACGGGCGTGGGCTTTTCCAGCGAGGGCGAGCCCTTTGACATCTCGATGCTGCCCGCGACCGAGCGCGCGCTCTCCCTGGGCGAGGAGGCGGTGTCCTCCTGCGACGCGGAGGACGGCGCGTACGCGCACGTGCTGATTCAGTCGCCCGTGTACCTGGGGACGCAGATCGTCGGCGCCGTCTATGCGCTGCTGCCCTCGGCGCGCTACTACGCGGACGAGCTGCTGACGTTCCGGGACGGCGCGGGCCGCGCGTACGTCTTTTCCGCGCGCGACGGGCGATTCACGGTGCGGGGCGCGCACGCGGACGGGCTGGACGGCGCGGGCGGCACGCTCTACGAGGCGCTGCTCGCCATGGGCTGCGAAAAGGAGCGGGTGAACCGGATCGCGCGGGACGCGCAGGCGGGCGCCGGCGGGATGTACGGCGTGCGGATGGGCGGGGAGGAGGCCTACCTGTGCCTCGTGCCCTGCGAGACGGACGCGGACTGGCGGTTGGCGGCGGTGGTGCCCGCGAGCAGCGTGACGGGGCAGGCGCGCGACGTGCGCGTGATGCTGCTCGCGATCCAGGGCGTGATGGCGCTGGGCATCGCGCTGTCGCTGTTCGCGCTGTCGGCCTACGGGCGCGAGCGCCAGCGCCAGCACACGCGGCGGCTGCGCGAGGAGGCGGAGGCGAGCGTGCGCGCGCGCGAAAAGCGGCTGTCGGAGATCACCATGCGCGCGTACGACTTTCAGGTGATCGTGAACCTTTCGACGCTCGCCTGCCGCCAGGAAATCTACAGCGAGAAGGCGCGCGCGTTCCTGCCGATTTCCGACACCGACTACCCGGCCTACTTCGAGCGCGCCTGCCGCGAGCTGATCGACCCGCGCGACGTTCCGGCGCTGCGCGGCTTCTGCGGGCCGGAGCGCATCGCCCGCGCCGGGGCGGAGGCGCGGAGCCTGGATTACCGCATCACGAGCGGCGGGCAGACGTTCTGGTTTGGGTGCACGGCGTTCTTCGGGGAGCAGGACGGCCAGCGCTACGCCTACCTCCTGAGCAAGGACGTGACGGCGCGGGTGCAGGCGCGCGACGCCCTGCAGGCCGCGCTGGAGGACGCGCAGAGCGCGAACCAGGCGAAGACCCGCTTCCTGTCGAACATGTCGCACGACATCCGCACGCCCATGAACGCCATCGTGGGCATGGCGCGCTACACGCGCGCGCACGCGGACGACCCGCAGGAGGTGAAGCGGGGGCTGGAGGTCATCACGGCCTCGTCGGAGCACCTGCTTTCCCTGATCGGCAACGTGCTGGACGTGGCGAAGATCGAGAGCGGCCACCTGGTGCTCACGGAGGAGCCGTTCGAGCTGCGCGCCGCCGTCGCGCGCGCCGAGTCGATCATCCGCCCGCTGTGCCGGGAGAAGGGGCAGGACTTTTCGGTGGAGCTCGTGCGCATCGAGCACGAATGCCTCGTGGGCGACATGCTGCGCCTCAACCAGGTGCTCATCAACCTGCTCAACAACGCGAGCAAGTTCACCCCCGCGGGCGGCAGCGTGCGCCTGCGGGTGGAGGAGGCGCCCGAACGCCCGGACGGCGGGGCGCGCGAGGGCGGCGCCTACGCGGCGTTCGTCATCAGCGTGGCGGACACCGGCATCGGCATCGCGCCCGAAAACCAGGAGAAGATCTTCGACGCCTTCGAGCGCGAGATCGATTCCACGGTGAACCGGGTGGAGGGCACCGGCCTGGGGCTCTCGATCGCCCGCAGCATCGTGCAGGCCATGGGCGGCACGATCCGCTTGCAGAGCAGCCCCGGCCAGGGCACGACGTTCACCGCGACGGTGCACTTCAAGGTCGGGGAGAGCTGCCGCGCGCCGGAGGCCGCGGACGGGGCGGGCGAGGCGGAGGCGCCCGACCTTTCGGGCAGGCGCTTTCTGCTCGCGGAGGACCACCCCGTCAACCTCTTCATCGCGAAGAACCTGCTGGAGACGGCGGGCGCGCAGGTTTCCTGCGCGGAGGACGGCGAGCAGGCGCTGCGCGCCTTTCAGGAATCGCCGCCGGGCACCTACGACGCCGTCTTCATGGACGTGCAGATGCCCGTGATGGACGGCTACGACGCCACGCGCGCCATCCGGGCGAGCGCCCACCCGCAGGCGAAGGACGTGCCCATCATCGCCATGACCGCGAACGTCTTCACCGAGGACGTGCAGTCGGCCCGCCAGGCGGGCATGAACGCCCACGTGGGCAAGCCCATCTCCATCGAGGCGATCGGGCAGGCCCTGCGCGCGTGCGGGGTGATCCGATAGGAAAGAAAGGGCTGCTTGGGGCGCGGTGAGATAAGAAAACAGATACGGATACAACGATTGTAAGTTGTATCCGTATCAAATATTAATGATTAAAAGGAATAGCAAGCATAGGAAGCGTGGCCACACTTCCGAAAAACGTCTTGTTGGGAGCACCCAAACCCCTGATAATTTATTTCATACTGTGGCCACAAAACATTTAGTTAGTGAAAGAGATAAAAGGCTGACGAAGAGAACTTGCATTTTCTAGCGTGGAGGATATAACTGAAGTGAAGTATAAAGATGGGAAGTGGGCAAAGCAAATTATCGAGCTTCAACATGAAGATGGAAGTTGGGGATATTTTCATTCGCTCAGTAAGCCCACGAAAGAACAACCGATGACAACCGAACAAGCGCTTAGGCGGTTGCGCATCCTTGGCTTTACAGCAGAAGATGAACCTGTTCGTCGTGCTCTTGTATATATGGAAAAATGTTTGATAGGCGAACTTTCCATACCTGACCGCAACGAAGTAAAGCCTGACTGGTCACTTTTTCTCAGAACGATGTTTGCAGCGAACATAAGACTCTTTTTGCCGAAACACAAATTAGCAGTCATGGTTGCCGCTCAATGGGCGGATGTAATCGAAAAAGCCTTTTCAAAAGGTATGTTTGAAGGAATTCTTTATGAAGAAGCATATAGAACCACTCTACGCTCGCAAGGCAAAAAAATACACTATTTTAAGAGCTTTGTAAACTTTTATCCACTTGTACTATTACCAAACACATTGTCCTTCGAAACAGAGAGACGAATGCTTGATTATGTTTTGAATTATCCGAACGGCATTTATTATATTGGCTGTTCACGCTCAGTTTTTGATTTTCCTCCTGTATTTGCTTCGCTTGAAACAAGCCGCTATCTTGCTATGATTGAATTGTTATCGCAATACAGCATTGCTCATGAAAAACTGGCGTTTGTAGTTGATTGGTTAAATAATCATAAAGATGAAAATGGACAATGGGATTTAGGTTCAAAATCTAATGATGGAGTATATTTTCCACTATCAGATTCCTGGCGAAAGGCTGAAAACAGAAAGACCGATTGCACATACAGGATTGCCGCATTGTTGGATAACCTAAAGTCTATCTAACACAGCTAATCAACATTTTCTACGTCAATCTTTTGACCATAAGGCCAATAAACTACAAAACGGTAAAGGGTTCTCCCTTCACCGTTTTGTGTTTCCTTATTTCATGTCCCTTTTGGGCGGCCTTTTTTGTTGGAGAGTGCGCCCGGAATGGTAACGAATTTCTTTACCGATGTTGTCCGCGCGGCCCGCGCCCGGTATAATGGTTCATAATCCTTAACGAAAGGCGGAAAGATATGAAGCAGCACCGGGTGACAATCGACGCGGGCAGGTGCGTCGGCTGCGGCTTGTGCGCGGGCGTGTGCGCCGCGCACAACCTCACGATCCAGAATCGCAAAGCGAAGACCCTGTCGGAGGACTGCCTGATGTGCGGTCAGTGCGCCGCGATCTGCCCGAAGCGGGCGGTTTCGATCAGCGGCTGCGCGGAGGAGCCCGCCGAAAGGCGCGGGGAAGCGCGCCTGAACCCGCGGGAGGTGCTGGAGGTCATTCGCTTCAGGCGAAGCATCCGCCGGTTCGAGCAGCGGGAGATCCCCAGGGAAGCGCTCGCGCGCATCCTGGAGGCGGGCAGGCTGACGCATACCGCGAAAAACGCGCAGGACGTGTCCTTCGTCGTGCTCGAACAGGAGAAGGACCGGGTCGAGCGCATGGCGGTTCGCCTGTTCCGGCGGCTCAAGCCGCTGGCGAACCTGTTTAGCCCGATGGCGCGAAACCGCGAGATCGACGAGCGCTTCTTCTTCTTTGGCGCGCCCACCGCGATCGTGATTCTGGCAAGGGACAGGACGAACGGCGTCCTCGCGGCGCAGAACATGGAGTTCGTCGCGGAGGCCGAGGGCCTCGGCGTGCTGTACAGCGGTTTTTTCACGACGGCGGCGAACGCCTCGCGCGCAATCCGCCGCGCGATTCAGATGCCCCGGGGCAAGCGCGTGGCGATGACGCTGGTGCTGGGCTACCCGGACGTGCGGTTCCTGCGCGCCGCGCCGCGCGATGCGCTGGACGTCCGGTACATGTAGAGGAGGCAGGCATGGCAAAGGAATGCGAAGAGGCGCTGCGGGAGATCGTGGAGGGGTTTCGCTCGTGCAGGCGCGCGTTTACGGCCATCGGGGACGAGACGAGGCAGCTCATCCTGCTCGTGCTGCTGCAAAGCGACCTGACGGGCGTGCGCGTCGGGGAGATCGCGGAAAAGGCGCACCTGACGCGGCCCTCCGTCTCGCACCACCTGCAAATCCTGCGGGAGGCCGGCATCGTCGCGATGCGGCGCGAGGGCACCCGCAACTTTTACTACCTGAGCGTGGACGGCACGCAGTGGAAGGAGATCGCCGGTCTGATCGACCTCATTTACGCGAGCATCCTGCACATCAGCGCGCCCACCTGAAACGAAACGGAGGCGAGGGCCATGATTCTTTATTTCTCGGGAACGGGGAACAGCGCGTACGCCGCGAGGCGGATCGGGCGGGCCGTGGGGGACGGCGTGACCGACCTGTTTGAGCGGATTCGCGGCCGCGATTTTTCGCGGATGCACTCGGACAGCCCGTGGGTCGTCGTCGTCCCGACCTATGCGTGGCGGATTCCCCGCGTCGTGCAGGCGTGGCTCGCGCGGACGGAGCTTGCGGGCAGCCGGGACCTGTACTTCGTGATGACCTGCGGCGGGAGCATCGGGGACGCGGGCAGGTATCTGCGGGCGCTTTGCGCGGAAAAGGGGCTGCGCTACCGGGGCTGCGCCGGGATCAGGATGCCGGAAAACTACGTCGCGCTGTTCACCACGCCCACGCGGGCGGAGGCGCTTGAGATCATCCGGGAGGCGGACGGCGCGATCGACGAGGCCGCCCGGCGGATCGGGGGCGGCGAGGCGCTGCCCGAAAGCGCCCCGACGTGGCGGGACAGGCTGAGCAGCGGCCCCGTCAACGCCGCGTTCTACCCGGCGTTCGTGCACGCGGGGAAGTTTTACGCCACCGACGCGTGCGTCTCCTGCGGGAAGTGCGCCGCCGTCTGCCCGCTCGGCAACGTCCGGCTGGAGGCGGGCAGGCCCGTGTGGGGCAAGGACTGCACCCACTGTATGGCCTGTATCTGCCGCTGCCCGACGGAGGCGATCGAGTACGGGAAGCACAGCCGGGGCCTGCCGCGGTACGTCTGCCCGAAATCGGGCGAGGAATGAGGGCGCGGGAAACGCGCGGGCGTACGGAGTAGCGAACCGGTATATCGGGATGGCGAACGAAAGGGGCGCGGGGTAAGCGCGGGGCGTACGGAGAAGCGAATCTGCGTATCGGGATGTCGAACGCAAAGCGCGCGGGGGAAGCGCGGGGGCGTACGGAGAAGCGAACCTGTGTATCGAGATGGCGAACGCAAAGCGCGGGGGAAGCGCGGGGGCGTACGGAGAAGCGAACCTGTGTATCGGGATGGCGAACGGAAAAGCGCGGGGAAAGCGCGTGTGCGTACGGAGAAGCGAACCTGTGTATCGGGATGGCGAACAAAAAAAGCGCAAGCGTACGGAGAAGCAAACTTGTATATCGGGATAGCGAACGCAAAGCGCGTGGAGGATAAGCCTCCAGAGCGCGTGTGTACGGAGAAGCGAACTTGTGTATCGGGATAGCGAACGAAAGATGCGCGTGCGTGTACGGAGAAGCGAATCCGTGTATCGGGATGGCGAACGAAAGCGGCGCGCGGGTGTACGGAGAAGCGAACTTGTATATCGGGATAGCAAACAAAAGGCGCGCGGCGGAAGCGTGCGGTCGTACGGAGAAGCGAACCTGTATATCGGGATGGCGAATGAAAAAGCGCGCGTTCATACGGAGAAGCGAATCTACATATCGGGATAGCGAACGAAAAAGCGCAAGGGCGTACGGCGAAGCGAATCTGTATATCGGGATGTCGAACGAAAGCGGCTCGCGCGTGTACGGAGAAGCGAATCTGTGTATCGGGATGGCGAACGAAAGCGGCTCGCGCGTGTACGGAGAAGCGAATCTGTGTATCGAGATGGCGAACGCAAAAAGCGCAGGGGCGTACGGAGAAGCGAACTTGTATATCGGGATAGCGAACTCAAAGCGCGCAAGCGTACGGCGAAGCGAATTTGTGTATCGGGATGGCGAACAAAAGAAGCGCAAGCGTACGGAGAAGCGAATCTACATATCGGGATAGCGAACGAAAAGCGCGCGGGGGGATAAGCCTCCAGCGCGCTTTTGTACGGAGAAGCGAACCTGTATATCGGGATGGCGAACAAAAAAGCGCGCGGCACAAGGCTCCCGGCTACAGGCTCTCCGGGAAGAAGAGGTCCCTCAGGGACTCGATGGAGAGGTCCCTTCCGGCGTTGCTGAGGCAGTAGTCCGCGAACAGCGGGTTGTCGGTCACGAGGCCGTCCGCCTGCATGCGCACGATCTTCAGCATGTTCCGCTCGGTGTTCGCCGTCCAGGCGTAGACCTGCTTGCCCTGAAAGTGCGCCTCCGCGACGAACTCGCCTGTGAGCGAGGTCGTCTCCACGCTGTAGGCGTCGATGTCCGCGAGGTCGTACTGCTCCGAGAGCAGCAGCACGGAGATGTAGGCCGTCTGAACGTCCGGCGCGAGCGCCTTGACGCGCCGCAGCAGGTCGAGGTTCATCGAGGCGATGACGCACTCGTCCCGCATGCCGAAGCGGTCGATCTCGCCGAGCGTCGCCTCCACGAGGTTTTGCTCGCGCCCCGTGGCCTTGAGCTCGATCATGAGCCGGATGCGCCCCTTCGCCGCCTCCAGCATCTGGGAGAGCTCCGGCACCGGCTCGCCCGCGTATGCGTAGCTGAAGGACGCGCCCGCGTCGAGCGCGCGCACCTGCGCAAGCGTCGCGTCCCACACGTTCAGGTCCACGCCCGTGGTGCGGCGGAAGTTCGTGTCGTGCAGCGCGACGAGCGCGCCGTCGCGAAGCTGCTGCACGTCGATCTCCGCCATGGACGCGCCGTGCTCCGCGGCGAGGCGCAGCGCGGCCACCGTGTTTTCCGGCGCGAAGGCCGCGCCCGCGCGGTGGGCGACGACGATCGTTTCCGGCGAATGGGGGTAGTACGCGGCCCCGCCCAGCTCCGATTCGCTGAACAGGGGCAGCAGCAGGGCCACCGCGGCCAGCCGCGCCGCGCGCAGGAGCCGCGCGCGCGCCGTCCGCTCCGCGCGCTCCGGCGCGGGCCGCGCGTCGCCGCGCAGGCGGTGGTAGAGCACGGTCGCCCCCGTGAACAGGCAGGCGGAGAGGAACGCGCCCGCCGCGATGCGCCACACGCCCGCCCACGCGCCGAGAAGCCGGAGGTAGTCCGCGCCGCCGGACGCGCCGAAGCGGAGGCGCACGCCGGCGGCGGCGAGCCCCGCGAGGCCGAGGGTGACGAGCAGCAGCGAGAGCAGGTAGCCGAGCATGGCGGCGGCGAGCGCCGCGAGGGCGCGCAGCTTTTTCCCGCGCAGCAGCCGAAGCCCCGTCCGCCAGGATTCCGGGAACGAGCAGCCCGTCAGCACGAGCGCCGGGAAGCCGGGCAGGTAGAGGAAGACGAGCGCGCACAGGCCCGCGACCAGCGCGCCGAAGAGGAAGTGCAGCGGCGGGCGCTCGCGCAGGAAGTCGAGGATGAACTCCGGCACCCGGACCGCCTGCAGGGAGCTGCCGAGCAGCGCGAAGACGGAGAGCGCCATCGCGGGCAGCATGAGCAGCACCGCGAGGCGCCTTGGCGCGAGCAGCGAGGCCGTGCGCTTCGCCGCGCGGACGGTGAGGGCGCGCAACGTCAGGCGCTCGCCGCGGTAGCCCGCCTCGCCGTAGAGCACGAGCGCCGTAAGCTCGAAGCAGACGAACAGCCCCAGGGCGAGCAGCACAGCCGCGAGCGCGAGCACGGCGGGCAGGCTGCCGAGCACCCGGCCCAGGTTTTCCTGCCCCAGAAAGCCCTGCCCCGCGAGGCGCGGCAGGGCGGAGAGGACGGCGTGCACGGCGGGGTAGAGCACGGCCGCGCCCAGGGCCCGGTAGAGCATTTCAAACAGCAGCAGCACGCTGCCGTTCTTCATCAGGGCCGACAGCACGACGCGCGTGCCGGTCCGCCCGCTCCGCTTGGCCATGGTGAGGCCCTCCTTTCAACCCGT